>RECA01000100.1 GCA_007692435.1 Thioalkalivibrio sp.
GAGGGTGCCAGGCGGCGGGTGCCAGGCGGCGGCGGGTGCCTGGCGGCGGATCTGGCGGGCTGGCCGGTGGGACGCCGTGAATACATCCATGTAGGCTTGACGGCAGCATCCTTGCTGCCGACACCCACCGGCCAGCCCGCCAGATCCGCCTCCCCAACGCCGGGGTGATCCCCGACCGGTACCTCCACCCCTCTCCAGCGTGGGGGCACAAATCCGCCGCGAGCGGATTTCCAACCGCCAGAGGCAAGGCCCAGGGACGTTCGCCAGGAGACCCCGTGTAACGGTTGCGAAGAGGGCATGCGGCGTCCCGCGTGGATTCACGCCTGCTGTCCACGGCTGAGAGATGCGGAGCCGCCCCCCGGTCTGCGGGTGTCGGCAGCAGCATCCCTGCTGCCGACAGCCACCGGCCAGCCCGCCAGATCCGCCGCCCCAGCGCCTGGGTCGTTCCTGACCCTAACCTCCGGCCCCGTTACTCCAGGCATCCTGCCCTCCGCCGTTCGCGCCCGCACGCGGGAAAGGGTTGGGGCGGGGCACCCGGCCTCCCCCACCGATCCACGTCCGCGGTTGAGAGATGCGGAGCCGACCTCCCGGTCTGCGGGTGTCGGCAGCAGGGATGCTGCCGTCAAGCCTACATGGAGGTATTCACGGCGTCCCGCAGACCGGGAGGTCGGCTCCGCATCCGGGCACCCACCGTCACGGCAAAGCTCTCGTGCCAGATCCCGGCACCCGCCTCAGACGGAACGGGGTCAGCCCACCCGCCAGATCAGGGTGGCCATGCGGCCGCAGGTGCCGTCGCGGCGATAGGAGAAGAAGGTCTCGGACTCGGCGTGGGTGCAGCGGCCGCCGCCGTGGATTTCGCGCAGGCCGGCGCGCTCGAGCCTGAGGCGCGCGAGGCGGTAGATGTCGGCGAACCAGCGGTCGCCGGTGCCTGGCCTGAAGGCGCCCGTGGCTTCGGCATCCTGGCCGATAAAGGCCGCGCGGACCTCCGGTCCGACCTCGAAGGCCTCCGGGCCGATCGCGGGTCCGAGCCAGGCGGTGACCTGTGCCGGGGGATATCCCAGGGCATCGAGGGTGGCCTCCAGCACGCCGCCGGCCAGGCCGCGCCAGCCCGCGTGCGCGGCGGCGACCTCGCGTCCGTCGAGGGTCGCGAAGAGCACCGGCAGGCAATCGGCGGTCTGCACGCTGCAGACCTCGCCCGGACCCCGGGCGACCACCGCGTCGGCCTCGAGCGCGCCGGCCATCGCCGCCGCCTCAGCCACCGCGGTACCGTGCACCTGTGTCGGCCACAGCGGCGGCCGCGGCAGGTCCAGTGCCGCGCCCAGCAGGCTCCGGTTGCGGTGGACGGCCGCGGGGTCGTCGCCCGTGTGCAGCGCGAGGTTGAGGCTCTGCCAGGGCCCGGTGCTGACGCCACCGGCACGGGTGGTCTGGACCGCGCGCAGGTTCGCCGGCAGCGGCCAGTCGGGAACGATCAGCGGCAGGGCGCTCACGGCCGCCCCCCGGAGGTCTCCATCACCACGGCGTCGCGTTCCAGTGCCTCGAGCAGGGCCTGGAAGTCCGCAGGCAGCGGGGCCTCGAAACGGCACTCGGCACCGGTGACCGGGTGCAGCAGGCCGAGAACGGCGGCGTGGAGGGCCTGGCGCCGGAAGGCCGCCAGGGCCTGTGCCGCCGGCTCGGTCATCCCGCGTACCGGCCGCGGCCGCCCGCCATAGGTCGGGTCGCCCACCACCGGGTGCCCGACCTGCGCCATGTGCACGCGGATCTGGTGGGTGCGCCCGGTATCCAGACGGACCGCCACCAGGGTGTGTGCGCGCAGGCGCTTCAGGAGGCGGTAGTGGGTCACCGACGGCCTGCCGCCCCCGACCACCGCCATGCGCTTGCGGTCGACCGGATGGCGGCCGATCGGCTGGTCGATGGTCCCGCCGCTGATCGGCAGGCCACGGATCAGCGCCCGGTACTCCCGGTGCACGCTGCGCTGCTGGAGCTGGCGCACCAGGCTGGTCCGGGCGGCCGGCGTGCGCGCGATCACCATCAGGCCCGTGGTGTCCCGGTCCAGGCGGTGCACGATGCCGGCCCGCGGCAGCGCCGCGAGTTCCGGGGCGTAGTGCAGCAGCGCGTTCACCAGCGTGCCGGAGGGATGCCCGGCCGCCGGATGCACCACGAGCCCCGCCGGCTTGTTGACCACGATGATCGCCGTATCCGCGTATACCACGTCGAGCTCGATGGCTTCTGCGCGCGAGGCGGACTCGGGGGCCTCCGGGACCGCCAGACAGACCTCCTCTCCGCCGCGCACGGTCGTCTTCGGCTTCGGCTGACCGCCATCGACCGTCAGCACCCCCTCCCGAAGCCACTGGCTCAACTGGCTGCGTGAGTATTCCGCGAAGACGCGCGCAAGCGCCGCGTCCAGGCGCTGCCCCGCGAGTTCCTGCGGCAGCATCACGGACCGTTGTTCAGTACCGGCCATTGCCGCCACGCGGCCCCCGGCCGCATTGTTGTAGAATCCACGCCTGATGCATTGTTCTCGAGGCCCCACCGTGTCGGTAGTTCGCTGGTTGATCGTTCTGGCCGTTATCTTAACCGTGTCCGGCTGCGCGGCCTTGCGGGACGACCCGACGGCGGACTGGTCGGCGAGCCAGCTGTACGGGGAGGCGAAGGCGGCGCTGGATTCCCGGAACTACCAGCAGGCGGTCGAATATTACGAGCTGCTGGAGGCCCGCTTCCCCTTCGGCCGCTTTGCGCAGCAGGCGCAGATCGAGATCCCCTACGCGTATTACAAGGCCGGCGAAGCCGAGGCGGCGCTGGCCGCGGTCGACCGCTTCGTGCAGCTGAACCCCCGGCACCCGAACCTCGACTACGCCTACTATCTGCGCGGGCTGATCAATTTCGACCCCGACCAGGGCTTCCTGAGCCGGATCTTCCCGATGGACCCGGCGGAGATGGACACCGGCCCGCTGGAGCAGGCCTTCCAGGACTTCGGCCGGCTGGTCAGCGAATACCCGGAGAGCCGTTACGCAACCGACGCCCGGCAGCGCATGGTCTTCATACGCGACGCGCTGGCCGCCCACGAGCTGCGGGTGGCCCAGTTCTACATCGAGCGCCGGGCCTGGGTCGCGGCCGTGCAGCGCGCCCGTTTTGTGGTGGAGCGCTACCCGGGTGCGGCGGTGATGCCACAGGCACTGGCCATCCTGTACCAGAGCTACGAGGCGCTGGACCTCGACGATCACGCCGAGAACACCCTGGCCGTGCTGGAACTGAACCACCCCGACCAGGCGGAGGCGGTTCTGGCCGGACAACCCGTGGTCATCGGCGAGCAGGCGGGCGGAGTGCGCGGCTTGCTCGAGCGCCTGCCCTTCTTCGCGAACTGAAGCGGGCCGGGTCCGACCCGACGGGCGCGCGACGCCGGTTCTTGCCGCTACAAGGCGTCCGCACCCTCCTCGCGGGTACGGATGCGCACGGCGCGTTCCACCGGCGTGACGAAGATCTTGCCGTCACCGATCTTGCCGGTGTTCGCCGCGTTCACGATCGCGTCGATGCACTGGTCCACCTGGCCGTCGTCCACCACCAGTTCCAGCTTTACCTTGGGCAGGAAGTCCACCACGTATTCCGCGCCGCGGTAGAGTTCGGTGTGTCCCTTCTGCCGCCCGAAGCCCTTCACCTCGGTTGCGGTCATGCCGCTGATGCCGGCCTCGGTCAGGGCCTCGCGGACGTCCTCGAGCTTGAACGGCTTGACGATCGCTTCGATCTTCTTCATGACTCCTCCTGGGAATGGGACTCTTCGCCCCGGAACTCGCGGTATCCGGAAGTGATGGGATAGCGCCGGTCGCGCCCGAAGGCGCGCGCCGACACGCGCACGCCGGGGGCCGCCTGACGCCGCTTGAACTCGGCAATGAAGACCATGCGCGCGATGCGCTCCACGGTCTCCCGGTCGAAACCGCGCGCGACGATCTCGTCCACCGAGGACTCCTGTTCGACGAAGGCCTCGAGGATCTCGTCCAGCACCGGGTAGGGCGGCAGGTTATCGACGTCCTGCTGGTCGGGTGCCAGTTCCGCGCTCGGCGGGCGGGTGATCACCCGCTCCGGGATCACCCGGCCGACCCCGTTGCGCATGCGCGCCAGGCGATACACCCACTGCTTGGTCACGTCGCGCAGGGGCGCAAACCCCCCGGCCATGTCGCCGTACAGCGTTGCATAACCGACCGCCATCTCGCTCTTGTTGCCGGTGGCGAGCAGCAGCCTTCCGGTGCGGTTGGAGAGGGCCATCAGCACGACCCCGCGGCAACGCGACTGCAGGTTCTGCTCGGTCACGTCCCCGGGGTTCTGGCTCTGGTCCGGGAAGGACTCCTTCAGGCCTTCCCGGAAGGCCTCCACCATCGGTTCAATCGCGAGTTCGCGGTAGTCGATGCCGAGCGAGGCCGCCGTCTGCCGGGCGTCGTCCACGCTCATCGAGGCAGTGTAGCGGTAGGGCATCATCACCGCCTCCACCGCGTCGGCCCCGAGCGCATCCACGGCCAGGGCCGCGGTCAGGGAAGAGTCGATCCCGCCGGAGAGCCCGAGCAGCACGCCGGAAAAGCCGTTCTTGCGCACATAGTCGCGGATGCCGACCATGATCGCGCGGTACATGTCCAGGGCCTCCGGGTCGGCCACGGCGGGCTCGGCCGCGGCACCTTCCTCGTCATCGCCCCAGACCAGCGAGTCCGGCTGCGGGTGCTCGAGTTCCACCGCGTGCTCGCGTACCCGCAACCCGGCGCCCCCCGCCCGCTCGACGTCGATCACCGCAAGGCCGGCGACCCAGGCCGGCAGCAGCGGCTGCGCCGCCCCGTCGGCCGCGACCATGAAGGAGCGCCCGTCGAAGACCAGCTCGTCCTGCCCACCCACCGAGTTCACGTACACCACCGGGCAGCCGGTCTCGTGCACGCGTGCGCGAACCACCGCCTCGCGCTCCGTGGCCTTGCCCCGATGGTAGGGTGACGCGTTCAGGTTCAGGATGAGTTCGGCACCGGCCGCGGCTGCCAGGGCCGCCGGCTCGGGCCGCCAGATGTCCTCGCAGACGGTCAGCGCCACCCGCAGCCCCGCAATCTCCGGCACCACCGCCTCGGTACCGGGATCGAAGTAGCGGCGCTCGTCGAAGACACTGTAGTTTGGCAGCCTGTGCTTCGCGTACTGCGCCTGCACCCGGCCATCGCGCAGCAGCAGCGCCGCGTTGATCAGGCCCGGGCCGGTGGCCACCGGCGCACCGATCACCAGGTCGATCCCCCGGGCCCCGGCCGCGATCCGTTCGACCTCCGCCGCGGTGTCCTGGAGAAAGCGGGGCCGCAGGAGCAGGTCCTCCGGCGGGTAGCCGGTGACCGCGAGCTCGGGGAAGACGGCGACGTCCGCGCCCAGGGCCCGCGCACGCTCCGCCGCCTCGAGCATGCGCGAGGCGTTCTCGCGCAGGTTTCCGACCACGGGATTCATCTGCACCAGGGCCATGCGGAGACTCGATCTGGAGGGCATCGTAGGGGCCCGGATCCGCTTGCGCGCGCTTCAGCCGAGGGCCCGGGCCATTGCGGCACCGAGTTCAGCCGGACTCGCCGCGATCTCCGCACCCGCGTCGCGCAGGGCCGCGATCTTCTGGGCGGCGGTACCCTGCCCGCCCGCGATGATCGCACCCGCATGGCCCATCCGGCGGCCCGGCGGCGCGGTGGCCCCGGCGATGTAGGCCGCGACCGGCTTGTCGAAGGATTCCCGGATGAAGGCTGCGGCCTGTTCCTCGGCCTCACCACCGATCTCGCCGACCAGCAGCACCCCCTCGGTCTCCGGATCCTCGGCGAACAGCCGGAGACAGTCGACGAAGTCCAGCCCCTGGATCGGGTCCCCGCCGATCCCGATGCAGGTGCTCTGTCCCAGGCCGAGATCACTGGTCTGCTTCACCGCCTCGTAGGTCAGGGTGCCCGAGCGCGACACGATGCCCACCCGGCCGCGGCGGTGGATGTAACCCGGCATGATGCCGACCTTGCAGGCCTCGGGCGTGATGATTCCCGGACAGTTCGGACCGATCAGCCGCGTCGGGCCCTGGGCCAGGTACTGCTTCACGCGGATCATGTCCTGCACCGGGATGCCCTCGGTGATGCAGACCACCAGTTCGATGCCCGCATCGGCCGCCTCGCAGATCGCATCCGCGGCAAAGGCGGCCGGCACGTAGATCATCGTGGCCTCCGCGCCGGCCTCCTGCACGGCGTCGGCGACGGTATCGAAGACCGGCAGCTCCAGGTGCCGCTGTCCGCCCTTGCCCGGCGTCACGCCCCCGACCATCCGCGTGCCATAGGCGATGGCCTGTTCCGAGTGGAATGTGCCCTGCCTTCCGGTGAAGCCCTGGCAGATCACCCGGGTGTCGCGGTCAACGAGGATGCTCATGCCGCGGCCTCCACGGCGGCGCGGGCCGCCTCGTCGAGATCCTCGGCGGCCAGGATGTCCAACCCGCTGCGCGCAAGGGCCTCGCGGCCTGCCTCCGCGTTCGTGCCTTCCAGCCTCACCACGACCGGCACCTGAACCTGCACCTCGCGGATCGCGGCAATGATGCCCTCCGCAATCAGGTCGCAGCGCACGATGCCGCCGAAGATGTTCACCAGCACCGCGCGCACGGCGTCATCGGAGAGGATCAGCTTGAAGGCGGCGGCCACGCGCTCCACGGTGGTGCCTCCGCCCACGTCCAGGAAATTGGCGGGCTGCCCGCCGTGGTGCTGGATCAGGTCCATGGTCGCCATCGCCAGTCCGGCGCCGTTGACCATGCAGCCGATGTCGCCGTCCAGGCGGATGTAGTTGAGGTCGTGCTCGTGGGCGCGTTCCTCCGCCTCGTGCCGCTGACGCGCATCGCGCAGCCCGAAGATCTCGCGCTGCCGGTACGCCGCCGAGTCGTCGATCGCAAGCTTCGCATCGAGCGCGAGCAGTTGCCGGTCCGCGGTCAGCACCAGCGGGTTGATCTCCAGCAGCTGCACGTCGGACGACCGGAAAAGGCGATGGGCATCCTGCACCAGCCGGCCAGCGGCCCGCGCCGGCTCTCCCTGCAGGCCGAACACCCGCGCCACCCGGCGGCCATGGAAGGGCATCACCCCGGTGGCCGGATGGATCGGCAGCGTCACCACCGCCTGCGGGCGCTCGCGCGCAAGGGTCTCGATGTCCATGCCGCCCTCGGCAGAGACCACCATCACGATGGACGCCCGGGCCCGATCCACGAGCATCGCGAAATAGAACTCGCGATCGATCGCGGCGGCCGGCTCCATCAACAGCTGGTCCACCGGCAGCCCCTCGGGGCCGCTCTGCGCGGTGATCAGCCGGGACCCGAGCAGACGGCTGGCGGTCTCTTCGGCCTCCCTGGCACTCCCGACCGCGACGACGCCGCCCGCCTTGCCGCGTCCGCCGCTGTGGACCTGGGCCTTGATCAGCGCCGTCTCGCAGTCGAGCCGTGCCCAGGCCGCGCCGGCGTCTTCGACCCCGGTGATCAGCTCGCCCGGCGGCACCGCGATGCCGGACGCGCGGAGCAGGGCCTTGGCCTGGAATTCGTGAAGGTTCATGCGACCTGAGCATAGCGAGCCGCCGGTCCAGCCACAACCACCATCGGCGGCGGCACGGGTTCCGGCGGCCGTGGCGGTGCGCCGCGGCGTGCACCGCGCCAACGGGCCCTGGTGTTAGAATCGCGGCATGAGACTTCTGCTGCTGATTGCCGCGATCGTGGGCGTGTTCCTGATTGTCCGCACGCTGCTTCGCAGTTCGGGACGTAAGCGGCCGGAGACGCCCGAGAGGCTGAAACAGCAGGGCGCGGTGGTGCGCTGCGCACACTGCGGCGTCCACGTGCCACAATTCGAGGCCCATCGTTCCGGCAACCGGATGTACTGTTCCCGGGAGCATGCCCTCGCGGACAAGCGCGACAGCAACGAAGGCTGATCCCCGTGATCGCCCATGACGAGATTTCCCGGTCACTCTGGCTGACCGCGCTGTACCGGCTCTTCGTCGCCCTCTTCCTGATCTGGCTGGCCACGCTCGCCCCCGGCGACCCGGGCTTCGTGCCCCCGGCCCCCGTGCCCTACCTGTTCATCAGCGTCGCGTACCTGGCCTTCGCGCTGGTGATGGTGGTGCTGGCACGCAATCCCGGCGAGGAATTCAGGGGCCTGTCCCCGTACAAGGCCATCGGCGGCGCGCTGCTCGACATCCTCGCGATCAGCCTGATCCTGCTCACCGCCGGGGGCGTGCAGAGCGGGCTCGGCCTGCTGCTGATCCCGGCGGTCGCCGCGATCGCCACCATGACCAGTGGCCGGACCAGCCTGTTCATCGCGGCGCTGGCGACGCTGATGATCCTGCTGACCGAACTGCTGATCGGGCCCGCCCTGCCGTGGCCATTCGAGCCGGGACCGACACAGGCCGGCCTGCTGGGCGCAACGCTCTTCATCGCGGTGGTGCTGACCTCGCGGCTGGCCCAGCGGGCGGGCAGCAGCGAGGCACGCGTCGCGCGCCAGGAGCTGGCCCTTGCCAGCATGGCCGAGCTGAACGCCCAGATCATCGCCCGGATGGGCGCCGGGGTCATCGCGCTGGATCCGGACGGCCAGGTGCTCAGTATCAACGAGGCGGCCCGCCGCCTGCTGCCGCCCCGAAGCGGGTCGACCATCGACGCGCTGTCGCCGCGGCTCAAGGCAATCGTTGAACAGTGGCAGGAGAACAGCGGCCGTTCGGAACTCCACGTGATCCCCGGAGACGAGGAACAGACGGAACTCGAGGTCCGGCTGGCGCCGCTCGGGATGTTCGGCGAACAGGGCGCGCTGCTGCTGGTCGACGACGCCGCGGAGAGCAAGCGCCGGGCCCAGGCCGCGAAGCTCGAGGCCATCGGCCGCCTGACCGCCAGCATTGCCCACGAGATCCGCAACCCCCTCGGCGCGATCAGCCACAGCGCCCAGCTGCTCGCGGAATCGCCGAAGCTGGGCGCCCCCGACCAGCGCCTGCTCGACATCATCCTCAAGCAGAGCCAGCGGGTCGACGGGGTGATCCGCAACGTCCTCGGACTGACCCGCGGCGGTTCCCCCCAGCGGGAGACCTTCAACCTGAAGGAACGGCTCGAGCGCTTCGCCGAGGAGTTCTGCAGCGCGGCGCAGATGCCCCGCAGTTCGCTGCGCATCAGTGTCCACCCCGGGGACTCGGAGGTGCTGTTCGACCCCTCCCAGCTCAACCAGGTGCTGTGGAACCTGTGCATGAACGCGCGCCTGCACGGCGGTCACGACCGGCCCGAGAGCCCCCCGGTGATCCTGCGCGGCGGCGCCGGCCAGATCCGCCGCTCGGTCACCCTCGACGTGATCGACGACGGTCCCGGGATACCGCCCGCGGACCGCGAGGGCCTGTTCGAGCCATTCTCCTCGAAGTCGGCAGGCGGCACCGGCCTCGGGCTTTACATCTCCAGGCTGCTCTGCGAAAACAATGGCGCTGCACTCGAGTATGTTCAGCAGCCTCGGGGCGGATGCTTCCGGATCCTCTTCGCGCCCACGGATTCGCCGGTCCATGGGTCGAACCTCAAGGAACCGCCAACCCTGGCCGACAACCCCGGATGAGCGGGTGCCGATGCCCACAGACTTGCCGAGCCGAGAGCCATCCCAGGTCATGTACGCGAACGCAGCAACGATCACGAGCACTGCATCCCGAGGGCGGCGGATGAGCATCAAGCACGTGCTGGTCGTCGATGACGAACCGGACATCTGTGCACTGCTGGAGATCACGCTGCAGCGCATGGGCATCGAGGCCACCAGTACCACGCGCATGCGGGAGGCCCTGGACCTGGTCGGCAGGCGCGCCTTCGATCTGTGCCTGACCGACATGCGGATGCCCGACGGCGACGGCCTCGAGCTGGTGCAGCACATTCAGCGGCACTGCCCCGACCTCCCGGTGGCGGTGATCACCGCCCACGGCAGCGTCGACAGCGCGGTGAACGCGCTGAAGCTGGGCGCCTTCGATTTCGTGACCAAGCCGGTGAACCTGGAGATGCTGCGCCGGCTGATCGACAGCGCGCTGAAACTGGGGACGGCACCGGCCCTGGACGACCGGTTGCAGGACACCGGGGAATCAGGGGACTCCGGTCCGCTGCTCGGACGTTCCGGGGCCATGGACCAGCTGCGCGCGCGGGTCGGGCGCCTTGCGCGCAGCCAGGCGCCGGTGATGATCCTCGGCGAATCCGGCTCCGGCAAGGAGCTGGCCGCGCGCGAGATCCACCGCCTCGGGTCCCGCAGCGACCAGCCCTTCGTTCCGGTGAACTGCGGCGCGATCCCCGCAGAGCTGATGGAGAGCGAGTTCTTCGGACACTGCAAGGGCGCCTTCACCGGGGCGGTGCGGGACAAGCAGGGCCTGTTCCGCGAGGCGCACGGAGGCACCCTGTTCCTGGACGAGATCGCCGAGCTGCCGCTGGCGCTGCAGGTCAAGCTGCTGCGGGCCTTGCAGGAGCGCGCGATCAAGCCGGTGGGTTCGGCACGCGAGGAGAGCGTCGACGTGCGCATCCTGTCGGCCACCCACAAGGACCTCGCGGCCGAGGTGGACGAGGGGCACTTCCGTCAGGACCTGTACTACCGCCTGAACGTCGTCGAACTGCGGATGCCCCCGCTGAGGGAGCGTCCCGAGGATATCGGATCCCTGGCCACGCACATCCTCCGCCAGATCGCGGACCGCTGGGGTCTCCCGCCGCTGTCGCTGGAGTCCGCGGCGATGGACCGCCTCACCGGTTATCACTTCCCGGGCAATGTGCGCGAACTGGAGAACATCCTGGAGCGGGCCGCCGTGATGGTCGACGGGCCGGTGATCGACGCCGAAGCGCTGGAGTTCCCGGAGCGCGGGGCCGCGCAGCGCAACGCGGCACTGACGGTCAACGACAGTGTGGGGCTGGACGATCAGCTCGCGGAACAGGAACGGGCCGCGCTCGAGGCGGCACTGGCGAAGACCGGCGGCAACCGGACCGCAGCCGCCCGGCTCCTCGGCCTCAGCTTCCGGCAGCTCCGCTATCGCCTGAAGAAGCTCGGGATCGACTAGCAGCCTGTCGGCTTCAGACCTGCCCGGGCGGGTCGGGCAGCCCGCGCATTATCGCGTCCAGTTCGAACAGCGGCAGGCCCACGACATTGCTGTAGGAACCCGCGATGCAGCGCACGAAGGCGGCCGCACGGCCCTGGATCGCATAGGCGCCGGCCTTGCCCAGCGGCTCCCCCGTCTCCACGTACGCGGTGATCTCGGAATCCCCGAGCTCGCGCATCCACACGCGCGTGCGGACGGTTCGCCCGTGACCGGAGAACGCCGTGTGCGCAAGATAGAGTCCGCTGTAGACGGTGTGCACCCGGCCTGACAGCCGCCGCAGCATCGCCGCCGCGGCCGCGGCGTCTCCGGGCTTGCCGAGGATCTCCTGGCCCACGGCAACGACGGTGTCGGCGCCGAGCACCCACTGCGGCGGATCGGCTGCGCTGAGCGCGGCCTCCGCCTTGGCCCGGGACAGCCGTGACACCAGCGCCCCGGGCCCCTCGCCGGGCCGCGGCGACTCGTCGATGTCCACCGGCGCGACCGTGAACCGCAGACCGAGCTGCGCCACCAGTTCCCGGCGCCGCGGTGAAGCCGAGGCCAGCAGCAATGGCCGGGTCACGCGCGGTGGTAGGGATGATGGTTGAGCAGCGACCAGGCCCGGTAGATCTGCTCGGCCACCAGCACCCGCACGAGCATGTGCGGGAAGGTCAGCGGCGACAGCGACCAGAGCCAGTCGGCGCGCGCGCGCACCGCGTCGTCGAGCCCGGCCGCCCCGCCGACGACCAGCGCCACGTCGCGACCCGACTGCTGCCAGCCTGCGAGACGGTCCGCCAGGCCCCGGGTATCGACCGCCCGTCCCCGCTCATCCAGCGCAACGACCAGCGCCTGCCCGGGAATGGCCGCGAGCAGGGCCTGGCCCTCGAGCCGGCGCAGCGTGGCGGTGTCCATCGCGCGCGAGCGGGCCGGACTGGGCAGCGCCCGCAGCGCCATGGGCAACTCGCGGGGCATCCGGGCCGCGTAGTCGTCGAAGCCGGCGGCCACCCAGTCCGGCATGCGCTGGCCGATCGCGAGCAGATGCAGGCGCACGGGGCCGCATTCAGCGCCGCATGCGGCGTACCAGGTCCGGCCCCGGAACGGACTCGGCGCCGGCCGGTGCCGCCGTGTCCCCGCTTCCGTCCTCTGCCAGCCACAGCTTTTCGAGGTTGTAGAAGTCCCGGACAGCAGGCAGCATCACGTGAACGATCACGTCGTTCAGATCGACCAGCACCCACTCCTGGCCATCCTGGCCCTCGACGCCGAGGGCCCTGACGCCGGACTCCTTCGCCTTCTCGACCACCGTGTCCGCCAGCGACTTCACATGCCGGTTGGACGTGCCGCTCGCGATCACCATGTAATCGGCGAGCGGCGTCTTGCCGCGCACGTCCAGCACACGGATCTGCTGGCCCTTCATGTCCTCGAGGGCCTCTGTCACGAGATCGACGAGCGGTTCACTCTGCATGCTTTCCTTCCTGGTCTGTGCTCATTCGGGTGGGCCGGCATTGTCGTGATAGAGCCGATGCTCGGCAATGTAGTGCAGGACACTGCCAGGCAACAGAAACCGGGGGCTGCGCCCGGAACGCAGGCCTTCGCGGATGGCCGTTCCGGAGATGTCCAGCTGGGTGACCGGCTGGAAACAGACCCGGCCGCTCGGCGCGCTCTGCAGTGCCACCACGGAATCCGCGACCTCGGCCAGCGCCATGCAGGGCGAATCCGTCGCAGGCTCCGTCCCCGGGCGATGGGTCGCCACGACATGAGCCAGCCGCGGAATCTCCCGCCACCGGTGCCAGCTGTCCAGACCGATGAAGGCGTCCATCCCCATCACCAGCAGCAACGGGCACTCCGCGCCGATCTCGCGCCGCAGCTCGCCGAGCGTATCGACCGTGAACGAGGGGCCGGGCCGTGACAGCTCCCGGGCATCGGCAACGAAGCCGGGGACCCCGGCAATCGCGCGCTCGACCATGGCCAGGCGGTGATGCGACGCCACCTCCGGCGGATCCCGGTGCGGCGGCACGTGGCTGGGAATGAAACGCACCTCGGAAAGGCCGAGGGACTCGCGCACCTCGAGGGCCGGACGCAGGTGTCCGAAATGGACCGGATCGAAGGTACCGCCGAGGATACCGATCACGAACCCGAGAGCCTCCCGGATCTACCGCACCCGCGACCGGTGACCCGCCGCCGGGGGTCGCTCACCGGCCGCCCCGTTCAGGCCCGGACATGCCCGTCACCGAGCACCACGTATTTCTGGGTGGTCAGGCCCTCCAGCCCGACCGGACCACGCGCGTGCAGCTTGTCGGTGCTGATGCCGATCTCGGCGCCGAGCCCGTACTCGAAACCGTCCGCGAAACGGGTGGAGGCGTTCACCATCACGGAACTGGAGTCGACCGCACGCAGGAAACGCCGCGCTGCGGACCAGTCCTCGGTGAGGATGCTGTCCGTGTGCCCGGAACCGTGGGTGTTGATGTGATCGATCGCCTCATCCAGGGAATCCAGCACCCGGATCGCGAGCACCGGTGCGAGGTATTCCTCGGTCCAGTCGCTCTCCGCCGCGGGACGGATGTCCGGCAGTACCGCGCGGGTCCGTTCGCAGCCGCGCAGCTCCACGCCGTGTTCCGCATAGGCCCGCTGCAGCCGCGGCAGCATGGCCGCCGCCTGATCGCGGTGCACCAGCAGGGTCTCCATGGTGTTGCAGGTGCCGTAGCGCTGCGTCTTTGCATTCACCGCGACCGCGAAGGCCTTGTCGGCATCCGCGGCGGCGTCGATGTACACATGGCAGACCCCGTCCAGGTGCTTGATCACCGGAATCAGGGATTCCCGGCTGACCCGTTCGATCAGCCCCTTGCCGCCGCGCGGCACCAGCACGTCGACGTAGGCCGACATCCGCAGCAGTTCGCCCACCGCCGCGCGGTCGGTGGTGTCGACGATCTGCACCGCGGACCGGGGGAGGCCGGCCGCGGCAAGCCCCGCCTGGATGATTCCGGCCAGCGCCCGGTTCGAGTGCACGGCCTCGGAGCCGCCCCGCAGGATCGTCGCGTTCCCGGACTTCAGGCACAGGGCCGCGGCGTCGATGGTCACGTTCGGCCGCGATTCGTAGATGATCCCGATCACGCCCAGGGGCACCCGCATGCGCCCCACCTGGATGCCGCTGGGCCGGTAGGCCAGGTCGGTGATCTCGCCCACCGGGTCCGCCAGCGCCGCAACCTGGCGACAGCCCTCGGCCATCGCCTCGATCCGGGCGTCGTTGAACGCGAGGCGGTCCAGCAGTGCCGCGTCCAGACCGCGGGCGCGGCCGGCCTCCAGATCGCGCCGGTTGGCCTCCATCAGCGGCTCGCGCTGATCCAGGATCACCTCCGCGATCGCCGTCAGCGCGCTGTTCTTGCGGCCCGCGTCCGCCTCGGCCAGCACGCGCGATGCCGCGCGCGCGGCCTCCCCCAGCCCCTGCATGTAGGCGGGGATGTCGGCGATCACGGCCTCGGTTCGAGGGCTTGCCACGCTCATCTGAATCCTTCCTCCAATCCCTCAAGGGGGCGGCCCGACAGGGCCGCCACCAAGTCTAGCAACTGCCTGCCCGCATTGCCCGCCTCACGCCCCTTGATCACGCGATCCACGCGCGCTGCGCGGGCGAGCAGGTCCCGCGCCGTGTCCGGCTGCACCCGTTCCAGCGCCTTGCCCAGCGCCGCCGGATCCGTGCCCCGGAAGGCCTTCACGAGCTGCGCCGTCGACTCGCCGGCGGACCGGCGCTCCGCGGCGAGGGCCAGCGCCCGGATATCCCGGCTCAGCGCCCAGAGGATCAGCGGTTCCGGCTGACCCTCGTCCAGCATCGCACGCAGCATGCGCAGCGCGCGCGCAGTCTGCCCCGACAGGGCCACCGGCGGCAGGTGGAACAGGTCGAAACGCGCCGAATCGGCCAGACCCTCCTGCAGGGTGCCCAGATCGACGTCGGCAACCCCGGACAGCGCCAGCTTCTCCACCTCCTGGCGGGCGGCCAGCAGGTTCCCCTCGACCCGGGCGGCCAGCATCGCCAGGGCATCCGGCTGGATGGCGATGCCGGCCCGGGCGAGCCGTTCCCGGATCCACGCGCCCAGCCGCGCCGGGGGGACCGGCCGCGCATGCACCACCACCCCCGCCTTCTCCATCGCCCGGAACCAGGCGGTCCGCCGCATGTCCCGGTCGGGACGCGGCAGTTGCAGCAACAGCACGAGATCGGGCGGAGGCTGCTCGGCATAGCGCTTCAGGTGCTCGCCGCCGACCTTGCCGGGCTTCCCCGAAGGCAGCCGCAGGTCGACCAGGCCGCGCTCGTCGAACAGCGACCGGTCGCGGACCGCGGCCTCGAAGCGGGTCCAGTCACCGCTGCCGGACAGGTCCAGCACCGTCCGCGCGGCGAAGCCCGCCGCGCGCGCCGCCGCACGCACCGCATCGGCCGCCTCCAGGGCCTGCAGCGGTTCCTCGCCGAGGATCACGTAGACGGGCCGCAGGCCGCGTGACAGCGCCGCATCCAGTTGCAGTGGATCGAGCGGCACGGCGGGCCTCAGGGACCCGCGTCCGCCGCTTGCCGATCGCCCATCTCGGCCTGCACGCGCAGCTGGAGCATCCGCTGGAGGTCACGGTCCATCGCGCGCGCGAGTTCCTCCTCGCGGTCGCTCCGGCTCAGCGCCGCAGAGGCATCGAAGACGTAGACCCGGCTCGCCCGCAGCGGCCCGAGCGGCAGCGGCTCGTCCTCGTCCGGGAGACGCAGCTCCGCATCCAGCACCCGCACGAGCTCGTACTCGCTGATGCGCGCGGCGCCGGTCACCGACAGGACCCTGCGCCGCTCGCGCAGGGAGAGCACGCGCAGCTCCGCGGCATCGGGGGAGCGTGCGTCCAGGATCTCGACGCCGGCCGAACGCAGGGTCCGCACCAGCGTCAGGTAGAAGGGGTCGCGCGCGCCCAGACCGCCGATGTGCAGCGGATCCAGCTCGGCCGGCCATTCGGGAGCGCCCCGCAACTGGAAGCCGCAGCCGGTCAACAGCAGTGCCGGGAGGGCCAGCAGCAGCCTTCGGCGCGGATTCACGAGGGCCTGGCCACCAGGTTCACGAGGCGCCCCGGCACCACGATCACCTTGACCACCCGCGCACCCGCGACATGCCGCTGCACGTTTGCATCCGCCTGCGCGGCCGCCTCGACCGCCTCGCGCGACGCGTCCGCCGGGACCTGGATCTGGGCCCGCAGCTTGCCGTTCACCTGCACCGCCAGCGTGATCTCTTCGGCCACGAGTGCCGCCTTGTCCACCCCGGGCCAGGCCGCGTCGGCCACCAGGCCGTGGTGTCCGAGGGATTCCCACAGCACCTGGCAGACGTGCGGCACGATCGGCGCCAGCATCAGCACGAGATCGGTCAGGCACTCCCGGCGCAGGGCGGCGGACTCGGGTTCGTCCGGAGACAGGCGGGAGACCTCGTTGAGCAGTTCCATGCAGGCCGCGATCGCGGTGTTGAAGGTCTGGCGGCGCCCGACGTCGTCGGTGACCTTCGCGATGGTCTCGTGCAGCTTGCGCCGCAGCCCGCGGCCGGCGTCCCCGAGCCGGTCGGGATCCGCCCGCATCGGGGTGGACCGTGTGCAGCGGCACTCGTAGACCTGCCGCCAGAGGCGCTTCAGAAATCGATGCGCACCCTCGACGCCGGAATCCGACCATTCCAGCGACAGGTCCGGGGGCGCGGCGAACATCGTGAACAGCCGGGCGGTGTCCGCACCGTAGCGCTCGATCAGGGCCTGCGGATCCACGCCGTTGTTCTTCGACTTGGACATCTTTTCCATGCCGCCCGGCCGCACCGGCGCACCGGTCTCGCGCTCCCTGGCCTCGGTGCTGCCGTCCTCGGCCCGCGTGACCTCGACCGCGGCCGGGTTGATCCAGTCACGCCCGCCGTCGGCGCGCTCGCGGTAGAAGGTCGGCGCGATCACCATGCCCTGGGTGAGCAGGCGGGTGAATGGCTCGTCGCTTTGCAGCAGGCCCTCGTCGCGCAGCAGCTTGTGGAAGAAGCGTGCGTACAGCAGATGCAGGACCGCGTGCTCCACCCCGCCCACATACTGGTCGACCGGGAGCCAGTGGTCGGCGCGCGAATCGAGCATCGCCTCGTGGTTGTCGGCCGAACCGTAACGCGCGTAGTACCAGGACGACTCGAAGAAGGTGTCGAAGGTGTCCGTCTCCCGGCGCGAGGGGCTGCCACACTGGGGGCAGACGGCCTCGTGGAACGCCGGCATGCGCACCAGCGGCGACCCGGAACCGTCCGGCACCACGTCCTCGGGCAGCACCACCGGCAGTTCCGACTCGGGCACCGGGACCGCGCCGCAGTGCTCGCAGTGGATCACCGGAATCGGGCACCCCCAGTAGCGCTGGCGCGAGATGCCCCAGTCGCGCAGGCGATAGTTGCGGCGGCGCCGTCCCAGACCGCGCGCCTCCAGGGCCTCCGCGATCGCGCCGAAGGCCTCCTCCGAACTCAGGCCGCTGAAGGTGCCCGATGCGGTCAGACGGCCGTAACCGGTGAAGGCCTCGGCGGCGATGTCCCAGTCGCTGCCGTCAGCCGGCTCGATCACCTGCCGGATGGGCAGCCCGTACTGCCGGGCGAAGGCATGGTCGCGCTCGTCGTGCGCCGGGACCGACATCACTGCGCCGGTGCCGTACTCCATCAGCACGAAATTGGCCACCCACACCGGAACCGCCTCGCCGCTGAGCGGGTGCGTCACGTCGATGCCCAGCGCACGGCCGAGCTTCTCCATGGTCGCCAGGTCCGCCTCTGCCACCCCGCGCCGGCGGCAGTCGTCCACGAAGGCGGCCAGTTCAGGATCCACCCCGGCCAGCCGGGCCACCCAGGGATGTTCGGGCGCCAGTGCCACATAGGTGACCCCCATCAGGGTGTCCGGCCGCGTGGTGTACACGGTCAGTGTCTCGCCCGACGCACCGACGAAGTCGAGCTCGACGCCCTCGGAGCGGCCGATCCAGTTGCGCTGCATCGCCCGCACCTGGTCGGGCCAGCCGTCCAGGCCGTCCAGTGCCTCGAGCAGTTCGTCGGCGTAATCGGTGATGCGCAGGAACCACTGCGGCATCTCGCGCCGTTCCACCACCGCGCCGGAGCGCCATCCGCGGCCGTCGATCACCTGCTCGTTGGCCAGGACGGTCTGATCCACCGGGTCCCAGTTCACGGTGGCCAGCTTCCGGTAGACCAGGCCCTTCTTCAGCAGGCGGACGAACAGCCACTGTTCCCAGCGGTAGTATTCCGGGTCGCAGGTGGCGAGCTCCCGGCTCCAGTCGTAGGCGAAACCGAGGCGCTTGAGCTGGGTGCGCATCTGCTCGATGTTCTGGCGTGTCCAGCGCGCCGGGGGCACGCCGTTCGCGATGGCCGCGTTCTCCGCCGGCAGGCCGAAGGCGTCCCAGCCCATCGGCTGCAGCACGCTGCGGCCCTGCATCCGCTGGAAACGCGCGATCACGTCGCCGATGGTGTAGTTGCGCACGTGCCCCATGTGCAGCTTCCCCGAGGGGTAGGGGAACATCGACAGGCAGTAGAAGGGTTCCCCTTCGGCATCCTCCCGGGCCTCGAAGCAGCGGCCCTGCTCCCAGCGTTCCTGGACGGAGGTCTCGACCTCGGCTGGATCGTAGCTTTCCTGCATCGAAGGGGCGTCCCGGGTGGAATCAAACCATCAGAATAGCAGTCGCGAACCGCGGCCACCAAGCCGGATGCGGCGGGTCGCGAAGGCGGCGTAAAGACCTTCCGACGTGCTAAGTTAAGCCGAGGAACGGCCAAGGAGAAGAACCGATGAGCGAGAATGGCAGCCCGCAGGACGACCGCCTGGAGAAGGCCTACCAGGAGATGCTGGAAATGGTGGCCGAGGAGCTGGAGGGTCTCCCGGATCGCAGCAGCGTCGCGCTGAACGAGATCCTCGAGAACGCGCGCAAACGGGTGGCCGAGGCGGAACACCTCACGAAGGATGAGACCGAAACGGTCATGGAGTACGTCCGCCGGGACCTGCACGACCTCGGTGCATTTCTCGAGTCCAGCGACTCGGACTGGCGGGGCTGGCTGCGCATCGACCTCGCACTGATCGAGGCCGGCCTGCTGAACGCGCTCGGCACGGTCGCGGACCGGACCAAGCTGGAGCTCGCCGCGCTGGCGGAACGCGCCTACCGCGTGGGGGAGTGGCACACCGGCGAGATCACCGGACCGGGCGAGCTGACCTGCCTGCAATGCGGCGGCACCACGCACCTGTCCCGGGTGGGCCGCATCCCGCCCTGCCCGCATTGCCACAACACCACCTTCCATCGGGGCGGCCCCGCACCGGAGGGTTCCGAGTAGGCGCAGCGCTCAGGCCGCGCGGCGGGAACGCAGTGCGGGCAGCAGCAGCACCAGGGCGATCGCCAGCGCCGGCCACGGACCGAGAAGCGCGGCCGGCGTCCGGCCCGCCACCGGCTGCACCTCGCCACGCAGCACCTCGCGCGTGAACAGCCCGGCACGGGCGGTGACCCGCCCGTCGGCATCGATCAGCGCCGAGATCCCGGTGTTGGTCGCCCGGATCATCGGCCGCCCCAGCTCCAGGGCCCGCACCCGCGCGATCTGCAGGTGCTGGTGCGGTGCCAGCGTCGCGCCGAACCACGCGTCGTTACTCACGTTCAGCAGGAAGGCCGCCTCCGGCAGCGCGGTGCGCAGGCGGCGGGCGTAGGCTGCCTCGTAGCAGATGGACAGGCCCGCCGCCCGGCCGGCCATCTCCACCAGGCCACGGCCGGTGCCCGGCGCCAGGTCGGACATCGGGATGTCCAGCAGCCGGTGCAGCCAGGCCAGGCGATCGCGCAGCGGGAGGTATTCGCCAAAGGGCACCAGCTGGCGCTTGTCGTAGGTCTCGCCGCTGGTGACGTGACGGATGCTGTTGTACATCGAGCGATCGACCGGATCGTGTTCGAAGATGCCGGTCACCAGCTCGGTGCCCGCGTCCTCCAGCCGCGCGGCGAACGACTCCAGTACCGGGTATACCTCGAAATAGAATGCCGGGATCGCGGTCTCCGGCCAGACCAGCAGTTCGACCCCCGCAGCCTCCTCGCTCATCCCGGTGTACAGGTCGAGCGCGTGCTGCACCCCGTCCTCCTCCCATTTCCGGGCCTGATCGATATTACCCTGCACCATGGCGACGGTGACCGGTTCCCCGGACGCGCGCACCCACTGCCAGGGCATGGCCGCCAGCGACACCGCCAGCAGCGGCGCCAGCACCAGCGCGGCGCCGGCGAAGCGCCCGGCAGTCAGCAGGACGAGGACCGCGGCCAGCAACGCCACCAGGAGCCCGGCGCCCGTCTCGCCCGCCAGCGGCAGCCAGAAGCCTCCCGGGGTATCCAGCAGCACGTGCCCCGTCAGCAGCCACGGAAACCCGGAAAAAAGCCAGCCGCGCAGGAGCTCCAGCAGCACGAAGCCGGCGGCCAGCGCCAGCAGCCAGGACAGCAGCGGGGCCCTGCCCAGGTAGCGCGAGGCCACCCAGCCGAGCACGGCCGGATAGAGCGCGAGGTACAGCACGAACAGCACCGTGATCAGCGTTGCAAGGAGCCAGGGCGCCTGCCCGAAGATCAGCAGGCTGTTGAAGACCCAGCTGACGCCGAAGCCGAACAGGCCCAGGCCAAAGGCGAAGCCGTGGCGGAAGGCGATCCCCGGCGGCGCGCCCCGCAGCACGGCGAACCACAGCGCCAGGCCAACCGGGGCCAGCAGGAAGAGGTTGAAGGGCGCGAAGGCCAGCACCACGACCGCGCCGGCCAGCAGGGACACCACCGTCGCCGGCCATCCGGACAGCGGCCGGCCGGAGAGCCAGAGCAACGGTCCCGGCCCGCCGCGCGACACCGGCGCTGGAGCAGCGGCCTTCATCGTGCGGGCAACTCAGGAGCCCGCCGGTTCGGCAGGCGGGGGCGGTTCCGCCACCCGGCGCATCTCCACCAGGTGCAGGCGCCGGTTGTCGGCACGCAGTACCCGGAACTCCATCCCGTCGATGGACACGCTTTCCCCGCGTCTGGGCACGTGTCCGAAGCGCGAGAGCAGCAGGCCGCCGATGGTGTCGAAGTCCTCCTCGCTGAAGTCGGTCCGGAAGAAGGCATTGAACTCCTCGATCGGCGTCAGCGCCTTGATCGTGTAGCGCTCGCCGGGGTGCTGCAGGATCTGGGTCAGGTAGTCGTCGACGTCGTGCTCGTCCTCGATCTCGCCGACGATCTGCTCGAGCACGTCCTCGATGGTCACCAGGCCCGCCACGCCGCCGTACTCATCGACGACGATGGCCATGTGATTGCGGCTCAGCCGAAACTCCTTCAGCAATACGTTCAGACGCTTGCTCTCCGGCACGAAGACCGCCGGCCGCAGGATCTCCTGCATGTCGAAGGCCTCGCCGCTGGCATCGGGAAAGAAGCGCAGCAGGTCCTTGGCGAGCAGAATCCCGACGACCTCGTCACGGCTGTCGACGATCACCGGGAGGCGTGAATGCGCGGAGGCCACCACGTCGGGCACGATCTCCTGCAGGCCCGCTTCCCGCCGCACCACCTCCATCTGCGCCCGGGGCACCATGATGTCGCGCACCTGCATGTCGGCGACGTTCAGCACGCCCTCCAGCATCGCGAGCGCCTCCGGGTCGATCAGTTCGCGCGTCTGCGCGGTCCGGAGCTGCTCGACCAGCTGCACGCGATCGCGCGGCTCGCTGGACAGCATGGAGCCCAGGCGATCCAGCAGACCGCGCAACGCCGGGCCGTCGGGGCGGCCGGACTCAGACATCGGCGCCCGCCCGAAGCGAGCGGGCCTGCAGCGCGGGTCGCCGGGCCAACTGAACCCGGGCCCACCGAACCCGGGCCCACCGAACCCGGGCCCACCGAACCCGGGCGCACTGCATCCGGGCGCACTGCATCCGGGCGCACGGTGCCCGGGCCTGACCGGCAGCCGGCCGGAATGCCCCGTGTCCCTGCGGTCCCGGAGTGGAAGAGTCCGGGACGGAAGCACCCGGGGGCCGCCTCGACGCCGACTCGCGGCACGGGAGGCCGCTCCTGTGGATTGCAGCCATGTTCAGGACATCTCCGCGTACGGGTCCGGGTAGCCTAACCCGCCCAGTATTTGCCGCTCAATTGACTCCATGGCCTCCGCCTCTTCCGGCGTCTGGTGATCCAGGCCCTGCAGGTGCAGCATCCCGTGCACCACCATGTGCGCGAAGTGCGCCCGCAGGTCCTTGCGCTGCGCGCCGGCCTCCTCGGCGAGGACCGGCGCACAGAGCACGATATCTCCGAGCACCACGGGCATGCCCGGTACCTTCGCCTCCGGCGGCGCCGGAAAGGACAGCACGTTGGTCGGGCGGTCCCGACCGCGGAAGTCCCGGTTCAGCTGCAGGCCCTCTTGCCTGTCCGCGACCCTCACGACCACCTGCGCGGGGCCGGCATCACGCCACGCCGCGCGCGCGGCCCGGTGCAGGGTCGCGGGCGCCGGCCAGCCGGCGCGCGGCAGTCCGTACTGCACCCGGACCTCAAGCATCGTCCTCGTGGCCGGCGGTGCCGCCATAGGCCGCGTAGGCCTCGACGATGCGCTGCACCAGCGGGTGCCGCACCACGTCCTCCGCCTGGAAGCGGGTGATGCCGACGCCCTCGACACCATCCAGGATCCGCGCCGCGTGGCGCAGGCCGGAGAGCTGGCCGCGTGGCAGGTCGATCTGGGTCACGTCCCCGTTCACCACCGCGGTGGAACCGAAGCCGATCCGGGTCAGGAACATCTTCATCTGTTCGACGGTGGTGTTCTGCGCCTCGTCGAGGATGATGAAGGCCTCGTTCAGCGTCCGGCCGCGCATGTAGGCCAGTGGCGCGACCTCGATCACCTGGCGCTCCATCAGCCGCACAACGTGATCGAAGCCGAGCAGTTCATAGAGCGCGTCGTACATCGGGCGCAGGTAGGGATCGATCTTCTGCGCAAGGTCGCCGGGCAGGAAGCCCAGGCGTTCCCCCGCCTCCACTGCCGGCCTGACCAGCACCAGGCGCCGAACGCGATCCTGCTCGAGGGCCGCGACCGCCGCGGCGACCGCGAGGTAGGTCTTTCCAGTGCCGGCCGGGCCGATGCCGAAGCTCAGGTCGTAGCGGGCGATCGCGGAGAGGTAACGGACCTGACGCGGGCCGCGCCCGCGGATCACCGCCTTGCGCAGTCTCAGTACCGGCTCCGGCGGTTCGTCGCCTGGCAGGTCGGCCAGATGGGCGGCCTGCAACGCGGTGTGGACCTGTTCCAGGCTCACCGGCTCTTCCAGCGCCATCGCGTGCAGTTCCCGGATCAGGGACTCGGCAGCCGTCACCGCGGACTCGGGACCCGTGACGTTGAAGCGCGCGCCGCGGTTGTGCACGTGCACGCCGAGACGCGATTCGATCAGCCGGAGGTGGGCATCGAGTGGCCCGCACAGGCGCGCGAGCGTCTCCTGGTCCCCCGGCTCCAGCGTGAAGTCAGTTCGATTCTGTGGCATCAGCCAGGCGCCTGCCGCCCCCGTCCACCGCAGCCCGGTCCCGAGCCGCTTGGTCCCGGGCCGCTTGGTCCCCGGCGGCATCGCCCGCCAGCACCCCGCGCAGCGAGTGCGGCTGCGCCTCGGTGATCAGCAGTTCGACCAGGGTCCCGGTCAGATCCGGCGAGCCGTCGAAGTTCACGACCCGGTTGTTTGCGGTTCGCGCCGCCAGCCGCGACGGATCCCTTCGCGAGCGGCCCTCGACCAGCGCCCGCTGGATGCTTCCGACCATCTGCCGGTTGCGCGCCTGACCCTGGGCCTCGAGCAGTGCCTGCAGCTCCTGCAGCCGCCGCTTCTTCACGGCCATCGGCACGTCGTCCGGCAGACCGGCCGCCGGCGTGCCCGGGCGGGCGCTGTAGATGAAGCTGAAGGAGAAGTCGAAGTGCAGCTCCTCCACCAGGCGCATGGTGGCCGCGTGGTCCTCCGCGGTCTCGCCCGGGAAACCGACGATGAAGTCGGATGACAGGTCGAGATCCGGACGCAGGGCGCGCAGCCGGCGGATCTTCGACTTGTATTCGAGCACCGTGTGGCCGCGCTTCATCAGCGCAAGGATCCGGTCCGATCCGCTCTGCACCGGAAGGTGCAGGTGGCTGACCAGCTTCGGTTCGTCGGCGTAGGCCTGGATCAGGCGATCGGAGAACTCCACCGGGTGCGAGGTGGTGAAGCGCACCCGCTCGATGCCGTCCACGGCCGCCACGTAGTGGATCAGCAGTGCCAGGTCGGCGCTGTCACCGTCGTGGGTCGGCCCCCGATAGGCGTTCACGTTCTGGCCGAGCAGGTTGACCTCCTTCACGCCCTGCGCCGCCAGCCCGGCCACCTCCGCGATCACGTCGTCGAAGGGCCGGCTGATCTCCTCGCCGCGCGTGTAGGGAACCACGCAGAAGCTGCAGTACTTGCTGCAGCCCTCCATCACCGACACAAAGGCGCTGGCGCCGGCGGCCCGCGGCTCCGGCAGGCGATCGAATTTCTCGATCTCCGGAAAGCTGATGTCCACCACCGGCGTGCGGGTGCGACGGACCTGCCCGATCAGCTGCGGCAGCCGGTGCAGCGTCTGCGGCCCGAAGACCAGGTCGACAAAGGGCGCGCGCTCAAGCAGCGCGGCGCCCTCCTGACTCGCGACGCAGCCGCCGACACCGATGATCACCTCCGGTCTGCGCTCCTTCAGCGCGCGCCATCGCCCGAGCAGCGAGAAGACCTTTTCCTGCGCCTTCTCGCGGATCGAGCAGGTGTTCAGCAGCAGCAGATCGGCGCCGGCCGGATCGTCGGTGACCTCGGCGTGGTTCAACTCGCGCAGGGCGTCCAGCATCCGCGCGGAGTCATACTCGTTCATCTGGCAACCGTGCGTCTGGACATGGACACGGCGCACGACCGGTGTGTCACCCGCCGGGGCGGTGCCGTCCGGGAAACCCGCGACCGGCGGGCGGCTAGAAGGGGACATCGTCATCCTGTATCGGAGCGCGGCTCGGGGAACTGCCGCCACGCTGATCGTTCCACCCGGCGTCCGGGCCCCGGCCCTGGTCGCCCTGGGGCGCGCCCCCGCCCCGACCGCCCAACAGCTGCATCTCGTTGGCCACGACCTCCGTGGTGTAGCGGTCCTGGCCATCCTGGCCCTGCCACTTGCGCGTCTGGATGCGGCCCTCGATGTAGACCTGCGAGCCCTTGCCCAGGTACTGGGCCGCGATCTCGCCGAGGCGCCCGAAGAGCACCACCCGGTGCCATTCGGTGTTCTCGCGCTTTTCGCCGCTCTGCTTGTCCGTCCACTGCTCAGTGGTCGCCAGTCGCAGGTTCGTGATGGTCAGGCCCGCCGGCGTTTCACGCTTTTCGGGGTCTGCGCCGAGGTTGCCGATCAGGATTACCTTGTTCACTCCGCGGGCCATGGCTCCTCCTTGTCGTTTGCTCGCTGGATCGGGCCCGGAAGTTTAACGTGAAAAAACCCGCTCCGCCCGCCTCGGGGACCCGCAGGGCAGAAGAGCGCAGCGTCATCCGCCATGCGGCGGCCGCAATGTCCCGGGGCTCGCGGCAGCCCCAGGCGCCGGCCATGCGGGTCAGTTCCGCTCGGTGGACTGCGCCGGCCAGCTGGTGAACAGGGCGCGCAGGCCGCCCTCGTCGAAGCGCGAGGGATCCACCTTCAGGTAGACCGACGCCTCGCGGGCACTCACGCGGGCCTCGCCGACGCCGGCCAGTTCCCCGATCCGGGACTCCAGTTCCGCCGGGGCGGCGCGCCAGGGCGCCGGGAGCCCGTAGGCGCGGTTCGACAGGTGGCTCGGAGGCACCATGGTGCCGGCAACGACGAGCCAGACCAGCGCCCCCACCAGGCCGAGGGCGAAGACCCCGGTCGGCCCGACGTAGGTCATCAACGCACCGCCGAGCACCCCGCCGGCGAAGATGCCGAGGAACTGGCTGGAGGCGAAGACCCCCATCGCAGTGCCCTTCTCGATCACCGGGGCGGTCTTCGCCACCAGCGAAGGCAGCACCGCCTCGAGCAGGTTGAACGCGGCGAAGAACAGCACAAGCACCACGCCCAGGAGCAGCCAGTGATTCGCGATGGGCAGCAGCCCCTGCACCACCAGCAACACGGCGATGGCCCCCAGCAGAGAGGGCTTCAGCGCACGCCTGCGCTCGGCCCGGATCACCGCCGGAATCATCAGCGCGAAGCCCAGCACCAGCACCGGAAGGTAGACCTGGTAGTGCTGCGCCGGAGGCAGTTCGAGACCGGTCACCAGCATCAGCGGGAGCACCAGAAAATTCGCCGCCAGCGTCATGTGCAGGATGAACACTCCGATGTTCAGCCGCATCAGCTCGCGGTCCCGCAGCACATGCGACAGGCCACCGGGGACCGGAACCATGTCCGGGTGCGGCAGTGACCGCAGCGGCCGCGGTACCCAGACAAACAGCACCACCAGGGCCACCACGCCCAGGCCCGCCGTCACCCAGAAGATGCCCGAAAGCCCGAACCACCGGTCCACGATCGGACCCAGCACCATCGCCGCGCTGAAGCTCAGGCCGATCGAAAGCCCGATCACCGCCAGTGCACGGGTGCGCCGCTCCTCCGTGATCAGATCGGCGGTGAGGGCCAGCACCACCGCCGCCACTGCCCCCGCACCCTGCAGCGCCCGGCCGAGGATCAGCCCGTACACCGTCTCCGCCAGCGCGGCCACCACGCTTCCGACGATCAACAGCACCAGGCCCAGCGCAATCAGCGGCCTGCGCCCGATACGGTCGGACAGGATCCCGAACGGAATCTGCAGCAGCGCCTGCGTGAGCCCGTAGATTCCCAGCGCCATCCCCATCAGGAACGGAGTCGCGCCGGGAAGCACGTCCGAATACAGCACCAGCACCGGCAGCACCATGAACAACCCGACCATGCGCACCGCGTAGATCGCGGCAAGCCCGGACGTGGCGCGCAGCTCGGTAGGGGTCATGGCCTGTGATCGGTCCTCGCCGGTGCAATGGTTGCGGAATATTACAGGTAATGAACCCGCAGGGAATGGCACCCTGACGCTGCAGGGGGTCAGCTCTCTGGCCGCGGAGCCCCGGTACCAGGCGGCACCCGGGGCCGAAGAGGACGGTGCCGGGGGAGCCGCCCGCGGGTGTCGGCAGCAGGGATGCTGCCGTCAAGCCTACATGGACGTGTCTACGGCGTCCCGCGGGCGGCTCCCCCGGCACCGTCCTCCCTGGCACTCGCAGGAATCCCGGAACGCATTCACGGCGGTGCTACCATATCGGGTTCGGCACAAGAACCTCACCCACTCGGGGACAGCATGGCCACGATCCGGATCCGCGGCGCGCGCACGCACAACCTGAAGAACGTGGACCTCGACCTGCCACGGGAACAGCTGATCGTCGTCACCGGCGTGTCCGGCTCGGGCAAGTCCTCGCTCGCCTTCGACACCCTGTTTGCGGAGGGCCAGCGGCGGTATGTCGAGAGCCTCTCCACCTACGCACGACAGTTCCTGTCGATGATGGAAAAGCCCGACGTCGACCTGATCGAAGGGCTCTCGCCCGCGATCTCCATCGAACAGAAGAGCACCTCCCACAACCCCCGCTCCACCGTCGGAACCATCACTGAGATCTACGACTACCTGCGCCTGCTGTTCGCCCGCGCCGGGGAGCCGCGCTGTCCCGAGCATGGCGAGACGCTCGCCGCCCAGACCATCTCCCAGATGGTGGACCAGGTGCTGGCACTGCCGCAGGGCGAGCGCCTGATGCTGCTCGCCCCGATCGTGCGCGGGCGCAAGGGCGAGCACACCCGTCAGCTCGAGGCCATGCGCGCGCAGGGATACCTGCGGGCGCGGATCAACGGCGAGGTCGTCGACCTCGATGCACTCCCGCCGATCGACCCGAAGCGCAAGCACGACATCGAGATCGTGATCGACCGCTTCAAGGTGCGCGACGACATCCGGCAGCGGCTGGCCGAGTCCTTCGAGACCGCCACCACGCTTGCCGACGGTCTGGCGCTGGTTGCCTGGATGGACGAACCGGAGCGCGCACCGCTGGTCTTCTCGGCCCGCTTCGCCTGCCCCGTCTGCGGTTACGCGATCCGGGAGCTGGAACCGCGCCTGTTCTCCTTCAACAATCCCGCCGGCGCCTGCCCCGCCTGCGACGGGCTCGGGGTGCGCCAGTTCTTCGACCCCGTGCGGGTGGTCGCGGTCCCGGAACTGAGCGTCGCCGGTGGCGCCGTGCGCGGCTGGGACCGCCGCAACGCCTGGTACTTCAGCATGATGCTGAGCCTCGCCGAGCACTACGGCTTCAACGTCGAGACCCCGTGGCACGACCTGCCGCCCTCGGTGCGCGCGGTGATCCTGCACGGCTCCGGTGCCGAGAAGATACGCTTCTCCTACCCCGGCTCCGATGGCCGCATGCGCACGGAGACCCGACGCTTCGAGGGCGTGATCCCCAACCTGGAACGGCGCTATCGCGAGACCGACTCCCCCGCCGTGCGCGAGGAACTGGGGCGCTACCTGGCCAGCCACCCCTGCCCGGAGTGCGACGGCACCCGGCTCGGCGCCGGAGCGCGCCACGTCTTCATCGACGGCCGCAACCTGCCGGCCATCACGCGCATCAGCGTGGCCGATGCGCGGGAATTCTTTCGGGGACTGCGGCTGCCGGGGCGCTTCGCGCAGATCGCCGAGAAGATCGTGCGCGAGATCGACGCCCGGCTCGGCTTCCTGGTCGACGTCGGGCTGGACTACCTGACGCTCGACCGGCAGGCCGAGACCCTCTCCGGCGGCGAGGCCCAGCGCATCCGCCTCGCGTCGCAGATCGGCTCCGCGCTGGTGGGCGTGATGTACATCCTGGACGAGCCGTCGATCGGCCTGCACCAGCGCGACAACGAGCGCCTGCTCCGGACACTCCTGAACCTGCGCGACCTCGGCAACACCGTCATCGTGGTCGAACACGACGAGGAGGCCATCCGCCGCGCCGACTACGTGGTGGACATCGGACCCGGCGCGGGGCGGCACGGCGGCCGGATCGTCGCCAGCGGCCGGCCGGAGGACGTCGCGGCACACCCGGACTCCCTGACCGGCGCCTACCTCACCGGCCGGCGCTCGGTCCCGATCCCGCAACGGCGCGTGCAGGCCGACCCGGAGCGCTTACTGACTGTCGTGGGGGCCCGCGGCAACAACCTGAAGCAGATCGACGCGGCCTTTCCGGTCGGGCTGCTGACCTGTGTGACCGGCGTGTCGGGGTCGGGCAAGTCCACCCTGGTGAATAACACCCTGTACCCGGCCATTGCCAATATCCTGCACCGCAGCGCCCACGAGGTGGCGGCTCACGAACGCCTCGACGGCCTCCAGTGGATCGACAAGGTGGTCGACATCGACCAGAGCCCGATCGGCCGCACACCGCGATCCAACCCCGCGACCTACACCGGCCTGTTCACCCCGATCCGCGAGCTCTTCGCCGCGACGGGAGAGGCGCGCTCCCGCGGCTACAAGCCCGGCCGCTTCTCGTTCAACGTCCGCGGGGGGCGTTGCGAGGCGTGCCAGGGGGACGGCGTGATCAAGGTGGAGATGCACTTCCTCCCCGACGTCTTCGTGCCCTGCGACGTCTGCCGCGGCCAGCGCTACAACCGCGAGACGCTGGATGTCCGTTACAAGGGCCGCAACATCCACGAGGTGCTGGAGATGACGGTCGAGGACGCGCTGGAGTTCTTCGGCGCGGTGCCGGTGCTCCGGCGCAAGCTGGAGACGCTGATGGACGTGGGCCTCTCCTACATCCAGCTGGGGCAGAACGCCACCACGCTATCCGGGGGCGAGGCCCAGCGCATCAAGCTCGCCCGCGAGCTCTCCAAACGGGACACCGGGCGCACCCTGTACATCCTCGACGAGCCCACCACCGGCCTGCACTTCCACGACGTGGAGCAGCTGCTGACCGTCCTCCACCGGCTGCGCGACCACGGCAACACCGTGGTGGTCATCGAGCACAACCTCGACGTGATCAAGACGGCGGACTGGCTGATCGACATCGGCCCAGAGGGAGGCGATCTGGGCGGCCGCATTCTCGTGACCGGCACCCCGGAGACCGTCGCCGCCGCCCCCGACAGCCACACCGGCCGGTTTCTGGCACCGATTCTGGGGCTCGAACCGGAATCGGCGCAGAAGGCCGCCGGATCCGCACGCGGGTCCAGCTGAGCATCGGTGGCTCGAGCCCTGCGGGAACGGGCCGGAGCCGTTCCCTGGTGGGCCAAGGGCATCGCGGCCGCACCACGGGGCATCGCCGCTGGAAGCCGGGGAGGCGGGTGCCGCAGGGACGGGCATTCACCGGCCATGGATGGCCGGTGCATAGCGCCCATGGACGGCTCGAGCGTGCCCGTCCCTGCGGCACCCGCCTCCCCGGCCGGCCCCACCCGCACCAACACCACCGGCACGAACACCACCGGCCGCCAGCAACGAAGAAGCCGGCTCAAGGCCGGCTTCTTCGTTTCAGCGAACGCATTCCGGACTCAGTCGTCGGCCGACGGCTCCGGACGGTCCAGCAGTTCCACGTAGGCCATCGGCGCGTTGTCGCCGGCCCGGTAACCGCACTTGAGGATGCGGAGGTAGCCACCCGGGCGCTCCTGGAAACGCGGTCCGAGGTCGGTGAACAGCTTGCCGACCATCTCCTTGTCACGGAGGCGGGCGAAGGCCATGCGGCGGGTATGCACCGAGTCCGTCTTGCCCAGCGTGATCAGCGGCTCGGCCACCCGGCGCAGTTCCTTGGCCTTGGGCAGCGTCGTCCTGATCAGTTCGTGCCGAAACAGGGACACGGTCAACGCCTGCAGTGTGGCCTTGCGGTGGGAGCTGTTTCGGCTGAGTTGCCGACCGATATTGCGATGACGCATGAGAGTTACCTGATTTTGTCAGTGCGGCCTGGGCCGTTGTCGTTATTCCGTGGTGTCCTGCAGCCCCGGCGGTGGCCAGTTCTCCAGCCGCATGCCCAGGGACAGGCCGTGACTCGCCAGCGTGTCCTTGATCTCGGTCAGGGACTTCTTGCCGAGGTTTGGCGTGCGCAGCAGCTCCACTTCGGTGCGCTGCACGAGATCACCGATGTGATAGATGTTCTCGGCCTTCAGGCAATTGGCGGAACGCACCGTGAGCTCGAGCTCGTCGACCGGACGCAGCAGCACCGGATCGACCGGCCCGGCGCCGGGACGGCCGGGCTCGGGCCCGGTCTCCTTCAGATCGACGAAAGGCGCCAGCTGGCGCTGCAGGATGCCGGCCGCCTGGCGCACCGCGTCGTCCGGGGCGATCGCACCGGTCGTCTCGAGTTCGAGCACCAGCCGGTCCATGTCGGTCCGCTGGGCAAGACGCGCGCTCTCGACGCGATACGACACCCGGCGGATCGGGCTGAAGCTGGCGTCCAGCATCAGGCGCCCGATGGTGGTCTCTTCCATGTCCGCCTGCCGGCGCGCAGCGACCGGCTCGTACCCCCGACCCGTGCGCAGGCGCAGCGACATCGCCAGCTCGACGTTCTTGGTGATCGTCGCGATCACGTGGTCCGGGTTCACCACCTCGACATCGTGATCGAGCTTGATGTCGGCCGCGGTGACCACGCTCGGGCCCTTCTTGCGCAGCGAGAGCACGGCCTCCTCGCGGCTGTGCATGCGCAGCGAGACACCCTTCAGGTTCAGCAGGATGTCGACGACGTCCTCCTGCACCCCCTCGATCGTGGAGTACTCGTGCAGCACGCCCTCGATCTCGACCTCGACGATGGCGGCGCCGTTGATCGAGGACAGCAGGACCCGCCGCAGCGCGTTGCCAAGGGTGTGCCCGAACCCGCGCTCCAGCGGTTCCAGGACCACCTTCGCCTTGCTGCGATTCTCGGCCTCGACCTCGATGTGCTGCTTGTTCACCAGTTCGTTCACTTGCATGTGCGCTCCTGCGGACGGGCGTTACGTCGAGTACAGCTCACTTCGAGTACAGCTCGACGACCAGCGACTCGTTGATGTCGGCCGGGAGATCGGTACGATCGGGCAACGCCTTGAACACGCCCTCGAACTTGCTGCTGTCCACCTCGACCCAGCCCGGAAGCCCGGCCTGTTCGGCCAGCGTCAGCGAGTCCCTGATGCGCACCTGCTTGCGGGCCTTTTCGCGCACCGAGATCACGTCGGCGGCCGAGACCTGGTAGGACGGGATGTTCACGGTACGGCCGTTGACCAGAATGGCCCGGTGCGACACCAGCTGCCGCGCCTCGGAACGGGTGCCGCCGAAACCCATGCGGTAGACCACGTTGTCGAGACGCCCCTCGAGCAGCCGCAGGAGGTTCTCCCCGGTCGAGCCCTTCAGGCGCGAGGCCTCCTTGTAGTAGTTGCGGAACTGCTTCTCGAGCACCCCGTAGGTGCGGCGCAGCTTCTGCTTCTCGCGCAGCTGCACGCCGTAGTCGGAGAGGCGCGTGCGCCGATCCCCGTGCTGTCCCGGCGCCTTGTCCAGCTTGCACTTGGTCTCCAGGGCGCGCGCCCGGCTCTTGAGGCCGAGGTCGGCTCCCTCGCGGCGGCTCAGCTTGCACTTCGGTCCAATATAACGGGCCATGAATCAACTCCGGATCGGTTCAGACACGCCGCTTCTTCGGCGGACGGCAGCCGTTGTGCGGAATGGGGGTGATGTCGCTGATGTTCGTGATCTTGAATCCCACGTTGTTCAGCGCGCGCACCGCGGATTCCCGCCCCGGACCCGGTCCCCTCACGAGCACCTCCAGGTTCTTCACACCGTGCTCCTGTGCGGCGGACCCCGCCCGCTCCGCGGCAACCTGTGCGGCGAAGGGCGTGGACTTGCGCGAGCCACGGAAACCGGAACCACCGGAGGTCGCCCAGCTCAGCGTGTTGCCCTGGCGGTCGGTGATGGTGATGATCGTGTTGTTGAAGGAGGCAAAGATGTGCGCCACCCCTTCGGCCACGTTCTTGCGGACCTTTTTCTTGGTCTTGGATTGCGGTTGTGCCATTGACTAAATCCCAGAAAGATTACTTGCGAATCGGGCGACGGGGTCCCTTGCGGGTACGCGCGTTGGTGCGGGTCCGCTGGCCGCGCAGCGGCAGACCACGACGGTGCCGCAGACCCCGGTAGCAACCCAGGTCCATCAGCCGCTTGATGTTCATGCTGACCTCGCGCCGCAGGTCGCCCTCGACAGGAACCCGGCCAACCTCCGCGCGCAGACTCTCGACTTCGGCATCGGTCAGGTCGCGCACCTTGATGTCCTCGCGAACACCTGCGGCATTGCAGATCTGCCGGGCGCGGGTCCTACCGATGCCGTAGATCGCCGTGAGCGCGATTACGGTGTGCTTCTGGTCTGGAATATTGATACCAGCGACGCGAGCCATCCAACATCTCCATCAAATTCGGCAAAGCCGATTATTATAGCCAAAGACAACCATGTACTCAAGTACCTGCTCAGCCCTGGCGCTGCTTGTGGCGCGGGTCGCTACAGATCACACGAACCACGCCATGACGCCGGATCAGCTTGCAGTTGCGGCAGATCGGCTTCACTGATGCCCTAACCTTCATTTCTTCTCTCTCCAAAAAACTGGCGGCCAGACCTGGCGGCCAAAGACTAGCGAATGTTGCTGCCGCCGTAACCCTTCAGATTCGCCTTGCGCATCAGGCCCTCGTACTGGTGCGACATCAGGTGCGCCTGAAGCTGCGACATGAAGTCCATCGTCACGATCACGATGATCAGCAGCGAGGTGCCACCGAAATAGAACGGCACGTTCCAGTACAGGATCAGGAATTCCGGCAGCAGACAGACCGCGGTGATGTAGGCCGCGCCCACGGCCGTCAGCCGCGTCATCACGCCGTCGATGAACCGCTCGGTCTGCACGCCGGGACGGATTCCCGGTACGAATGCGCCCTGCTTCTTCAGGTTCTCCGCCGTCTCGCGGGAGTTGAACACCAGCGCGGTGTAGAAGAAACAGAAGAAGATGATCGCCGCCGCATAGAACGTCACGTACAGCGGCTGCCCGGGCGCAAGGGTGGTCGAGATCTCCCGGAGCCACCCCATTCCCTCCGCCTGGCCGAACCACTGCCCCAGCGTTGCCGGGAACAGGATGATACTCGATGCAAAGATCGGGGGAATCACGCCCGCCATGTTGAGCTTCAGCGGCAGGTGGCTGGACTGGCCACCGATCACCTTGCGCCCCACCTGTCGCTTCGCGTAATTGATCGTGATGCGCCGCTGTCCGCGCTCGACGAAGACCACGAAGGCGGTCACGGCAAGCGCCAGCACCAGCAGGATGACCACGAAGGCCGCGGCGAGTTCACCCGTGCGCGCGAGTTCCAGCGTCCCGCCGATCGCGGCCGGCAGCCCCGCGACAATGCCCGCGAAGATGATGATCGAGATGCCGTTACCGACGCCGCGCTCGGTGATCTGCTCGCCCAGCCAGACCAGGAACATCGTCCCGGTGACCAGCGACACGACCACCGTCGGAATGAAGATGTGGGTCGGTGTCAGCGCCATCGGCATGCCCTGGATGGTCTGCCCGCTGAGCGCCACCGAGATACCGATACTCTGGAACAGCGCCAGAAACACCGTGCCGTAGCGGGTGTACTGGGTGATCTTCCGGCGACCGGACTCCCCTTCCTTCTTCAGCTGCTGCAGGTACGGCACCGTCGCCGCCAGCAGCTGCATGATGATCGCCGAGGAAATGTAGGGCATCACGCCGAGTGCGAAGATCGACAGCCGCTCCAGCGCTCCGCCCGAGAACATGTTGAACATGTCCAGGATCGTGCCGCTGTGCTGCTCGAAGAAGCTCGCGACCGCGACCGGGTTGATCCCGGGCACTGGAATGAAGGTGCCGATGCGGTAGACGATCAGCGCACCCAGCACGAACAGCAGACGCTGGCGGAGTTCGGAAAACCCCGTCAGTCCGCCACCTTTCGCTGTCGCTCCCCGGGCCATCGTTACTCCTCGACACGCCCGCCGGCGGCCTCGATCGCGGACCGGGCACCCGCGGTGACCGCAACGCCGCGCAGCACGCAGGGCTTCTCAAGCGTGCCGGAGACGAAGACCTTGGCCCGCTCCGCGGTGACCGGAACCAGACCGGCGGCCTTCAGGGACTCCAGGGTTACCTCGCCTTCCATCCGCGCGAGTTCGTGCAGACGCACCTCGGCTGTGCGCAGCGGGGTCCGGGAGCGGAAACCGACCTTCGGCAGACGGCGCTGGAGCGGCATCTGGCCGCCTTCGAAGCCCACCTTGTGGTAGCCGCCGGAGCGGGACTTCTGTCCCTTGTGACCGCGACCGGAGGTCTTGCCGAGGCCGGAACCGATACCCCGGCCGACGCGCTTGGCCTTGCTTCGGGAGCCCGGGGTGGGAAGCAGTTCGTTCATGCGCATGATCAGGCCTCCTCGACCTTCAGCAGGTACGCCACCTTGCGCACCATGCCCAGATTCTCCGGCGTGGCCTCGACCACGGAGGTGCTCTGCGTCTTGCGCAGGCCGAGCCCCCGGACGCAGGCCTTGTGGTTGGCCAGTCGGCCCGCTGTGGAGCGGACCAGCGTGAGCTTGAGCTTGTTCATGTTCAACCCGTGATCTCTTCGAGGGTCTTGCCGCGCTTCGCGGCGACCATTTCGGGATCGTCCACGGCCGCAAGGCCGTTGATCGTCGCCTGCACCACATTGATCGGGTTGCGCGAGCCGACGCACTTCGCGAGCACGTTGCGCACCCCGGCCACCTCGAGTACCGCACGCATCGCGCCGCCGGCAATCACGCCCGTTCCCTCGGAGGCCGGCTGCATGTACACGCTGGCCGCGCCATGATAGCCCTTCACCGCGAAGTGCAGGGTTCCCTCGTTCAGCGGGACGGAGGTCATGTTCTGACGTGCCTGCTGCATCGCCTTCTGGATCGCCAGCGGCACCTCGCGCGCCTTGCCGTATCCGTAGCCGACCCGCCCGGCACCGTCACCGACCACGGTCAGCGCGGCGAAGCGGAACTGGCGCCCGCCCTTGACCACCTTCGCGACCCGATTGACGCTGATCAGTTTTTCCTGCAGCCCGTCCGTGGCTTCGCTTGATTCGTTACGTGGCATTGCTCTCTCCGGTGAAATCGGGTCCGATCAGAAGTGCAGGCCGCCTTCGCGGGCGGCCTCGGCCAACGCCTGCACGCGGCCGTGATAGCGGAATCCCGCGCGGTCGAAGGCGACCTTCTCGATCCCGGCGGCACGCGCTCGCTCGGCGATGAGCTGACCGACCCGTGCCGCGGCCTCCGTGTTGCCGGTGTACCCGAGATCGCCGCGGACCCCGGACTCGACCGTGGACGCAGCCGCAAGCACCGCGTCGCCGCTCGGCGCAACGACCTGCGCGTAGATGTGGCGGGGGGTCCGGTGCACGCACAGACGGTGCACGCCCAGTTCCCGGATCTTGTACCGCGCGCGGCGCGCCCTTCTGAGTCTCGACTCTTTCTTGTCCACGGTTATACCCTACTTCTTCTTGGCTTCTTTACGCAGAATGCGCTCGCCCTTGTACTTGACGCCCTTGCCCTTGTAGGGCTCCGGCGGACGGAAGCCGCGGATGTTCGCAGCGACCTGGCCGACCTGCTGGCAGTCATGCCCCTTGACCACGATCTCCGTCTGGCTCGGCGTTTCGATGGTGACGCCGTCCGGGATGTCGAACGCGATCGGGTGGGAGAAGCCCAGCGACAGGTTCAGCACCCTGCCCTGCGCCTGCGCCCGGTATCCGACGCCCACGAGCTCCAGCCCGCGCTCGAAGCCCTGGCTCACGCCGTGCACGTGGTTCCCCAGCACCGAGCGGATGGTCCCGGCCAGGGCGGCGTTATCGGCGTTGGCCGCCGGCGACACCCTGGCGACATTGTCCTCGATGGACACCTCTACCGCTTCAGGGCAGCGCATGCTGATCTCGCCCTTCGGGCCCTTCACCGTGATTTCCTGCCCGCTCATCTGCATCGACACTCCGGCCGGCAGGTCCAGCGGTCTTTTTGCTACCCGAGACATGACAATTCCCTCAGTAGATCTTGCAGAGCACTTCGCCGCCCTGCCCAAGGGCCCGCGCCGCACGATCGGTCATCACCCCTTGCGAGGTGGAGATGACCGCGACGCCGAGACCCGCGTTGATTCTCGGAAGCTCGTCCGTGCCACGGTAGATCCGCAGGCCCGGACGGCTGATGCGCTCGATGTTCTGGATCACGCCGCGCCCCTGGAAATACTTCAGCGTCACGCGCAGCTGCTTCGCCGCACCCTCGCCCTCGGTCACGACGTCGGCGACGTAGCCCTCGTCCGCGAAGACCTTCAGGATGGCCTCCTTGGTGCGGCTGTAGGGCATGGCCACGGTCTTTTTTTCCGCCCGCTGGGCATTCCGCACCCGGGTCAGCAGGTCGGCAATCGGATCGGTCATCATGATTCTGTTCTCCTTACCAACTTGCCTTGCGAAGTCCCGGGATCTCGCCGCGCATCGCGAATTCGCGCAGCTTGTTGCGGCCGAGGCCAAAGCGGCGGTAGTAGCCCTTCGGGCGGCCGGTGACACCACAGCGGTTGCGCTTGCGCACCGGGCTCGAGTCGCGAGGCAGCTTCTGCAGGGCCTGCATGGCCGCCATGCGCTCCTCGCCAGGCAGGGCCTCGTCCAGGACCTTCGCCTTGAGCTCGGCCCGGCGCGCCGCGTATTTCTGCACCAGCCTTGCGCGCTTCTGCTCGCGCATCATCATCGAAACCTTTGCCATTTCTCGGAAACCTCGGGTTACGTCCGGAAGGGGAAGCGGAAGGCCTCGAGCAGCGCCTTCGCCTCCTCGTCGCTCTTTGCGTTGGTGGTGATGGTGATGTCCATGCCGCGGATCTTGTCGATGCGGTCGTAGTCGATCTCCGGGAAGATGATCTGCTCCTTCACACCCAGGCTGTAGTTGCCGCGGCCATCGAAGGCCCGCGGGCTGAAGCCGCGAAAGTCACGGACGCGCGGAATCGCGACGCTGATCAGCCGGTCGAGAAACTCGTACATGCGCCCGCGCCGCAGCGTCACCTTGCAGCCGATCGGATACCCGTCGCGGATCTTGAAGGCGGCGATGGACTTCCTCGCCTTGGTCACCACGGGCTTCTGTCCGGCAATCGCGGTCATGTCCGACAGGGCATGATCGATCACCTTCTTGTCGGCAACCGCGTCGCCCAGCCCCATGTTCAGCGTGATCTTGGTGATCCGGGGGACCTCCATCACGTTCGCGTACTGGAATCTCTCCTTCAGGGCCGGGACCACCGACTCGAGGTACTCTGTTCTCAAACGTTCCATGGCTCTCATTCCGCCCTTATACGTCGACGACTTCGCCGTTCGAGCGGAACACCCGAACCTTGCGACCGTCTTCGAGGGTCTTGAAGGAAACCCGGTCACCCTTCGCGGCGGCCGGATTGAACAACATCACATTGGACACATGGATCGGCATCTCCTTCTCGATGATGCCGCCAGTGCGACCCATGTTCGGGTTCGGCTTCTGGTGCTTCTTCACCATATTGATGTTCTGGACCAGCACACGACTGTCCGGGAAGACCCGCAGCACGGTGCCACGGCGTCCCTTGTCCTTGCCGGTGATGATCGTCACATCATCGCCCTTGCGAATCTTATTCATGCCTGCCTCACAAGACTTCGGGTGCCAGCGAGATGATCTTCATGAACTTCTCGCCGCGCAGTTCACGGGTCACGGGCCCGAAGATCCGGGTACCGATCGGTTGCAGCTGGTTGTTCAGCAGCACCGCGGCGTTGCGGTCGAAGCGGATCACCGAACCGTCGGGACGGCGCACCCCGGAGGCGGTGCGGACGACGACCGCGCTGTAGACCTCGCCCTTCCGGACCTTGCCGCGCGGAATCGCGTCCTTCACGCTCACCTTGATCACGTCACCGACGCGTGCGTACCGGCGATGCGACCCGCCCAGCACCTTGATGCACTGCACCCGGCGGGCGCCGCTGTTGTCGGCGGCCTCGAGAACGGTCTGCATTTGAATCATGACTAATTCTCCAACGAATGGGCGCCGGGTCAGGCCGGGGCGCGGCCGAGCACTTCCACGAGTGCGAAGCGTTTCATGCGCGACAGCGGGCGGCATTCGCGGATGCGCACGGTGTCACCGGTGCGGGACTCGTTGCCCTCGTCGTGCACGTACAGCCGGGTGCTCCGGCGGATGAACTTGCCGTACAGCGGATGGCGCACACGGCGCTCCACCATGACGGTCCGGGTCTTGTCCGCCTTGTCGCTCACCACACGCCCGATGATGGACCGCTGGGTTTTGGACGTTTCTTCGTTCATGTTCTTATCCTGCCAGCTTGCGTTGGTTGATGAGCGTCTTGATCTGGGCGATCTCGCGACGGACCTTCTTCACGCGATCCGGCCGCGCGAGCTGGCCCACCGCCTTCTGCATGCGCAGCGCAAACTGCTCCTGGTACAGGCCTTCCAGCTCCTCGTCCAGCTGGGAGGCATTCTTCTTCTGCAGTTCCGCGAACCTCATCACATCACCTGCCTGCGTGCGAACGTCGTCTTGATCGGGAGCTTGGCCGCGGCCAGGCGAAAGGCCTCGCGCGCGACGTCCTCGTTCACGCCCTCCATCTCGTAGAGGACGCGACCGGGCTGGACCTTGCACACCCAGTACTCCACGTTGCCCTTGCCCTTGCCCATGCGGACCTCGAGCGGCTTCTTGGACACCGGAACGTCGGGGAAGACCCGGATCCAGATCTTCCCGCCGCGCTTGATGTGACGGACCATCGCGCGGCGGGCCGCCTCGATCTGGCGCGCGGTGATGCGACCGCGGTCCACGGCCTGAAGGCCGTATTCACCGAAGCTCACCTTGGCGCCCGAGGTCGCGAGACCGCGGTTCTTGCCCTTGAATTGCTTCCGGAACTTGGTTCTCTTTGGCTGCAGCATGACGAATTCCTTGTTGCGCCGGCCTAGTTGGCGGCGGCCGGCCGGGACCCGGCGGCGCTATCCAGGCCGAATACCTCGCCCTTGAAGATCCACACCTTGATGCCGATCACGCCGTAGGTCGTCTTCGCCTCGGCAAAACCGTAGTCGATGTCGGCACGCAGTGTGTGCAGGGGCACGCGGCCTTCGCGATACCACTCGGAGCGCGCGATCTCGGCCCCGTTCAGGCGGCCGGCGACGTGCACCTTCACACCCTGGGCGCCCAGGCGTACCGCATTGCCCACCGCGCGCTTCATCGCGCGCCGGAACATGATCCGGCGCTCCAGCTGCTGGGCGATGCCCTCGGCCACCAGCTGCGCGTCGACCTCCGGCTTGCGGATCTCCTCGATGTTGATCTTGATGTTGCTCAGTTCGAGTCCGGATCGCGCCGCGACCTCGCGCCGCAGGGCCTCGATGTCCTCGCCCTTCTTGCCGATCACGATGCCCGGACGCGCGGTGTGGATGGTCACGTGCGCGGCACGCGAGGGGCGTTCGATCTGGATGCGGCTGACCGATGCGTGCGACAACCGCTTGCGCAGGAAGGCGCGCAGCTCGATGTCATCGTTCAGCGTCTTGCCGAACGCATCGCCGTCCTCGTACCAGATCGCCGACCACGGGCGCGAGATGCCGAGACGGAAACCGGTTGGATGTACCTTCTGACCCATGACTACCTTGCTCCCGTTTCACTGACGCCAATCAGGATATGACTGGTCCGTTTCAGGATGCGGTTGCCACGGCCCTTGGCCCGCGCACGCATCCGCTTCATCACCGGACCCTCGTCCACCTGGACCCGGCTGACACGCAGCTCGTCCACATCGGCGCCATCGTTGTTCTCAGCGTTGGCAATCGCGGACTCGAGGACCTTCTTCAGCATCGCTGCGGCCCGCTTCGGGCTGTAGGTCAGCTCGTTCAGCGCCTGCTCCACCGCCTTGCCGCGGACCTGGTCCGCCACCAGCCGCGCCTTCTGCGGCGAGATCCGGGCGTAACGCAGCTTCGCGATCGTTTCATCCGTATTCATCACAGTTCCTTAGCGCGACTTCTTGTTGGCCACGTGGCCCTTGAAGGTCCGGGTGGCGGCGAATTCGCCGAGCTTGTGCCCGACCATGTTCTCCGTCACCAGCACCGGTACGTGCTGCCGTCCGTTGTGGACGGCCACCGTCAGTCCGACCATCTGGGGGATGATCATCGATCGGCGCGACCAGGTCTTGATCGGGCGGCGGTCGTTTTTTTCCACGGCGACATCGACCTTCTTCAAAAGGTGATGGTCGACGTACGGGCCCTTCTTCAGTGAACGCGGCATGCTCGAACTCCGTTACTTCTTCCGACGACGCAGGATCATGCGGTCGGTTCGCTTGTTGTGGCGGGTCTTGTAGCCCTTGGTCGGTACGCCCCACGGGGTCACCGGCTGCCGGCCGAAGTTGCGGCCCTCGCCGCCGCCATGCGGGTGGTCGACCGGGTTCATCGCGGTGCCGCGCACCGTCGGGCGCACGCCGATCCAGCGCTTCGCACCGGCCTTGCCGAACTTCTGCAGGGCATGCTCCGAGTTGCCGACTTCGCCGACCACTGCCCGGCACTCCGACAGCACGCGCCGCATCTCGCCGGAGCGCAGGCGCAGGGTCGCGTGCCGGCCCTCGCGGGCCACGACCTGCACCGAGGTTCCTGCCGACCGCGCCAGCTGCGCGCCCTTGCCCGGCTTCATTTCCACGCAGTGCACGACGGTGCCGACCGGGATCGAACGCAGCTCCATCGCGTTGCCCGCGCGGATCGGCGCCTGGCTTCCGCTCAGGACCGTGCCACCCGTCTTGAGGCCCTTGGGCGCGATGATGTAGCGGCGTTCGCCGTCCGCGTACTTCAGCAGCGCGAGATGGGCGCTGCGGTTCGGGTCGTATTCCAGCCGCTCGACGACTGCGGGGACGTTGTCCTTGTTCCGCTTGAAATCCACGAGCCGATAATGCCGCTTGTGGCCGCCGCCAATGTGCCGGGTCGTAATGCGCCCCTGGTTGTTGCGGCCGCCGGTCCGGGATTTCTTCTCCAGCAGCGGCCCATGGGGCGCGCCGGCATGCAGCTCCGGGTTCCGGACCTTGACTGCGTGGCGCCGCCCGGCAGAGGTTGGATTGGTCTTCATGATCGCCATGGCTTACACCTGGTCTCCTTCGCCCAATTCGATCGTCTGCCCTTCCGCAAGGGAGACGTAGGCCTTCTTCCAGTGGTTGCGCCGACCGAACTGGCGCCCGAACCGCTTCACCTTCCCGTCCTGGACCAGGGTGCGCACGGAATCGACCTGTACTTCGAAGATCTTCTCCACCGCCTGCTTGATCTCGGACTTGGTGGCATCGCGGCGCACCTTGAACACGTGCGTGCCGACTTCACCGGCAGCGGTCGACTTCTCGGACACCACCGGACCCAGAATCACCTGCAGCAGACGCTGGTTCATGCCAACCACTCCTCTATGCGCTTCACCGCGCCCGTGGTGATCACCACGGTCTCGGCACCCACGAGCACCACCGGGTTGATCTCCGCCGCGGTGACGATGTCGATCCTCGGAATGTTGCGAAGGGCCTGCCAGGTGCTGGCGTCATGTTCCGCCGTGACGATCAGGCCGGATTCCAGCCCCAGCCCGGACAGTGCCGTCACCGCGTCACGGGTCCGGCCGGATTCCACCGCGAAGCCCTCGACGATCTTCAGCCGGTCCTGACGCAGCAGCTCGGAGAGGATCGAGGCCATCGCCGCGCGGTACATCTTCCGGTTCATCTTCTGGCTGAAGT
>RECA01000097.1 GCA_007692435.1 Thioalkalivibrio sp.
CCTGGGCGATCTTCCCCGGCGCCGGATCGCCGAGAGGGCTCGCCTCCTACAGGGGCCAGGCCGAGCACCGTAGGAGGCCAGCCCCCTGGGCGACATTCCCCGGCGCTGGGTCGCCGAGAGGGCTCGCCTCCTACAAGGGGGCCGGGGCTGACGCCTCCTGCCGGGTCAGCGGGGGAGGTCGGTGTGGCCCATCAGGAACTGGTCGACGGAGTGGGCGCACTGCCGGCCTTCGCGAATCGCCCAGACCACCAGTGACTGGCCGCGGCGCATGTCGCCGGCGGCGAACAGCCCTTCGACGTTCGTGCAGTAGGCCTGCGGTCCCTCCGTCGCACCCTTCACGTTGCCGCGGGGATCCAGCTCCAGCCTTTCCGCCTCCCGCAGCTCCGCGATCATGCCCTCGTGTGCCGGATGCACGAAGCCCATCGCGAGCAGGACCAGGTCGGCGGGGATTTCTCCCTCGCTGCCCGGCACCTCGGACATCTGCCAGCGCCCCTGCTCGTCGCGGTCCCATCGGGCCAGCACGTACCGCAGCGCGCGGACATTGCCCTCGCCGTCGTCCACGAAGCCCTTGGTCGCGACGTTCCACATCCGTTCGCAGCCCTCTTCCTGGGAGCTGGAGGTGCGCAGGCGGTTCGGCCACTCGGGCCAGGTCAGGCCCTTGTCCTCCTTCTCCGGCGGCTTGTCGAGGATCTCGATCTGAGTCACGGAGGCCGCTCCGTGACGGTTGGAGGTGCCGATACAGTCGGATCCGGTATCGCCGCCGCCGATGACCACCACGTGCTTGCCGTTGGCGTTGATGAACTCGTCCTCGGGGACAAACAGTCCCTGCACCCGCCGGCTGTTTCGCGTGAGGAAGTCCATCGCATAGTGGACCCCGTTCAGTTCCCGGCCCGGGACCGGCAGGTCGCGCGGCCACTCCGCGCCACCGGCGAGGACCACCGCGTCGTACTCCTCGCGCAGCCTGGACATCGGGATGTCGACGCCGATGTTCGAGTTGGTGTGGAACTCCACACCCTCGGTCCGCATCTGCGCCATGCGCCGGTCGATCAGTTCCTTCTCAAGCTTGAAATCCGGGATTCCGTAGCGCAGCAGCCCGCCGATGCGGTCGGCCTTCTCGAAGATCGCGACCTGGTGACCCGCCCGCGCGAGCTGCTGGGCGCAGGCGAGGCCGGCGGGGCCGGAGCCGATGATCGCCACGCTCTTGCCGGTACGTCGCTGCGCGACCTGAGGCTTGATCCAGTTCTCGGCCCAGGCGCGATCGACGATCGAGCATTCGATGGTCTTGATGCTCACCGGCGCGTCGTCGATGTTGAGTGTGCAGGCGGCCTCGCACGGCGCCGGGCAGATGCGACCCGTGAATTCGGGAAAGTTGTTCGTCGAGTGCAGGGTCTCGATCGCCTCCTGCCACTCGCCGCGGTAGACCAGGTCGTTCCACTCCGGGATCAGATTGTCCACCGGGCAGCCCTGGTGACAGTAGGGAATGCCGCAGTCCATGCAGCGGGCCCCCTGTTCGCTGACCTCCGATTCGGGCAGGGGTATCACGAACTCCCTGTAGTGGACGACCCGGTCGGCGACCGGCTCGTAGCGCCGGTCACGGCGTTCGATCTCCATGAATCCGGTTGGCTTACCCATGTGCTGCGGTCTCCTTCAGGGGCTGCGCGGGCTTGGGAGCCCGCTGCGGAACGGGGGGCCGGCTCTTTCTGGCTTGCATCTCTTCGAGCGCCCGGCGGTAATCGAGCGGCATCACCTTGACGAAGCGCGAGAACTGGTTTTCCCAGTCCGCGAGGATCGTGCGGGCGACGTCGGAGTTGGTGTAGTGGAGGTGCCGTTCGATCAGGGTCCGCAGACGCTGCTTGTCGTGTCGGGTCATGTCGCGGGTCAGGTCGACCAGGCCGGCGGTCTCCATGTCGCCACCCTGGTGATCCAGCGCCTCCAGTGCATCGTCCTCGTCCGCGATGGGCTGCAATTCGACCATCGCCATGTTGCAGCGCCGCTCGAAGCTGCCATCGCCGTCGAAGACGTAGGCCACGCCCCCGGACATGCCGGCGGCAAAGTTTCGCCCGGTCGGGCCCAGGCAGACCATCACGCCGCCGGTCATGTACTCGCAGCCGTGGTCGCCGACGCCCTCGACCACCGCGACCGCCCCGGAGTTGCGCACGCAGAAGCGCTCGCCCGCCACCCCGCGGAAGAAGCACTCACCGCTGATCGCTCCGTAGAGCACGGTGTTGCCGACGATGATGTTCTCTTCGGCCCGGGCGATTCCCGCGTCGGCCGGCGGATAGATGATCAGGCGGCCTCCGGACAGGCCCTTGCCGACATAGTCGTTGGCATCGCCCTCGAGCTCCACGGTCACGCCCTTCGCGAGCCATGCGCCCCAGGACTGGCCGCCGGTGCCCCGGGCCTTGATGTAGATGGTGTCGTCGGGCAGCCCGGCGTGGCCGTAGCGTTCGGCCACGCGACCGGACAGCATCGTGCCGACGGTTCGATGGTAGTTCTTGACCGGCGTCTCGATCCGGACCGCTTCACCGCGTTCCAGCGCCGGGGCCGCCTGGCGGATCAGCTCCTGGTCCAGGGCCTGATCCAGATGGTGGTCCTGCTGCTCGCGCTGGAAGAGCGCAACCTCGGGGGTCACCTTCGGCTTCTCCAGGAGGCGCGAGAAGTCGAGGCCGTGGGCCTTCCAGTGCGCGATGGCCTTGCGCATCTCGAGTCGGTCGGACTGTCCGATCATCTCGCTCACGGTGCGGAAGCCGAGCTGCGCCATGTGCCGGCGGACCTCTTCGGCCACGAAGAAGAAGTAGTTGATCACGTGTTCCGGCTTGCCGGTGAAGCGCTTGCGCAATTCCGGATCCTGGGTCGCCACGCCCACCGGGCAGGTGTTCAGGTGGCACTTGCGCATCATGATGCAGCCTT
>RECA01000182.1 GCA_007692435.1 Thioalkalivibrio sp.
GCTGCGCCACCCCCGACCATGAAAGAAGCGTAGGGCGGAAGAGGGCGCAGCCCGTTATCCGCCATCCGGCGCCAGGGTAGCCGCGTGCTCCAGGACATTGCGATCGCCGCATGGCGGATGACGCTACGCTCTTCCGCCCTACCGGTTCCCGAAGCGCACGCCGTGTTCTTTCACGCTACCGAAGGCCGAAATGCCCGCCCGCGGGGCCTTCAGCCGGAGGGGCGCTGACGGATGGGCTTGTCGCCGAAATCTTCCCTTCCCCCAACGACGGGCCGGCGTTGCGAGGAGGCGGCGTTATCCGTAATGTGTACGATGAACAAGGCTCTTGCACCGTGACGGGCCAGGTTTCAGCCGCACGCGCCGCTGACAGACGTTGATCCACCAGTGTCTCCCGTATCGTCCGTAACCCGTTCCCCGATCGCGGGGGGTCGCCAGGCGTGTTCCGGCTTCCGGTCGCTTGCAATATGGTGAAAGTCGATGCAGTATTTGTACAACTGCTATACAAACTGGCAGACCAAATCCCAGTAGAGGGCTGTAAACATGAACCGATGGAAGATGATTCCCGTTGCGATGGCTCTCGCCGCCGTGGCTCCGGCACAGGCGGAATCCGTCGATGAACGCATTGCGGCCAGCCAGGAGGCCATCCAGGAGTTCGCGCAGACATTGCAGGGTCACCTGATGGAGGCCATGCAGGAGGGCGGCCCGACCGAGGCGATCTCCGTGTGCCGACAGGTGGCCCCCCAGATCGCTGAAGACATCTCGGCCGAGACCGGCTGGAGTGTCGGGCGCACCAGCCTGAAGCTGCGCAACCCGGACAACGCCCCGGACGCGTGGGAGCGGGAGGTTCTCGAGCACTTCGAGGCACGCCACGCGGAGGGCGTACCGGCCTCCGAGCTGGCCTACCACGAGACCGTTCAGGAAGACGGTGAAGAGATGTTCCGTTTAATGCGCGCCATTCCCACCGGCGGCCTCTGCCTGACCTGTCATGGCAGCGAGCCCAGCGGGGACATCCAGCACGCACTGGAGCAGATGTATCCCGAAGACCAGGCCATCGGCTACTCGGAAGGTGACGTGCGTGGCGCCTTCACCATCATCCAGCGCATGTAGCACCGAGCGCCTCCCCGACCGGCACCACCCGAAAAGGGCTGCGCGAGCGCAGCCTTTTTCCTTTCCCCCTCTTCTTCCCCCGGGATGGCATGGCGCTTCCGCGCGGAATCCGCGGCCTGTGCTACATTCGGGACTGGTGAGCCTCAGGACGCCGGGCATGGCGCCCGAACAACCCGGAACATGACCCGATCCATTGACGCAGAACTCCTGGCCCTCGCGGTCGACGCCTCCAACGACGGCATCGTGATCGCCGAACAGGAGGGGCACGACAACATCCTGATCTACGTGAACCGTGCCTTCGAAGAACTGACCGGGTACACCTCGGACGAGATCCTGTACCGGGACTGCCGTTTCCTGCAGGGCGACGACACCGAGCAGGAAGGCGTGCAACAGATCCGCGACGCGCTGGAGAAGGGCGATCCCTGCCGCGTGATCCTGCGCAATTACCGCAAGGACGGGTCGCTGTTCTGGAACGAGCTGTCGATCACGCCCGTATACAACGACGACGACCGGCTGACCTACTACATCGGCATCCAGAAGGACATCACCGCCCGGGTCGAGGCCGAGGCCCGGGCCGAGCGCGCGGAGCGCGCGCTGGCCGCGGCTCGGGGCAGCGGTCCGGAGGGGTCCTGAGCCCCAGCCCGCCCCTGCCCGACCCGGCTCACCCGCTCGCGTCGATCAGTGCGATCCCCCCGACGACGCCGGTCGCGTACTCGCCCGGTCCCAGCTCGATCTCCAGCACCAGGGTCTCCTCGGACTCCCAGGACCACGCCAGCCGTCGCGGGCGCATCCGCAACGGCCTGCGCGCCGGCTTCATTTGCGCCCGTTCCAGCCCACCGGACAGGTCCCCCAGGATATTGGCAACGGCGGCCTCGAGGGCGCGCACCGCTCCGCCGGTGCCCGTATCGCCCTGCCCCCAGAGCGGACCGGTGGGGTGGAGGTCGAGCCGTTCGCAGCGCCCGCGCAGCGTTTCGTCCACCGCCGTGACCGGGAAGATGCTGCCGCTGCCGTCCAGGTTCGCGACATCACCGGGCAGGAGCCGGTCCCAGCTGCCGTCCTCGACCCGCCGGCGCAGCACCGCGTTGAAGATCGCGGCCCGGGCCGCGGACAGATAGAGACTGCGCTGATTGCGGCTCCGGGGTCGTGATCGGCCCGCGAACCACGCCCGGGCGCGCTCCAGGTTCGCGTGACCGAAGCGCTGCTCCCCGAAGTAGTCCGGCAACCCGCCCTGTCGCATGCGCTGCAGCAGGGTATCGGCGGCCGACCGGTCGCCACGGACCTCCCGCAGCCGCAGGTGGAAGGCGTTTCCCGCCAGGTGACCGGTCTTCAGCTTGCGGCCGTGGCGGCAGCTGGTCAGGACCTCGATGCCGGCAGGCGGATCCGCGGACCAGTCCGGCTCCGCCCGCCCCGGCAGCTGCACGCTGAACCACTGCGTGGTCACCGCGTGGCGGTCCTTGCGCCCGGCGTAGCCGACGGCCGGGCGTGCAACGCCGGCGACCCCGGCGAGCCACTCGGCGACCGTCTCGGTGTTGAGGCCGGTCTTGCGGACCCGCAGCCAGACGTGCTCGCCCTCGCCCTCCGGTTCCGTGGCCGCAATCTCGTCGACGCGAAAGTCCCCCGGCTCGGCCCGGAGCCTGGCGCGCAGCGGAATCGCCCAGGGATACAGAGGCCTTTCGGATACCAGCGGTCCTTCAGGCGCTCCGGCCGTCATCATTCACCGCCCCCGCGACCCGGGGCCGCCGGGGCCCTCGAAGGCTCCGCCACCCGGTCGCGCAGGTAGACGGGCCGCGCCTGCTCGGGCGGCACCGCCTCGCCCCGGGCATGGGCCGCGGCACCCAGCACCGCGACCTCGCGCGCGCATGGCAGCGCCGTGGCATCGGCCTCGGGCTCCGACAGGCCCAGCCACCGAACCAGCTCCGGGTGGGCGGACAGGCCGCTGCCGAGCGCCAGCCGCGGGCCCGCTCCCCAGTCCACGCGCACACCCTGCGGCGCGCTCAGGGACTCGGCCGCAGCCGTCACCAGCCCATCGGGGCCGGCATGCAGCAGCGACCAGTAGACCTCGCGCATGCGCGCATCGAGCACCGCGAGGACCTCGCGCGCCCCACGGTCCGCTCCCTGCTGGGCCAGTGCCGCCAGCGTGGACACCGGCACCACGGGGATTCCAGTGGCGAAGGCGAGGCCCTGCGCGACACCCAGGCCCAGGCGCACCCCGGTGAATGCCCCCGGCCCGCGCCCGACCGCGACCGCGTCGAGCTGAGCGGGCGCCAGTCCGGCCTCCGCGAGCAGGCGCTGCACCTGCTCCAGCACCAGTTCGCCGTGGCGCCGGGCCGCCGCCCGCTCGAGCCGCCAGCGGAGATCCCCATCGATCCACAATGCCGCCGAACAGGCCTCGGTGGCGGTCTCCAGCGCGATCAGGCGCATGCGTCCGCCCCTCTGCCCCTTCGCGCGGCCAGCAGAAACTCCAGCGCCGCGGCGGGATCGCGGGACTCGTGAAAGCGCGGCAGGCTCCTCAGAAACTGACGGCCGTAGGGCTTCCCGGTCAGTCGCGGGTCGCACAGCGCCAGGATGCCGGCATCGCCCCTGCCGCGAATCAGACGACCAACGCCCTGCTTCAGGGCCAGCACCGCCTGCGGAAGCTGGAAGTCCATGAACGGACTCCCCCCCGCCGCCTCGATCGCGGCGGTCCGTGCCTGCAGGACCGGGTCGCTGGGTGCGGCGAAGGGCAGGCGATCGATGATCACGATCGACAGCGCATCGCCGCGGATGTCGACCCCCTCCCAGAAGCTGTGGGCACCGAGAAGCCAGGCCTGCCCCGATGCGCGGAAACGCTCCAGCAATTCCGCCCGGGGCCGTTCCCCCTGCACCAGCAGCGGCCGATCGGGCGGCAGCCGATCCCGAAGCAGCGCGGCCGCCTCCCGCAACGCACGGTGGCTGGTGAACAGGAAGAACCCGCCGCCGGGGTTCCCGGTCAGCAGGGGCCATGCCCAATCGACGCAGGCGCGGGTGTAGCCGGACACATTCGGATTGGGCAGCGGGGGTGCGGGCACCGCCAGGCAGGCCTGTCGGGCAAAGTCGAACGGGCTGTCGAGGCGCTGCGCGCGGACGTCCTCCGGCAATCCGAGGCGCCGCGCCGCGTGCCGGAAGTCCTCGCCGACGGCGAGGGTCGCAGAGGTGAAGATCCAGCTGGCCGGGGTGCGCGCCCGTTGCTCGGCCAGCGGCCGCGCGGCGTCCAGCGGCGTCCGGTGCAGCATCAGGCTCTGCCGGAAGCGTTCGACCCAGGGCACCGTACCCGCGGTGTCCTCGAGCCAGCCATGCAGCCGCGCACGAAGGGCAACACAGCGCGAACGCGCCTGATCCAGGCCCGGGCCGCGCTGCGCGGCAGCGCGCAGGCCGTCCTCGAGGGCCTCCAGGGCCGCGTCCACGCCGGACAGCACCGCCAGCACCGTGTCCCGATCGGACACGTCGGCCCAGGCGGCGCGCGCCGGCCAGTCCTCCGAGCATTCAAGCAAAGCGGCCAGCGCGGTCTGCAGGCCGGATACCCCTTCGCGCAGATCGACCATGTCCGGGGCGTCCCGCTCCATCTCGCGCAGCACGTCCCGGCCGAGATCGCGCACCGCCCGCGTGCCGAAGGCCAGCCCGAAGAACGCGCCGGCGATCTCCGGCAGCTGGTGCGCCTCGTCCACGATCACCACCTCCACCTCCGGCAGCAGTTCGCCGAAGCCCTCGTCCTTCAGGGCCATGTCCGCGAGCAGCAGGTGGTGATTGACCACCACCACCTCCGCCTCCTGCGCCCGGCGCCGGGCGCGGACCACGAAGCAGTCGTTCAGCCGGGGACACTCGCCGCCCAGGCAGTTGTCCACCGTCGAGGTGACCTGCGGCCAGAGCGGCGCATCCTCGGCGAGGATCCCGGCCTGCGTCAGGTCGCCGGTCCGGGAGGTCGCGGCCAGCCGGCGCAGATCACGGATCGTCTCCGCCTGCCTTCCGCGGCCGGCGGCATCGGCCGCAGCCGACTCCAGCCGGTAGTGGCACAGGTAGTTGGAGCGCCCCTTCAGCAGGGCCGTCTTCGGTCGCCGCCCCAGGGCATCGCAGACCATCGGCAGATCCTTCTCGAAGAGCTGGTCCTGCAGGGTCTTGGTGCCGGTGGAGATCAGCACCCGGCGCGAAGAGAGCAGCGCCGGCACGAGGTAGGCAAAGGTCTTGCCCACGCCGGTTGCCGCCTCGACCAGCAGCGCCCCGGCCTCGGCATCGATGGTCTCGGCCACCAGTGCGGCCATCGCCTGCTGCGGCTCGCGCGGGTGGAAGCCGGGCACTGCGCGCGCCAGCAGGCCGCCGCTACGCAGGGCGGCACACGCGCGCCCGGCGGCATCCGGCGCCGCTTCAGCCAAGCGCCCGCTCCAGGAGCCGCACCTCGTCGAGCGCCCGACGCGCGCCCTCCGCGTCACCCATATGTTCCCGGGCCTCGGCAATGATGCGCCAGTTCGCGAGCGCGAGGCCACGGTCCCCGGAGCCGAGCTGAAGCGAGCGCTCGGACATGCGCTCGGCCTGCTGGAATTCGCCCTGCTGGAGCCGCACGCGGGCCAGTCGGTTCCAGAGCCCGGCGTCGCGCGGGGCGATGCGCAGCGCCCGCTCCAGCTGCAGCCCGGCGAGGCGCAGATCACCCGCCGCGACCGCCTCGTCGGACTGCGCGGCCAGGGCCAGCGCCGCCGCAGCGGTCGGCGCCGGCTCTTCGGGTGCGGTCGGAGCGGCCTCCTCCGACGGCGCCGGCGCGACCTCCGGCACCGGGACCACAACGCCCGTCTCCGCGGGAACGTCCGGACGCGGGGCTGGCACCGCGCAGGCCGCGAGCAGCAAGGCTGCCGGCAGCACTGCAACCAGCCGACCGGCCCGGTCCCTCAGCGCGGAAATCCCGACCATCACCTGCCTCATCGCCTCCACCTCTCAAGCCAGTTGTCCCCGCCCTGCTCGGGGAGAGCCACCCCGAGGTCGCAATCGGCCCGCACCTCGGGAGCGGATTCCCGCCAGAAGGGTAACTCGATACGCTCGGGACAGGCATCGGTGTCCGCGCGCAGGCCGGACGCCCGGTCCACCTGCTGAACCCGGATCTCCGGGTGGTGCCCGAGGTCCAGCGACCCCCCCGGAAATGCCGCCATCGCCCGCGCCCAGATGGGCACCGCGCCGCTGCCACCGGTCAGACCCGTCGGGCGATTGTCGTCCAGGCCCAGCCAGATCACCAGCAGAAAACGGTCGTCGAAGCCGGCGAACCAGCTGTCGCGGAGATCGCTCGAGGTCCCGGTCTTCCCGGCGACCGTGCGGCCCGGCACGCGCCAGCCGATCTGACGCCCGGTGCCCTGCGTGGTCACGTCGTGCAGCGCCCGGGTGACCAGCCGTACCGCCCCGTCGGGGACCGCGCCGCGCAGCTCCAGCCCATAGTGGGAAAGCCCCTCGTTCCCGGCATCGAGCACGTCGCGGATCGCCCGGCTGCGGGTCGCGTAGCCACCGTTGGCGAGTGCCTGGTAGAGCGTCGCCATCTCGAGCGGAGACAGGTCCAGCGCCCCGAGGGCCAGTGACGGCAGGGCCGCCGGGGTCCCTTCCAGCCCGAGCGTCTGGAGCAGCCGCACCACCTGCGGGATTCCGATCTCCTGCGCAAGGCGCACGGTGGGCACGTTGTAGGACTGCACCAGGGCCTCCCAGGTCGTCACCGGCCCGCGGAACTCGCGGTCGAAATTCTGCGGGGTCCAGGGCTCGCCGTGCGGCAGGTGCAGCGTCAGGGGCCCGTCGTCCAGCAGCGTCGCCAGCGTATAGCGCCCGGGATCCGACAGCGCGGCCAGGTACACGAAGGGCTTGATCAGCGACCCCACCGGCCGCCGCGCCTCCACCGCCCGGTTGAATCCGGGAAAGCGCGGGTTGCTGTCACCGATCAGCGCCAGCACCTCGCCGGCAAGTGGATCCGTCACCACCGCGGCGGCCTGCAGCGGGTCTTCGATGCTGCGCGCCCGCACCAGTTCTGCAACGCCCTCGGTCAGCTCTCGCTCCAGGGTCAGCTGGATGCCGGGATCGAGCGTGGTGAAGACCCGCAGCCCCTCGGTGCGCAGGTCCTCGTCCCGGTACTCGGTCCGCAGCTGCCGCCGCACCAGATCGAGGAAGGCCGGGAAGCGGCCCTCCCCGCGCGGAACCCGGGGCGTCACGCCCAGCGGCTGCGACCGGGCCTCCTCGATCTCGTCGGGCGAGGCCAGCCCTTCGCGCCGCATCCGGTCCAGTACGCCGTTGCGGCGCGCGAGCGCCCGCTCCGGGAAGCGGCGCGGGTCGTAATAGCTGGCACCGCGGGCCAGGCCGACCAGCAGCGCGAGCTGGTCGAGTTCCAGTTCCTGCAGCTGGCGCTGGAAATAGAACTCCGCCGCGAGGCCGAAGCCGTGGATCGCGCGAGCCCCGGCCTGCCCCAGAAAGACCTCGTTCAGGTAGGCCTCGAGGATCTCCTCCTTCGAGTAGCGGTACTCCAGGAGGACGGCCATCACCGCCTCGTTGATCTTTCGCTTCAGGCTCTGTTCGTGGGTCAGGTAGAAGTTCTTCACCAGCTGCTGGGTCAGGGTGCTGCCGCCCTGCACCGTGCGCCCGGCACGCAGGTTGGCCCAGGCCGCGCGCAGGATTCCGATCGGGTCGACACCGCGATGGGCCAGGAAGCGGCGGTCCTCCGTGGCCAGCAGTGCCCCGACCAGCCCGCGCGGGACCTCCCGCAGGTTCACCAGCACGCGATCCTCGCCGTGCGTCGGGTAGATGCTGCCGATCAGCATGGGTTCGACCCGCATCAGGTCGACGCTGCCGCGCCGGTCACGCAGGTCGGTGACCACCCCGTCGTCAAACCGGAGCTGCACCGAACGCGCGGGCTCCGGCCCGTCGCTGAACACGAAGGCCCGGGTGTACAGCGACGCCTCGTTGCCGCGGATGGTGAACTGGCCGGGGCGGCCATCGCCTTCCTGGTAATTCAGCGCCTCGAGTTCCAGGCGCAGCAGTTCAGGCGTGAGGGCGCGCCCGACGTACAGCTCGAGCGGCCGCGCGAATACCCGGGCCGGCAGGGCCCAGCGCTTGCCCTCGAAGCGCTCCCGCACCTCCCGGTCCATCTGCTGCACGTGCAGGACGCCGACCCCAACGGCCACCAGCAGCAGGCCGATGCTGAACCACGCCCCGGCTGCCAGCGCGCGGCGTATCCGCGACCGGGGGCGGGAAGGCGTTGGGCGTCGGGGCATGGAGGTGATCGATTTCGGATAAGGCCCAATGTTAACCTGATGTGTGCACGCCTTTCAGAGGATCCCGCGTCGGCCCCGTTGCAGCCCCACTCGGCCGTCACCGCCATGACCGCACTCGAACGCCAGCACCGCCTGCTCACGCGGCTTGCGGAACCGACCAGGTTCCCGCACCCGGCGGATTCGGTCGAACGCATCGAGACTCACATCTCGACCCTGCTGCTGGCGGGCGACCACGCCTACAAGATCAAGAAGCCGCTGGATCTCGGCTTCCTGGATTTCTCGACACTGGAATCCCGCCAGCGCTTCTGTGCAGCGGAACTGGAGATCAACCGCACCCTGGCGCCGGGCATCTACCTCGATGTCGCGACCATCCGGGGTACGCCGGACGACCCGCACATCGGCGGCGAGGGGCCGGTGCTGGAATACGCGGTCCACATGCGCCGCTTCGACCGGGACCAGGAACTCAACCGTCTGCTCGAGAACGGCCGGCTCCCCGTGAGCGCGATGGATGAACTGGGTTCGACCGTCGCCGCCTTCCACGAGGGCGCGGCGCGCGCCCCGGCGGATTCGGAACACGGGACGCCGGACGCGGTCCTGGCACCGATGCTGGCCAACTTCGAGGCGCTCGAACCGGCGGCCGACGCAGCGCCGGGACGGCGCGGACGGTTGCACGAACTCGAATCCTGGACGCGCCAGACCTGGGAGCGCCTGGCCCCCCTGATCCGCGCCCGGCGGGCCAACGGGTTCGTACGCGCCTGCCATGGCGACATGCACCTCGGCAACATGGTCTATGTCGAGGACGAACAGGGCCGGAAGCAGCTCGCGATCTTCGACGGCATCGAGTTCAACCCCTCGCTGCGCTGGATCGACGTGGCCTCGGAGCTCGCCTTCATGACCATGGACCTCCACGCCCGGGGTGCCCCGAGCCACAGTCACCGGGTCCTGAACGCCTATCTCGAGCGGCGCGACGACTTCGAGGCACTGGCGCTGCTCCCCTTCTACCAGGTCTACCGGGCGCTGGTCCGGGCGAAGGTCAACGCGATCCACGCCACCGAGGCGGAGGTCTCGGACGAGCAGCGCCAGGAGTGCGACTCGGACGTGGCACGCTACCTGGAACTGGCAAGCCGACTGCGGCTCCCGGGGCAGCCCGGCCTGATCCTGATGCACGGCATCTCCGGCAGCGGCAAGACCTGGATCAGCACGGCGATCCTGGAACGCCTCGGGGCGATCCGGCTGCGCAGCGACGTGGAGCGCAAGCGCATGCTCGGCCTTGCGCCCGGCGAGCGTCCGACACCGGAACAGCAGGAGGCGATGTACTCCCCGGAGGGCATCGAGGCGGTCTACCGGCGCCTGCTGGACCTGGCCGGGCGCCTGCTCGGCAGCGGCCACCTGGTGATCGTCGATGCCACCTTCATGAAGCGGGAACAGCGCCGCCCGTTTCGGGAACTCGCGCGGGACCACGACGCCGGATTCGCGATCGTCCACTGCTCGGCGGACATCGAGACCCTGCGCGAGCGGCTGGTGGAGCGCCGCAGGGGCGCCGGTGACGCATCGGACGCGGACATCGCGGTGATGGAACGGCAGCGTAGCGCCGTCGAGCCCCCCGGCGCGGATGAGCCAAGCCTGCACACGGGACCGGGGAACCCATTGCGCTGGCCGGCACTCGAAGGACTGCTGGGACTGGGATCCCGGCCGTGAGCGGGTGTCCTTGCCGTCGGGAGGTTGACTGGATGCGTTCGATTCTTGCAGCACTCGGCTGTCTGATGCTGCTGCCGGCCATCGCGCATGCGGATGCCCTGCTGCGCTTCGAGGACAATACGGGTCAGACCTCGGAGATCCTGGTCAAGGGCAGCTACGCGCGCATGGACATCGCCGACGGCGGTGGCGCCGCCGGATTCATGCTCTTCAACGCGAATGACCGATCGCTGTACGTCGTCGACCGGAGCAACCGGACCTACATGGCCTTCGACGAGCAGGTAATCGATGCCCAGATGCAGGCGATGGAGGAGATGATCGCGGAGATGCGGATGGAGATCCAGCAACTCCCGGAGGAGGCCCGCACGGAGCTGGAGACGCAGCTGGGCCTTGGCGTGGCCCGGGAACCGGTCGAGGTCGAGGTCCGCAGGACCGGGCGTGCGCAGCAGGTCGGCGAGCTGCGGTGCGAGGAAAAGGAGATCCGGGTCGACGGACGGGTGCAGAGCATCGCCTGTGTCACCGGCCCCGACGACCTCGGGCTGTCCCGAATCGACTTCCAGACGGTGAATGCGCTCACGGAGCGGCTGTTCGAGCTGTCGCGCAGGGCACTGGATGCCGGTGGGCCGGTGGCCCACGCGATGAGCACGAACGTGCTTCCCGGTCTGGACGGCGTCCCGGTGGAGGTCCGTCATGTCCGGGACGACCTGATCACGCGCCTGACCGGCGTATCCACCGACACCCTGAGCCCGGAATTCTTCCGCATCCCCCGGAATTTCGAGGAGCAGGAGCCATTCTGACGGCGATGGCGGTCTCCGCGCTCCTGGAACGCGGACCCACGGCCAGCGCCCGGTCCAGTCACCACACTATCACTCCATCTGACCCCCTGAGGACTCCGTGATGAACCTACTTCGCTCCGCCATCCTGGCAACCCTCGCCCTGCTGCTCGCACTGCCCGCCGCGCAGGCACAGGAACTCGTGCTCGACACCGACGATCGCCGCATCCACGCGGTCGAGGGCGACTACGACTTCTACCGCGAGATGGTCGAATCCGCGATCATCGGGGAGGGCATGGTGATCAACGCGGTGGGCCAGATCGCCGAGATGCTGGAACGCACGGGCGGCGACCTCGGGGCCGAGGAACGCACCTACCTGCAGGGCGAGTCACTGGAATTCTGCAGTGCGATCTACTCCCGGCGCATGATGGAGGCCGACCCCCACAGCATCGTGTTCTGCCCCTACGTGATCGCGATCTACGAGCTGGCGGCCGAACCCGGCACCGTCTACATCGGCTATCAGCGTGTCCCGATCGTGGGTGACGAAAAGACCCGCGCGGCGCTGGAGGAGGTCGACGACCTGCTCGAACGCGTGGTCAGTAACGCGACCGCGTTCTGAGGTCCATCGCGGCCGGCACCGGCCGGCCGCCGCGTTTCATTCCGGGCGCCGGGCGTGCGCCGGCCGAAACGAGGGCACGCGGACCGGGTCCGTCTCCAGATACGGCCCGCCGATCAGGTCCACGCAATACGGGATGGCCGGAAAGACCGCATCCAGGCACTCGGCAATGGCCGACGGCTTGCCGGGGAGGTTCACGATCAGTGCACCACCCCGGATGCCGGCGGTCTGGCGTGACAGGATCGCGGTTGGCACGTGGCGGAGGGACACCGCCCGCATCTGTTCACCAAAGCCCGGCAGCAGCTTGTCGCACACCGCTTCGGTGGCCTCCGGCGTGACGTCTCGCGGCGCGGGCCCGGTGCCGCCGGTGGTCACGATCAGGCAGCAGCCCTCCGTGTCGGCGAGGGTTGCCAGCGTGGTCTCGACCTCGTGCAGTTCGTCCGGGATCACCCGCCGCAGCGCCACCCACGAGGTGGTCAGCGCCGCATCCAGCCAGGCCTCGATGGCGGGGCCGCCCTCGTCCCGGTACTCGCCCCGGCTGGCCCGGTCGGACACGGTCAGGATGCCGATGCGTGCGGCCTCGTTCATGTTCCTTGCCTCGCTTCCACGCGCCGGTACGGGTCAGCCCAGCGCCTCGTGCAGTTCCAGGTACTCGCGCGTCAACTTGTGCCGCGGATCCAGATGGATCATCGGCTTCGACTGACCGTGTGATTCGCGGATCCTGACCGAAGCCGACAGGTACGGCCTCAATATCGGCAACCCTTCCTGATCCAGCTCCTCGACGATCCGGCGCGGCAGCGAGGCGCGGGACTGGAACTGGTTCACCACGATCCCCTCGACCGAGAGTGCGCGGTTGTGATCCAGGCGGATCTCCTGCACGTTCTCGATCAGCGTATACAGCGCCCGGCGCGAGAAGTCATCGCAATCAAACGGAATCAGGCAGCGATCACCGGCGATCAGCGCGGATCGCGTGTAGAACCCGAGTGCTGGCGGGGTGTCGATCCAGATCCGCTCGTAGTCGCTGGCGAGCTGTTCGAGGGCCTCGCGCAGCTTGTAGATCTTGTAGCGGGACTCCAGCTTGCCCTGAAGGTCCTCGAGGTCGGGGTGTGCGGGCATCAGGTGCAGGTTGGGAAAGGGAGTCGCCGTCACGAACTCCGCGCTGTCACGCGGATTGAGCTTGAAGTTCAGGACCTGATCGAAGAAGTCCGCGAGGGTGGCGCCGGGCTCCCGGGCCTCCGGGCCGAGCAGGTACTGGGTCGAGTTGGCCTGCGGATCGAGGTCCACAACGAGTGTTTTCAGGCCGCGACTGGCACTGATCGCCGCAAGATTGACCGTGATCGTGGATTTTCCGACCCCGCCCTTCTGGTTGAACACCACCCTGCGCATGGCTGCCCCCTGGTGCCCGCTGAGCCGATTGTGCCAAAAACGGCCTCGCGCTGCCCGGTCTTCAGCGCATGGCCATTGCAACGGGCGGGGCAACGGGCGGGACAGCGGCCGAGGCCAATCCGCGCTACGCTCTGGGGGAACCCATCCGCCGGGGCGCCCGAGGATGCCCGACAACGAAGTCCCGACCGTGATCCGCCTGCAGCAGCCGGCATGGCTGCGCCACTGGTTGCGGCGGCCGGTGCCGGCCGCTGACGACCGTGAGCGCCTTGAAGAGGTGCTCGAGCTCGCGCGTGCGCAGGTGGAACAGGACGGTGGCGGGCCCTTCGCGGCGGCCGTCTACCGCGAGGACACCCGGGAGCGCCTCGGAGCGGCGGTCAACACCGCCATCGCCAGCCACTGTGCCGCGGCCCACGCGGAGCTGCAGGCGCTGTCGCTGGCCCAGCAGCGCGTCGGCTCTCACACCCTGGCCGCCCTGCCCTGCGTGCTCGTCAGCTCCAGCGCGCCCTGTACCATGTGCCTGGGCGCGATCGCCTGGAGCGGAGTGCGGCGGCTGATCTTCTCCACGCCCCGCCAGGATGTCGAGGCGATCGGCTTCGACGAGGGACCCGCGACCCCGCGGTGGCGGCGCGAACTGCAACGCCGGGGCATCGCGGTGCGCGGCCCGCTGCTGCGCCGCCAGGGACAGGCGATCCTGCAACGCTACGTGGAACGCGGCGGACCCATCTACAACGGCCCCCCATCGGGGACTGATTTATAAATCTGTCCCCGGGTCATGGAGTGCGGGAGCTTGCTCCCGCTTTCAGTCGCGGGAGCTTGCTCCCGCTTTCAGTCGCGGAGGCTTGCTCCCGCTTTCAATCGCGGAGGCTTGCTCCCGCTTTCAGTCGCGGAGGCTTGCTCCCGCGGCAGGAGGCAAGCCTCCTGAAGGGCAAAGCGGCGGCAAGCCGCCGCACTCCACAGGCCTGCGCCTTCATCCTTCT
>RECA01000009.1 GCA_007692435.1 Thioalkalivibrio sp.
GGTCGTGCGCGTGGTCACGCCCGGCACCGTCTCCGAGGAGGCACTGCTCGACGACCGCGAGGCCCGGCTGATCGTCGCGCTGTGCCCCGGAACACCAGGACCGAAGGCGACCCCGGTGGGACTTGGCATCCTCGAGTTTGCCAGCGGCCGCTTCAGCGTCATGGAGGTCGCCGACCACGCCGCGCTGGCCACCGAACTCGCCCGCCTCGATCCGGTGGAGTACCTCGTCCCGGAGGGCCTTGCGGGAGAGTTTCCCGGCGGCCAGACGCTGCCGGAGTGGCACTTCGACCCGGTCTCGGCCCGCCGGGTGCTGATCGAGCACTTCCGCACCCGGGACCTCACCGGCTTCGGCTGCGAAGACCTGCCCCTGGGGCTCGCGGCCGCCGGCGCACTGCTGGCCTACGTGCAGAGCCGCTATCAGGGCGAACTCGGCCACATCACCGGACTCGCTCGGGAGGCCCGCGGCAGCACGCTGCAGCTCGATGCGGTCACCCGGCAGAACCTGGAAATCAACCGGACCCTCGGCGGATCAAGGGACGGCAGCCTGCTGGCGCTGCTCGACTGCACGCGCACCGCGATGGGTTCCCGGCTGCTCGGCCGCTGGCTCAATCAGCCCCTGCGGGACCAGGACCACATCCGGGCACGGCAGGGTGTGCTCCGCGAGTTGCTGGAGGCCGGACTTCCGGAGGGGCTGCACCGGATCCTCGCAGGCATCGCGGACTGCGAGCGGATCATCAGCCGCATCGCCCTCAGAACGGCCCGGCCCCGCGACCTGGTGGCCCTTCTGCAGGCGCTGGAGCGCCTGCCGGCGCTGCAGGAGGCCCTGTCCGGTGGTCTGCCACCCTCGCCCCTCGGACCGCTGCGGGACCGGCTCGCACCGCGGACGGAGCTTGCCGGGCAGCTGGCACGGGCCCTGGAGGAGCGGCCACCGGTGCGCCTGAGCGACGGCGGGGTGATCCGCCCCGGATTCGACACCGAGCTGGACCGGCTTCGCGGTCTGGAAAACGACGCCGAGGCGGTCCTGCGGGGGATCGAGGCACGGGAACGCGAGCTGACCGGGCTGCACCAGCTGAGGGTCGCCTACAACCGGGTGCACGGCTATTACATCGAGGTCGCACGGAGCCTGTCGGAGCGCGTGCCCGCGCGCTTCGTGCGCCGTCAGACGCTCAAGAACGCGGAACGCTACACCACCGAGGAGCTGAAGCGCTTCGAGGACGAGATCCTCTCCGCCCGGGAGCGGGCGCAGACGCTGGAGCAGGAACTCTTCGATGGCCTGCTGGCCGAGCTTCAACAGCACATGGATACCCTGCGGGAATTCGCGGATGCCACCGCCGAACTCGACGTGTTCTGTTCGCTCGCCGCGCTGGCCGAACGCCTGGACTGGACCTGCCCGGTGATGACGCCGGAGGGCGGGGTCCGGATCGAGGCCGGCCGGCATCCGGTGGTCGAGTCGGCCCGGGAACAGCCCTTCGTGCCCAATGACCTGTCGCTGGACCCGGAGGCACGCCGGCTTCTGGTGATCACCGGCCCGAACATGGGCGGGAAATCGACCTACATGCGCCAGACCGCGCTGATCGTGATCCTCGCCTGCATGGGCAGCTTCGTGCCGGCACGCTCCGCGCGGATCGGGCCGATCGACCGGGTCTTCACCCGCATCGGTGCGTCCGACGACCTGGCCTCGGGCCGATCGACCTTCATGGTGGAGATGACCGAGGCGGCGAACATCCTGCACAACGCCGGGCCGGAGAGCCTGGTGCTGATGGACGAGGTCGGGCGTGGCACCAGCACCTCCGATGGCCTGGCGCTCGCGCTCGCCTGCGCCGAGCGGCTCGCCCGGCACAACCGCTCGCTGACCCTGTTCGCCACCCACTATTTCGAGCTCACCGCGCTGGCCGAACGGGAACGCGGTGTCGCCAACGTGCACACCGACGCGATCGAGCATCAGGACACGGTGGTCTTCCTGCACCGGATCCAGGAAGGCCCTGCAAACCAGAGCTACGGTCTGCACGTTGCGGCACTGGCGGGGGTGCCGGCCCCGGCACTGCGGCGGGCGCGCCAGCACCTGGCCGAACTCGAGGCCCGGGCACTGGCCGCCGACGCGCAGCCCCAGCTCGGGCTGTTCTCCACCCCGCCCCCGTCACCCGCCCCCGGACCGGGTGACGCGTTGCTGGAGGAGGTGCGAGGCCTGGAGCCGGACCGGATGACCCCCCGCCAGGCGCTGGAGGCCCTTTACCGGCTGCAGGAACTCCTGGACTGAGCGGCCCGGCGCAGGCCGGCCCGTCGCTGTTTCCGGCAGCCCGCGTGCGTGTTCGCACCCGAACACCGATCTGGCGTTAGAATGCCGCGGCGAAATACAGTGCCGGCTATTCGAAAACGGAGAACCGCATGACCTACGTCGTTCTTGAAAACTGCATCAAGTGCAAGTACACGGACTGTGTCGAAGTCTGCCCGGTGGATTGCTTTCACGAGGGTGCGAACTTCCTGGTGATCGATCCAGACGAGTGCATCGACTGCACCCTGTGCGAACCCGAGTGTCCCGCAGAGGCGATCGTTCCGGAGGACGACGTTCCGGAGGGACAGGAGGATTTCATCGAACTGAACGCGGAACTCTCGCGATCCTGGCCGGTGATCACTGCGCGCAAGGACCCGCCGCCCGATGCCGAGGAGTGGGACGGAAAGCCGGACAAGCTCAAGTACCTGGAACGCTGACGGCCAGCGGGATCCGCTTCACCCCGAGAAGTGACCCCCTCCCCCGCTTTCGGGGGCGGGGAGAATTCTCCGACCTTCACGCCAACGGTCGGAGATCAGAAGCGTAGGGCGGAAGAGGGCGAAGCCCGTCATCCGCCATCCGGCGCCAGGGTAGCCGCGTGCTCCAGGACATTGCGATCGCCGCA
>RECA01000008.1 GCA_007692435.1 Thioalkalivibrio sp.
CGATCAACCCGGAATACAACCTGCGCGATCTCGACGGCCTTCCGGAATGGAGTGTACGCTTCGGTCTTTCTCTGCTCGTTCCGGGCGGCTGATCCGACCGTACGCGAGGGGGATCATTGGTTGATGCTCGCCGGGCGGAATCCCGCGCGACAACGTGGTACTTGAATCCTGATGAAGGAAACACCCCTTTGCACCGTTTCTGGTGCCCTCGTTCTGCTCCGGCTCCGCGGCCGGTTCGCCGAGCTGGTCCTGGCCATTGTCCTTCTCGCGCTCTTGTCATCCCCTGCGCTTTCCGGTCCCCGCGACTGGACGGGCGTGTGGGACACGCAGTGGCGGGATGGCGGGGCGGTGATGCACCTGCAGCAGGATGGAAACCGGGTCATCGGCACCTATCCCGGATTCGAGGGCATTGTTCAGGGTCGGGTCGATGGCAACCAGCTGTCCGGTACATGGACGGATGCCGCCGGCTCCGGGGAGTTCACCTTCTCGCTCGCTCCGGATGGGCAGACCTTCATGGGGCGTTTCGGCACCGGGGAGTGGTGGACGGGCGCCCGCACGGATGCGGAAATGGCGCGCACGTTTCTCGAGGTTCCGGACCTCTCCAGCCCGGAACGCACGCTGGAGCTGTTCCTGAGAGCGGGCAACAAGTCGGGGGAAGGGCGTAGCGATCGCCTGGGGGCGGCCCTCCCGATGCTGGATTTCAGCGCCTTCGAGGATCCCATGACGGTATACGACCGGATTGGCCTTGCGCGGATGCTGTTCCATATCGTCGACCGCCTCACGATGCGCGTCTGGGAAATCCGGCCGGCCGAGGGATTCGGCGACAGACAGGAGTATTCGGTCGAGCTCACGCAGGCGGGCACCGGCCATGCCCACACCCTCAGGTTCCGGGCGGGCGAGCGCAGCGACGGCAGCGATGCGGTGGCCTGGCGACTGGTGGTGCCCCCGGAGGAGGAGATGCGGGTGGCGCTGGATGCGCTGCTGGAGATTCACGACGGTGAGGTGCCGCACTCCCGTCAGCATCACGAACTGCGCTCGCCGCGTGCCACGATGCGCACCTTCATCGAGCAGTGGGACAACGCGCGGCTGGGCAACAGCGAACTCTTTCTGAAGACCATGGACCTGTCGCAGATCGCAGCGGCGGTGCGCGAGGATGAAGGTGCGCTGCTTGGGGAGTATCTGGTCCAGGTGCTCTACCGCATCGGCCTGCCTCTGCGCCAGGAGATCCCGGATTTTCCGGACCGGCGTGGCCCCTACACGCACTTCGTGCATCCGGTCGGTTCGGTCGAAATCCTCCCGTTCCAGCAGGAGGACGGCTCGACGATCTGGCGCTTCAGCGCTGAGACCATGGCGAGCGCGCGCGCGCTGTTCATGGCGCTGGAGGACATGCCGCTTGCGGACGACATGGAGCGTGGTGAGTCCACGCCGTTCTTCGTGATCCGTAATGAGGTGCGTTCGGTCCACCGCGATCTGCTGCGCGAGAGTGGCGGTGGCATGGAACTGTGGCAGTGGCTGGCGCTGGCGCTCTGGCTGGTGGTCAGCATTCCACTGAGCTGGTTTCTGAGCTGGGTGGTGGTCCGACTGTTCCGGCTGCAGGGGGCAGAGGGAGATCAAGATGAGCATGTGCTGGCGCCGGAGACCCGCTTTATCTGGCCGTTGCGGCTGATCTTCGTCGCCGGCGTCGGTCTGCTGGCGCTCCGGATCCTGGGGCTGCCGCAGACGGTGGACATGCCGCTTCGGGTCCTGATCGGCGTGACGCTGTCGCTGGCGGGCGGCTGGCTCGCCTACCATCTGGTGGACAAGATCAGCCGGACCATCGAGGCCCATTCCCATCACTTCCGGTACCGGGACGAGGTCCTGCGTTCGCTGGCGACCTCGGTGGCCAAGCTCGCGGTGATCATCGGGGCGGTGCTGTTTCTGGCCGAGATCCTGTCGCTGCCCTACCAGGGTGTGCTCGCCGGTCTTGGCATCGGCGGCCTGGCGGTGGCCCTTGCGGCACGCAGCACCCTGGAGAACTTCATCGGCGGCATCACGCTGTTCGCGGACAAGCCGATCGAGGTGGGCGACTTCTGCCGGCTGGGGGACCATCTGGGCGTGATCGAGGCCATCGGGCTGCGGTCGGTGAGGGTGCGTTCGATTGACCGGACCGTGGTCACGATTCCGAACGCGGAGTTCGTGAACCTGTACATCGAAAACTTTGCCCGCCGGGACCGGATCCTGTTGCGCACGACGATCGGCCTGCGCTACGAGACCACGCCGGATCAGTTGCGCTGGGTGGTGGCGGAGATCCGCAAGCTGCTGTTGCAGCATCCGATGGTGACGCCAGAGCCGGCACGGGCGCGCTTCGCGGGTTTCGGCGACCACTCGGTGGACATCGAGATCTTCGCCTACGTGAGCACCAGTGACATCAACGAGTTTCTTGCGGTGCAGGAGGACATCTTCCTGCGCCTGATCGACATCGTCGACGAATCCGGCACCGGCTTTGCGTTCCCGTCCACGGTCAATTACCTCGCGCGCGACAGCGGGGTGGACGCAGAACGCACCGAGCGTGCCGAGGCGATCATGCGCGAGCTGCGCAAGGGCAACGAGTTGCCGTTCCCGGAATTCGATCTGAAAACGCGGAGCGAGCTGAGAGACACGCTCGATTATCCCCCGGAAGGCTCGGCGAACTCCGATCCGAGGACCGATGCAAACAAGTGACTGGTCAGAGGTGAGTACAGGACATGAGATATCTACTGAGTGCGCTGGTGATGCTGGCGCTGGCAGGCTGCACAGCATCCGCGAGTGAACCCGGAATGGCGGAGGTCAGCGGTGAGGCGCTTTATTTCGAACGCATCGCGGCGCCGCCGAATGCCCGGCTGGAGGTGGTCCTTCAGG
>RECA01000059.1 GCA_007692435.1 Thioalkalivibrio sp.
CGGACCGCAGAATCAGTTGATATGCGCGAGGATGCCATCGAGTTCGTCGAGGCTGTTGTACTCGATGACCAGGCGGCCCTTGCCGGCCCGGTTGTAGCGGACCTGCACGGAGGCACCGAGGGTGTCCGAGAGACGGGTCTCGAGCTGCCGGACCTCGGGCAGGGGGGCCGCGGCCGGGGCGCGTACGGCGGGCTCCGCAAGCATCCGGCGCACCAGGCGCTCGGCGTCGCGCACCGACAGCTGGCGGCGGACGATCTGATCGGCGGCGAGCGGCTGTCGGTCCATCGGCAGGCCGAGCAGGCAGCGGGCGTGGCCCATCTCCAGCTCCCCGGCGTTCACCCGCTCCTTCACCGCGTCGTGCAGATCCAGCAGGCGCAGCAGGTTGGTGACCGCGGTCCGCGAGCGACCCACGGCGCTGGCCGCATCCTGATGGGTCATCTCGAACTCCCCGATCAGCCGCCGGATCGCCTGCGCCTCTTCCAGCGGGTTCAGGTTCTCGCGCTGGATGTTCTCGATCAGGGCCATCGCCGCAGCGGCCCGATCGGGGATGTCCCGGACCACCGCGGGCACGGCCTCGAGGCCCGCCATCTGCGCGGCACGCCAGCGGCGTTCGCCCGCGATCAGTTCGTAGCCCTCGTCAATCCGCCGGACCACGATCGGCTGCACGATGCCCTGCGCGCGGATCGAGTTCGCGAGTTCCTCCAGCGCCTCGGCGCCCATGTGCACCCGGGGCTGGTACTTGCCCCGCCTGATCTGTTCGATGGGGATGTCCTGCAGCGCGTCTTCCCGGGGCAGCCCGTCTTCGCGGGACGGATCGCTGCCGCTCAGCAGGGCATCCAGTCCGCGCCCGAGACCACTTTTCCGTTTGACCATGACGTCCTATTCTCAACAGGTGGCGTCTTTGCGCCAGCCGGATCAACGAGTTATCAACGGTGAAGCCGCCGTGCCGGTTCAGGTGCCCGTGTCCGGCGCCGCGACGGCTCCGGGCCGGCGCAGCATCTCGCCCGCGAGGGCCAGATAGGCGAGTGCGCCCCGCGAGCTTGCATCATACAGCAAGGCCGGCTGGCCGAAGCTCGGCGCCTCCGCGAGGCGCACGTTGCGCGGCACGATGGTCCGGAACACGCGTTCGCCGAAGTGGCCGAGGAGCTGGTCCGACACCTCGCCCGACAGCCGGTTGCGCGGATCGAACATGGTGCGCAGCAGCCCTGCGATCCGCAGGCGGGGATTCGGGCCGCGCTGGATGCTCTCGATCGTGCCCATCAGCGCGGTCAGGCCCTCCAGCGCGTAGTACTCGCACTGCATCGGGATCACGACCCCGTCGGCCGCGACCAGCGCGTTCACGGTCAGGAGGTTCAGGGAGGGCGGGCAGTCGATCAGCACGTGCTGGTAGCCGGACACCGCGTCCGCGAGGACCTCACGCAGCCGGTATTCGCGGCGCGGAAGGCCCATCAGCCGCACCTCGGCAAGGGTGAGGTCACCGTTGGATGGCACCAGATCGAAGCCCGATTCCACCCGGTAGGTGCACTCGGGCAGCTGCGCCTCGCCGAGCAGCAGCTCGCAGGCGTTCGGCTCGCGGCTGTGCTTGTCGTACCCGCAGCCGGTGGTCGCATTGCCCTGCGGGTCGAGGTCGATCACCAGCACGCGCCGGCCCAGCCGGACCAGGGAGGCGGCCAGGTTCACGCAGGTGGTGGTCTTGCCGACCCCGCCCTTCTGGTTGGTGATGGCCAGGATCTGTGTCACGCGGATTCTCTCTCGATAACGGCGATGTGCCGGCTGGCGGTTGACCCCGGGATGCGGACCGGCGCCACGCTGCGGTATCGCCAGCCCGCCGGCAGTGCCGCCTCGGCGGCCGCCGCCTGCCCGAGCATCGCCACCATCCTGCCCTCCGGCGCGACGCAGTGACCGGCCCGCCGCACGAACGCCGGCGGCGCCGCGAAGGCCCGCGACACAACGGTAGCAAAACCGGGGTCCGGGTGCAGGTCCTCGACGCGCCCGTGCAGCGCGGCGACGTGCCCGAGACCGAGCTCCGCGATCGCCGCGCGCAGGAAGCGGACCCGCTTGGCGGCGGCATCCAGCAGCAGGTACTCGCGGCCGCGGTCGGCGAGCGCGAGGACGAGACCCGGCAGGCCGGCGCCGCTGCCGACATCGAGCACGCGCGGTCCGTGCAGCCACGGCAGCACGCTGAGGCTGTCGAGCACGTGGCGGTCCAGCATCGGCCCGGCGCCCTTCACCGCGGTGAGGTTGTGCACCCGGTTCCAGCGCTCGAGCAGGTGCAGGTACTGCACCACGCCGGGGATCAGCGCCGGCTCCAGCCCGCGCGCAACGCAGGCCGCGTGCAGCTCGCCTGCGCCGGGGGCTTCGGGCGCCGCCGTCAGGCGCTGGCCCGCCGCTTCAGGTGGATGGCCAGCGCGGACAGGGCGGCCGGCGTCACGCCCGGGATGCGCTGTGCCTGGCCGAGGGTGTGCGGGCGGAATTCGCTGAGCTTCTGGCGGATCTCCGCGGACAGGCCGTGCACGTTCGCGTAGTCGATGTCCTGCGGGAGCGCCGTGCCCTCGTGCCGGGTCTGCCGGCCGATCTCGTCCCGCTGCCGGTCGATGTAGCCGGCGTACTTGGCCTGGATCTCCACCTGTTCCGCCACCGACTCGGGCAGGGGCGCCGCCAGTTCCGGCAGCCGTGCCATCAGCCCCGGGTAATCCACGTGCGGGCGGCGCAGCAGATCGATCAGGGTCGCGCCCGCGTCGGGCCGGCCACCGAGGTACGCCGCAAGTTCCGCATCCTCCCGGTGCGCGCGATCGAGGCGCAGACCGGACAGCCGCGCCTGCTCGGCCTCGATCGCCTCGGCGCGCGCGCTGAAGGCCCGCCAGCGGTCGTCATTCACGAGGCCGAGTTCGCGCCCGCGCGGGGTCAGGCGCAGGTCCGCGTTGTCCTCGCGCAAGAGCAGGCGGTACTCGGCGCGGGAGGTGAACATCCGGTAGGGCTCGTTGGTGCCGCGGGTCACGAGGTCGTCGATCAGCACGCCGATGTAGCCGTCGGCCCGGCCCGGTGTCCAGGGGGCCTCGTCGCGGGTCCGGCGCGCGGCGTTCAGCCCCGCGATCAGGCCCTGGGCCGCCGCCTCCTCGTACCCGGTGGTGCCGTTGATCTGGCCGGCGAAGAAGAGGTTGCCCACCTCGCGGGTGGCCAGAGAAGGCAGCAGGCCGCGCGGGTCGAAGTAGTCGTACTCGATCGCGTAGCCCGGGCGCGTGATGTGTGCGGACCCGAAGCCGTCGAGGCTGCGCACCAGTTCCAGCTGCACCGCATAGGGCAGGCTGGTGGAGATGCCGTTGGGGTACAGCTCCTCGGTGTCCAGCCCCTCGGGCTCGATGAAGACCTGGTGGCTGTTCTTCTCGGCGAAGCGCACCACCTTGTCCTCGATGGACGGGCAGTAGCGCGGGCCGGTGCCCTCGATCTGGCCGGTGTACATCGGCGCGTGCTGCAGGTTCGCGCGGATCAGCTCGTGGGTCTGCTCGTTGGTACGGGCAATGTGGCACAGGCGCTGAGCCGGATGATGGTCCCGGCTGCCCAGGAAGGAGAAGACCGGACGCGGCTCGTCGCCGGGCTGGGGCTCCAGGCGCGAGAAGTCCACGCCGCGCCCGTCCACCCGCGGTGGCGTGCCGGTCTTCAGCCGGCCGACCGCGAAGGCCATCTCGCGCAGGCGCCGGGCCAGCCGGACGCTCGGGGGATCGCCCGCGCGGCCGCCGGGGTGCTGGTCCGGCCCGATGTGAATGCGCCCGTTCAGGAAGGTGCCCACGGTGAGCACGACCGCCCGGGCCGCGAATTCCAGCCCGGTCTCGGTGACCACGCCGGTCACGCGATCGCCCTGCATGCGGATGTCCGCCACCGGTTGCTGGAAGATCAGCAGGTTCGGCTGGTCCTCGACCATGCGGCGCACCGCGCGGCGGTACAGGTAGCGGTCGGCCTGGGACCGGGTCGCCCGCACCGCCGGCCCCTTGCGCCGGTTCAGCACCCGGAAGTGGATGCCGGCGCGGTCCGCGGCCTCGGCCATCGCGCCGCCGAGCGCGTCGATCTCGCGCACCAGGTGGCCCTTGCCGATGCCGCCGATCGCGGGATTGCAGCTCATCTGGCCGATGGTGTCGATGTTGTGCGTGAGCAGCAGCGTCTGCGCACCGGTGCGCGCGGCCGCCAGCGCCGCCTCGGTGCCGGCATGTCCGCCGCCGATCACGATCACGTCGTAGAGGTTGCTCATGGTGCTGCAGGGTCCGTCGTCATCCGGCCGCGGATTCTAGCAGGAATGGTGTAACGCGTTGAATTCCTCTGCCCAGGCCCCCTCCCCAACCCTCCCCCACAAGTGGGGGAGGGAGCTTCCTCCCCTCTCCCGCTTGCGGGACAAATCCGCCGGGAGCGCTGTAGGGTGGGCAAAGCGCAACGTGCCCACCGAAACGTAGGGGGCCGGATGGTGGGCACGCTTCGCTTTGCCCACCCTACGAGATCTCAAGAAGTCAGCGGGCCTCCGCGGCCTCGCGCAGGAGCTTCACCTGGAACAGGGCATTGCGCTCTTCTTCCTCCAGCGAGGACTGGATGAAGCGGATGGTGCGCTCGTAGCGCGGAATGATGTTGTACTTCAGCGCGTTCACCAGCTTCTGCGCCTTGCGCTGTTCCTCCATCAGGCGGTGCAGCGCGGTCTCGACCTCGCCCAGTTGGGCGAGCAGCACGCTGAGGTCCGCGAGCTTTTCCCGGCTGGTGTCGAAGCTGATGTCGGTGCCGAGCAGGCCCATCGGCTTCAGCTGCACCCGCTGCGCGCGCACCGACGGATACTCGATACCGAGGCTGCGCCGCGGCAGGATGCTGATGCTGACCGCCGGATCCACGCCCAGTGCGGCCTGGTGGATGCCGCGTCCGCCCATCCGCATGTGCGCGACGCTGAGGCAGCGGTAGGCCTCGGCCAGGGCCTTCTCCACCTCCTGGCGCAGGCGCCGGTACTGGCCGATGCGCTCGTACACCAGCCGCGTCAGCAGGTCGCGCTTGCGTTCGAGCAGGTCGTGCCCGGCCTCCAGGAAGGTCACCTGCCGCTTCAGGCGCAGCAGGGTGTTCTTGGTCGGCGGGACCTTGATCAGTTGCTGGCTCATCGGCCGCTACTCAGGCGGTGCTGGCGGGCTGCGCGCCAGAGGTTGATTTCCGCTTCTTTTGCTGCGACCCGCCGTAGGACTGCACCGCGGTGGTCACGCCGCTGCTCGGGCCACCCGAGCCCGCGGCCACCTGGGATTCGTCCACCTCATGGTAGTACTTGCCGATTTCGACCTCGCTGACGCGGGTCAGCACGTCCTTCGGGAAGATCGACATCAGTTCCCACGCGAGGTCCAGCGTCGCCTCGATGCTGCGGTCCTCGGTCTCGCCCTGACCGACGAAGCGCCGGTCGAAGGCGTCGGCGAAGGTGAGATAGCGGCGGTCGTGCGACGAGAGCTCGTCGGCGCCGATGATGGACGCGAGGTTGCGTGTCTCCAGCGCGCGCGCGTAGAGCGCGTAGAGCTGGGCCGCGACCCGCGGATGGTCCTCGCGGGTGTCGTCCTTGCCGATGCCGTCCTTCATCAGCCGCGACAGGCTGGGCGAGATGTGCACCGGCGGGTAGATGCCCTGATTGTCCAGTTCACGCGACAGCACGATCTGACCCTCGGTGATGTAGCCGGTCAGGTCCGGGATCGGGTGGGTGATGTCATCGGAGGGCATGGACACCACCGGCATCATCGTGATCGAGCCGTGGCGGTTGTGGATGCGCCCGCAGCGTTCGTAGATCTCCGCGAGATCCGAGTACAGGTACCCGGGATAGCCCTTGCGCGCCGGGACGTCGCCCTTCGAGGTGGCGACCTCGCGCAGGGCCTCGGCGTAGTAGGTCATGTCGGTCATCACCACCAGCACGTGGCGGTCGAGGTCGTAGGCGAGATACTCGGCCGCGGTCAGCGCGGTCCGCGGCAGGGTCAGCCGTTCCACCGGCGGGTCGTCCGCCAGGTTCACGAACATCACCACGTTGCTGAGCACGCCGGAGGAGGCGAACTCGTCCCGGAAGAACTTCGCGTCCGCGTAGGACACGCCCATCGCCGCGAACACCACCGAAAAGGCGGCGTCTTCGTTCTTCAGCTGCGCCTGGCGCACGATCTGGGCCGCCAGCCGGTTGTGCGGCAGGCCGGAGCCGGTGAAGATCGGGAGCTTCTGGCCGCGCACCAGCGAGTTCAGCCCGTCGATCGTGGACACGCCGGTCTGGATGAACTCCCGCGGGTAGTTGCGGGCCGCCGGGTTGATCGCCGAGCCGCCGACCGAGCGCCGGAGGCTGGACAGGATCGGCGGGCGGCCGTCGCGCGGCTCGCCGAGGCCGTTGAATTCACGCCCGAGCAGCTCCGGGGACAGCGCGATCTCGATCGGCGCGTCCAGGAAACGGACCCAGGTGTTCTCCAGGTCCAGGTCCTCGACCCCCTCGAAGACCAGGATCAGCACCTCGTCCTCGGAGGACCGGATCACCTGGCCGTTGCGGATGCGGCCGGTGTGGTCCTCGATGCGCACGCGGTCGCCGAAGGCGATGGCGGGGGTGTGCTTCATCACCAGCAGGCCGCCCCGGGCCTCGACCGCGGTGCGAAATTCCTTGATGCTCATCAGGCCTGCTCCTCCTGTTTGGCGTATTCCTGCCGCAGTTCTTCCAGGGTCTTCTCGACCTCGCTGCGGAAGGCTCTGATCTCGTCCAGCTGCTCGCTGCTGTACAGGCTCTTGAGCCGGCGTGTGCGGGACAGCAGCGGCAGGCGCTGAAGCTCCTGCACCGGCACCCCGATCTTCACCAGCTCCGCACCGAGGTCGTAGATGCGCAGCGCGAGATCGAGCAGCGCGAACTGCTTTTCCGGGGAGCAGAAGGTGTCGATCTCGTCCAGTGCGCTCTGCTGCAGCACGCCTTCCTTCACCAGCGCCGCACCCTCGAGGTCCCAGCGCTGGGTCGAGGACAGCGCCTCCGGCCCGACGAGGTTCACGATGCGCGAGAGTTCCGCGTCGCGGGCGAGCAGGGCCAGGGCCGCGCGCCGGCGGTCCTCCCAGGTACTGTTCACGTTTTCGTGCCACCACTGGGCCGCGGTGTGCACGTGGCCGGAGAAGCTCGTGACCCAGTCGATGGACGGGTAGTGACGGGCGTCGGCCAGCTCCTTGGACAGTGCCCAGAAGGTCTCGATGATGTCCTTGGTGTGGCTGGTCACCGGCTCGGAGAAGTCGCCGCCGGGCGGCGACACCGCGCCGATCAGGGTCACCGAGCCCGAACCGGCGCCGTGGGTCTCGACCCGGCCCGCGCGTTCGTAGACGGCGGCGAGCCGCGAGGCGAGGTAGGCGGGGTAGCCCTCCTCCACGGGCATCTGGCCAAGCCGGCCCGACACCTCGCGCAGGGCCTCGGCCCAGCGGCTGGTGGAGTCCGCCAGCACCACCACGTCGTAGCCCATGTCGCGGTAGTACTCGGCCATGGTGATGCCGACGTACACCGACGCCTCGCGCGCGACCACCGGCATGTTCGAGGTGTTCGCCACCAGCAGCGTGCGCTCCATCAATTTGCGCCCGGTGTACGGGTCGTCCAGCTGGGGGAAGGTCTCGAGCACGTCGACCAGCTCATTGCCGCGCTCGCCGCAGCCGACATAGATCACGATGTCGGCATTCGACCAGCGCGCGATCTGCTGCTGCACCACCGTCTTGCCGGCGCCGAACGGCCCCGGCACCGCGCCCTTGCCGCCCTTGAGCTGCGGGAAGAAGGTATCGATCACGCGCTGCCCGGTGATCAGCGGCGCGACCCCGTCGTCGCGGCGCAGGTAGGGCCGTGGCGTGCGCACGGGCCAGCGATGGTACATCCGCAGCCGGTGACTCTGGCCCCGGCCCTGGTCCTCGCTGCGGCGTCCGCCGGAGCGCACCCGGCCGATGGTGGCCTCGATGTCGTACGCCCCGGCCGGTGCCAGCTCCTCGAGCTCGCCGTGGATGCCCGGCGGGACCATGATCCGGTGCACCACGGTCTCGGTCTCCTGGACCGACCCCAGCACCGTGCCGGGACTGACCGCCTGTCCGAGCTCGAGATCCGGGTTTGGCTCGAAGTCCCACTTGCGTTCCCGGTCCAGCACCGAGACGTCGATCCCGCGTCGGATGTAGTCGCCGGACTGCAGTGCGATCTTCTCCAGCGGCCGCTGCACCCCGTCGAAGATTCCGCCCATCAGGCCGGGGCCGAGTTCCACGGACAGTGGCCAGCCCAGACCCTCTGCCGGCTCGCCGGGCCGTACGCCGTCGGTGGATTCGTAGGTCTGAACCACCGCGCGATCGCCCTTCAGGGAGATCACCTCGCCGAACAGGCCGAGTTCGCCGATCTTGACCTGCTCCCCGTGGCGGATGCCGGGCAGTTCGATGGTGACGATGGGTCCGTTGATGTCGCGGACGACGCCAGTGCGTTGGGTCTCGGTCATGGTCTCATCCGGTGAAGGGGTTGGCCGACTCCAGGGAGGCGGGGAACATGCGCTCGAGGATCACCTGCTGCAGCCGCAGGCGCAGGCGGGCGAGGCGGCCCTCGAAGGTGTTGTCGACGCGCGTGCGGCCGTCGCTGCTGAGCAGCAGCAAACCCGCCACGGTCCCGATCGGTCGGTCATCGATCTTGATCTCGTGCTCGGGGAGCTCCGCTCGCAGCGGCTCGAGGACGCTGACGAGGTACTCGCGGTCGTCGGCGTTGGCGCGCGCCACCAGGCTCGTGGGGCCCATCGCGCGGGCGCCCTCGCGGAACAGTTCGAGCAGGTGCTCGCGGTAGGCCGTCCCGTCCTCGACCATTGCGCGCATGCGCTCCTCGAGGCGGGCCTCCACAGCCCGGACGAGGTTCCAGCGGACCTGGTCGAGGTTGCTCTGCAGCTTCAGTTCGGCCGCCTGCACGCGCTGGCGGTAATGCCGGTCGCCGAGCGCCCGCGCGATCGCCTCCTCGCGGGCTTCGCGCTGGCGCAGCCGCTCCGCCGCCTCGCGCAGCACCGAGTCCTTGGTCTTCTCGGCCTGTTCGGCGAACTGCCGGGCGAGTTGCTCGGCCCTGGACAGGATCGCCTGCTCAAGTTCAAGTACCTGATTCACGTCTTTTCCTCGGTGGATAGGCTGCCGGCTCCGAACAGGTTCTGCAGCCGGACAGCGACATCACTGGTGAGCCGTGGCGGCAGGGTGTCGAGCGGGGGCAGCGAGATCACGATGATGCGCCCGCCCTCGTGCCGCAGCTGCGAGAGCATCGGGACATCCCACTCCATGATTTCGTCGTCGAGGATCACGAAGGCGTTCTCGCGGCCACGGTCCAGATCGCGCAGGATGCGGTTCACCTGCGACGGCTCCGGATCGGTCACGGTCTCGAAACCGATCAGCCGGAAGCCGTCGGCCAGGCTGTGCGAGCCGATGAACAGCAGGCGGGTGACCCGGCCCTGGGGTGTTTCCGTGGGCACGGCGCGTCTCCGTCAGATCCGGTTCAGCAGCAGGATACTGATGACCAGGCCGTAGATCGCGATCCCTTCCGCAAGACCGATGTAGATCAGGCTTCGGCCCAGCATCTCGGGCTTCTCGGTGATCGCGGCAAGGGCGGCCGCACCGATCGGACCCACGGCGATACCCGCACCGATGGTGGACAGACCGGTCGGAATGCCGACGCCGATGATCGCGAGGCCGAGACCGACGGTGATCTCCGTGGCCACCTGCTCTGCAGCCGCGGGCTGCGCCATTGCGTCACTGATGCCGAGCGCCAGCAGTCCGGCCATCGCCCCGACGAATACGGTCATCTGGGTGATCAGGGCCGGCTTGAAGAAGGCCTGAAGGCGCGGAGAGAGTGCCGGGCGGAACTCCAGATAGAAGCCGGTGGCGATCAGGCCAACGATGGCGAAAGACATGAGACCGACGAGCCAGTGCATGTGTTTAACTCCCAGTTTTGATGAACAAGAATCGCGGCGGCCGCATCATGCCGCCCGTGGACGCCGGCGCAGACGGAGCGGCGCAAACTCCCGCCCGTCGCCCGAGAAGTAGCGCGAAAATCCCTCGTAGTACTGCAGGCGCATCACCTGGATGGTGACGATCACGCCCTCGAGCACCATCACGAAGATGTTGCCGAAGATCACCATCAGGATGGAACCCACCGTGCCCAGCATGCCCGCGAGGGTGAGGACCGCGATCATCAGCGCGACGTGGTTGATGCTGAAGGCGGCCACACGCAGGAACGACAGGGTGTTGGAGATGTAGCCGATCACGGTCTCCAGGGTTTCGATCAGCACCACCAGGATCCGCTCGCCCAGCGATGCCTCGAGGTGGAACCAGTTGTAGACCGCCAGCGCGACCAGCGAGCCGATCACCAGGACCGCCTGCGGCACGCCGAAGCCGCCGGTCAGCGCAATCGACACGCCGCCCCAGATCAGTCCCAGGTAGAAGAGGAGGTTCACCAGACCGTGGTGACCGAATACGGCCGCCATCGGCTCCTTGATCGCGAAGCGGTTGAAGATGGTCAGGCTGCAGGCGAGCGTGATGAAGAACACCCCCCATCCCAGCGCCAGCTGCAGCATCAGGATCGGGTCGTCAAGCGGCGACATCCACACGGCCGGGAGCAGTTCCTTGTAGCCGAACACGCTCCCGAACAGGAATCCGAACACCACCGAGGACAGGCCCGCCATCACCCCGAACAGATAGAAGCGCCCCAGGGGCTTGCGGAAGATCCAGGCCAGCAGGGCCAGCACCCCGCCGTGCCCCACGTCGCCAAACATCGTCCCGAACATCAGCAGGAAGGTGATGGTGAACAGGAAGGTCGGATCGATCTCGCCGTAGCGGGGGGTGCCGTACTGCTTCACCAGCAGGGCAAAGGGTTGCAGCAGCCGATGCCGCACCGGCACCGTGGGCACCAGCGCACGCTCGTCCGCCCGCGGTTTGCGGCTCTCCAGGCTGAATCCGTTCGAGAGCGTCTCCTGCAGGCGCTGCTCCAGTTCCGGCACCGCCTTCGCCGGCACCCATCCGGCGACGAAGGCGAGATGGCCCGCACTGCGGATTGCCGGATCCAGGTTCACGAAGGGCTCGGCCAGCACGAGCACCGTAGAGGCACGGGCGAGCCGGTCGCGCATGTCTGCCGCGCAGCCCTCGACCTCCTCGGTGAGCTTCGCGCGGTCCTTCTGGATGCGCTCCCGGCGCGCACGCTGCTCGGAGCGGATCGCCTCCGGCGAGTCGTCCAGGCCCTGCGGCAGCGGGATCGCCTGGAAGCCGGCGTTGGACAGCACCGAGCGGAGTTCCGTCCCCTCTCTGCCGGCCGGTCCGACGATCACCACATGCGAGGCCTCGCCGCGCTCCATGTAGGTGAACAGCAGGTGCCCGGCCAGTCCAAGCGCCCCCTCGAGCCGGCGGACATTCTCGCGCGGCACCACGCCGATGTGGTATTCGAGAAACCGCGTCTTGTTGCGGAGCGTGCCCAGATCCACGTCGAGCTCGGCGAAGTTCGCCAGTGCGGCCTCTTCCTCGTCCAGCAGGCGTTCCTCTTCATCCAGTTCCCGGAATCCCTCCTGGTGTTCCAGGCAGAAGTCCCAGGCCTCGCCGAGCCACGCATTGATCTCGGCCAGCTCCTCGAGCCCGATCACCCGGATGTCGCTGAGGTCGGGTTCCGGGACCGGCACGACCTGGGCGATCTTGTCGAGCCGGGAACGCGCCTGCTGGTATTCCTTCTGATAGCGGCGGTCCTGGAGCGGCGTCAGCTGCTGCTCCTGCGGCGGCCGTGGATCCGGGTCGAAATTCTCGTTGTCCGCCAGCGTCAGCGACGCCTGCGGCAGGTCCTCGCGCAGCACGAGGATCCGGACATGTTTCATCGGCTGCGGTGTCAGCACGGCGTGATCTCCCGGGCGACAGGAATGGGGGCCGTACGAGCGGCTGGGCAAGCGGCTGGGCAGGCGACTGGGCAGGCGGCTCGGGCCATCATGCCGCCTGCCGCCACTGATGCACGCAGACCGCGGGACTGAGGCCCAGCGCGAGATTCACGTAGGTGTCGGGTAGCGACAGCAGCCGTCCCTGGATCAGGGTGAACAGCAGCCGCAGGTCGGCCTCGCGCAGGATCAGGTAGGCGAGGGCGCGGGCGACACCCGACTGGCCGCTGCGCAGCGCCGACCAGGCCACGCCGCCACAGTGGTGTCCAAGCCTGCGCTGGATCTCCATCAGATTGCCCGCCTCGGCGAGCAGGCTGCCCAGCGGTTCCGGAAGCGCATCGATCACCTTCGGCTGGTCGTCCATCCCGACCAGCTCCAGCAGCCGCTCGCGGTGCAGCAGGGCCGGAGAGGGCACGAGCTGGTAGAAGGTCTCGGATGCCGACAGCTGGTAGGCGAAACGGAATCGCAGCAGCCACAGCACGTTGGCGCGATCCACCAGCGAACCCACCAGCTTGCGCATCTGCCGCTGAGCGGTGGTGTCGTCGAGTCGGGCGACCCGGCGCACGAGTTCGGCGTAATAGCGCTGGTCGATCGCGGCCTCCAGCGCGAAGGATTCCTGCCGCTTCTCGTAGATCTCCCGGGCCTGGCGCGCCAGCAGGCTCAGTGGCCCACTCTCCAGCACGCGCAGCAGCTCGACCGCGTTCTCGACCCGGAACAGGTCCTCGCTGGACAGGCGGACCTGGGGCGGCAGGTCGTAGAGATTGTCGCGGATCTCCTGCGGATCCAGCTGCCGGATCTTGCCGCGCAGCAGGGTCTTCAGGTTGAAGAGTGCAAACTGGCGTCCCCAGGCCACCACCACGCTGCGCTCCGCCGCATTCATCGGCCGGATCAGCACGGTGAGTTCCTCCATCAGCACGTGCAGGAGGGCCTGTTCGACCGCGCGGCTCTTGGCCTTCACGCTGCCCGGCTCCTCCAGAATGGTGCCGAGCCCGAATTCCTGGGCGAGCTCCGGGAGCGACAGCTGGGCAAACCGCTCGATGTCGCCGGAGCGGAACAGCCCGGTCGCCTTGCCGGCCACCCGGGTGTTCAGATAGGCGTCGTGTGCTGCGCTGGTCATGGAGGGTGGCCCGGGGTTCGTCTGTGGCGCGTGCCCGCTGGCGTTACCGGCTCAGAGCCGGGCGTCCAGCAGGACCTGGAAGGCCGCGTCGAGGGCCTCCTCCTCTCGCTTCTCCGCGAGATCCCGCAGGGTCTCGTGACGCTCGTCGTAACGACGCTCGACCTCCGCGATCGTCTTCGCGGCGCGCTGCTCGGCGCGCGAGATCCAGGTCTTCTGCAGTTCGGGGATGCGTTCGGTGAGTTCGGCCTCCATTTCCCTGGCCTTGTCCACCGCCGCCGCAATGGTTCGCTCGTGCTCCTCTTCGGCCTCCGTGGCCATCCTCTCGGCCTTGGTTTCGGCGTCGAGCAGGCGTTGCAGCGTGTCGTCCATCGTTGCCCCTCAAGAGGTCCTTGACGGCACCGGAAGAATCATCGCAGCCGGCGGGTCGCGGACCCCCAGACCAGCACGTGTGTCGGACGCGGCCCGATGCCATCCCGGGCCCGAACACTGCGCCGGATGATACGCCTTCAACCATAAGACGTCCAGAATGTAAGCAAATAATGGATTGATGTGCGGGCCGCGGCCAGCACCGTAGGAGGCCAGCCCCCTGGGCGACATGCCCTGACGCCGGAATCGGCGAGAGGGCTCGCCTCCTACAGGTGGCCAGGGCGAGCACCGTAGGAGGCCAGCCCCCTGGGCGACATGCCCCGGCGCCCGATCG
>RECA01000072.1 GCA_007692435.1 Thioalkalivibrio sp.
TGTTGCTGGGCCACAGCAGCCTGTCCACCACCCAGATCTACACCCACGTCGCGCGTGCGCGCCTGCAGGCGCTGCACGCCCGTCATCATCCGCGGGGCTAGGAACCTGATGGCGGTGATACACTCCGAACGTTTTCCTTCACCTGACGAGACGGTTGCATGCTGATGATACGAACGATCCTGATCGCCCTGATGACGACGCTGGCCATTACGCCGGCGCTTGCCACTGACGCGATCGAACGCCGGCTGGCGGAAGTGGTGCCGACGGTGAGCCCCGACTCGATCGAGCCCTCGGGCATCCCGGGCGTGTACGAGGTGCGCTTCGGGACCGACATCCTGTACGTGTCGGAAGACGGCCGCTACCTGCTCCAGGGGAGCCTGATCGACCTGGATACGCGGGAGAACCTGACCGACAAGTCGCTGCGCAGCGTGCGCGCGGAGATCTTCGAGGGGATTCCGGACGACGAACTGACCGTGTATGTGCCGGAGGGCGAGGTCCGGCACGTGATCAACGTCTTCACCGACCCGAACTGTCCCTTCTGCCGGCAGATGCACGAGGACATGCAGGCCTACCTCGATGCGGGGGTGAAGGTGCGCTACCTGATGTACCCGGTGCTGGGCCGCGAGTCGCCGACCATCATGCGCGACATCTGGTGCGCGGACAGCCGCACCGACGCGATGGATCGCGCCAAGGCCGGCCGCTCCGTGCCCTCCGCGGACTGCCCAACCCCCTCGGAGCGCCACCTCGCGCTCGGGCAGGAACTGGGGATCAGCGGCACCCCGGCAACCATAAGCGACGGCGGTCAGCTCATCTCCGGCTTCCGTCCCGCGGTCGAGGTCATCCAGGCGCTGGAAGCGGAATAGCCCCTAGACTCCCCTCTCCCGCCTGCGGGAGAGGGGCCGGGGGTGAGGGCCGGGGGGGTGAGGGCCGAGGGTGATGGCCTCACACCACACCCCGTCCCAGCCGTTACTCCGGGTATCCTGCCCTCCGCGCTTCGGACCCGCCTTCGGCCGTTCGAGTCGCTCCCCGAGGCCTTGTCCCCGCAAGCGGGGCAGGGGGGTGCCCCCTGCCGGCAGAAGCCCTTCAGTACAGCAGGGCGACCATCTTCCGACGGTACTGGTTCACCAGTTCGTGGCGGGGACCCAGCATCTCGAAGGCGGCCAGCAGGCCCTTCTGGCCGGCGTTGTCGCCGTAGCTGCGGTGTCGCTGCATCAGCTTCAGGTAGAGGTCCATCGCCTCCTCGCTGCGCCCGGCCACCATGTAGGCGGCAGCCAGCCGTTCCATCGCCTCCGGGTCCGACTCGTTGTCGCGTACCGCCTGCTCCAGCGTTGCAACATCGGCCCCGTTCGCCCGCCTTGCGAACACCAGGCGCGCCCGCAGACGCTTCACCGGCTCCTGCTCGTGCACGTCCATCGGCAGCATGTTGAGCTGAGCCTCGGTGCCCGCGGCGTCTCCGGTGGCCAGCAGCGCCTCGGCCAGATCGATCTTCAGTGCGTGATGGTCGGGATCGCTCTCCACCGCACTGCGCAGGTCGGCCACGGCGCCATCGACATCCCCCGCATTCAGCTTCGCCACCGCCTGCTCGCGGATGCGGTCGGACGGCCGCTCCACGTGCCGGTCGATCATCGCCCGGATGGCCGATTCCGGCTGCACGCCCATGAACTGGTCGACCGGCTGCCCGTGCCGGAAGCACATCACCGTGGGAAGGCTCCGTACGCCGAACTGGCCCGCGAGCCCCTGCTGCTCGTCGCTGTTGACCTTGGCCAGGCGGAACTTGCCGCCGTACGACTCGACCAGGCTGGCCAGTACCGGCATCAGCATCTTGCACGGACCGCACCAATCGGCCCAGAAATCGACCAGCACCGGACGGCGGAAGGATTCCTCGATCACCGCCGCCTCGAAGTTCTGCGCGGTTACGTCGAGGAGGTCATTGCTTGCATCTGCCATGAAGGACTCCGGTATCTGCATATAGGAAACTGTTTACATTGTCGGGCCGCTCCCGCCGATTTCAAGCAGACAGCCCGGGCCCGGAACGGTGCGCCGGGCGCGCAAGGCGCACTACACTACCGCCTGCCCCCCACACGGAGGAAGGCCGCAGGTGAGTTATTCCGCATCCGACATCGAAGTCCTCGAGGGCCTGGACCCGGTGCGCAAGCGTCCGGGCATGTACACCGACACCTCCCGCCCCAATCACCTCGCCCAGGAAGTGGTCGACAACTCGGTGGACGAGGCCATCAGCGGCTTCGCGCGGAACATCGACGTGATCCTGCACCAGGACGGGTCGCTCTCGGTGACCGACGACGGCCGCGGGATGCCGGTGGACGAGCACCCGCGCGAGAAGCGCCCCGGGGTCGAGGTGATCCTTGGCCAGCTGCACGCCGGGGGCAAGTTCTCCGACAAGAGCTACCAGTTCTCCGGTGGCCTGCACGGGGTCGGCGTCTCGGTGGTGAATGCCCTGTCGCGGCACCTCGAGATCTGGATCCGGCGGGACGGGCGGGAGTACAACATGGCCTTCGCAGGCGGCCACAAGGTCAGCGATCTCGAGGTCGTCGGCGAGGTTGCGCGCCGCAACACCGGCACCCGGCTGCAGTTCTGGCCCGACCCGCAGTACTTCGACAGCCATAAGTTCTCCGTGACGCGGCTGAAGCACGTGCTGCGCGCGAAGGCGGTGCTCTGCCCGGGTCTGAACGTGAGCTTTGCCGACGAGGTGACCGGCGAACGCTGCGACTGGTGCTACGCCGACGGGCTGAAGGACTATCTGCTGGAGGCGTTGTCCGGGCTGGAGCGGCTGCCGGAAGAGCCGTTCATGGGCGCAGTGGCGGGTCGCCAGGAGGCCGTGGACTGGGCGGTGGTCTGGTTGCCGGAGGGGGGCGAGGGGATTGCCGAGAGCTACGTGAACCTCATTCCGACAACGCTCGGGGGTACGCACGTGAACGGCCTGCGCACCGGGCTCACCGAGGCGGTGCGCGAGTTCTGCGAGTTCCGCAACCTGCTCCCGCGGGGCGTGAAGCTGGCTCCGGACGACGTCTGGGAACGGGTCAGCTACGTGGTCTCCTGCAAGATGCAGGACCCGCAGTTCGCCGGCCAGACCAAGGAGCGGCTGTCGTCGCGCGAGGCCGCGCCCTTCGTCGCCGGGGTGGTGAAGGACAGCTTCAGCCTGTGGTTGAACCGCCACTCGGTGATTGGCGAGCGCATTGCGGAACTCGCGATCCAGAGTGCCCAGCGGCGGCAGCGGGCGGGCCGCAAGGTCGTGCGCAAGAAGCTCACCCAGGGGCCGACGCTCCCGGGAAAGCTGGCCGACTGTGCCAGCCAGGATCTCTCGCGCACCGAGCTGTTCCTGGTCGAGGGCGACTCCGCCGGCGGTTCCGCGAAGCAGGCCCGCGACCGCGAGTTCCAGGCAATCATGCCGCTCAGAGGCAAGATCCTGAATGCCTGGGAGGTGCACCCGGACCAGGTGCTGGGGTCGCAGGAGATCCACGACATCAGTGTCGCGGTCGGCGTGGACCCCGGCAGCGCGGACCTCGACGGCCTGCGCTACGGCAAGATCTGCATCCTCGCCGATGCCGATTCGGATGGCGCGCACATCGCGACGCTGCTCTGTGCGCTGTTCATGCGCCATTTCCGGCCCCTGGTCGAGCGCGGGCACGTGTACGTGGCGATGCCGCCGCTGTTCCGGGTGGACATCGGCAAGGAGGTCCTCTATGCGCTGGACGATGCCGAACGCCAGGGCATCCTCGACCGGATCGCGGCGGAGGGGCGCCGCGGCAAGGTGAGCGTCACCCGCTTCAAGGGGCTCGGGGAAATGAGCCCGCTGCAGCTGCGCGAGACCACGATGAATCCCGACACCCGTCGCCTGGTGCGTCTCACCATCCAGCCGGACGACGACACCGGCGCCCTGCTGGACATGCTGCTGGCAAAGCGGCGCGCCGGGGACCGCCGGCAGTGGCTGGAGGGCAAGGGCCACCTCGCGGAGGTTTGAGGTCGGCGTCAGGGGCAGGGGAGCATGCTGCAGACCCGGTCGCGGGACGCCGTGAATACATCCCTGTAGGCTTGACGGCAGCATCCCTGCTGCCGACACCCGCGACCGGGTCTGCAGCATGCTCCCCTGCCGGCGTCGGAGAAGACCGTTGCGAGTCGGATTCGCGTTTAGGCGTGCGGGCCGGGTCCCGCGGTCTGGAGCAGGCGGGCGAGGGCCCAGGCGACGTGTTCACGGACCAGCGCGGAGGGGTGCTGCGCCCTGCTTTCGAGGGCGCTGATGGCCTCGGGCGTGGCCGGCCCGTTGCCCAGCGCAACCGCGATGTTGCGCAGCCAGCGCGCGTGGCCGATGCGGCGGATGGCCATGCCCTCGGTGCGGCGCAGGAAGGTGGTCTGGTCCCAGCCGAAGAGCTCCACCAGGGAGGGTGCGTCCAGCCCGTGGCGGACCGCGAAGTCCGGCTCCACGCTGATGTGCGCAAAGCGGTTCCACGGACAGACCAGCTGGCAGTCGTCGCAGCCGTAGATCCGGTTCCCGATCAGTGGACGCAGGTCCTCGGGGATCGGGCCCCGGTGCTCGATGGTCAGGTAGGAGATGCACCGGCGGGCATCCAGGTCCCAGGGCCCGCGGAAGGCCTGTGTCGGGCAGACCTCCAGGCAGGCGGTGCAGTTGCCGCAGTGGCCCTCGCCTCCCGTGTCCACCGGTAGCGGCAGGTCGGTGAAGAGCTCGCCGAGGAAGAACCACGACCCCGCCTCGCGGGCCAGCAGGTTCGTGTTCTTGCCGATCCAGCCGAGGCCGGCCTGCTCGGCCAGTGCCCTTTCCAGCACCGGCGCGCTGTCCGTGAAGGCCCGGTAGCCGAAGGGGCCGATCTCCTGCCCGATCCGGTCGGCCAGCCGCTGGATCCGCCGGCGCAGCAGCTTGTGATAGTCCCGGCCCAGCGCGTAGCGGGATATGTAGGCCTGGCCGGGATCCGCCAGCACGGCATCCGGGTCGGCGGCGGCCGGTGGCAGGTAATCCATGCGCAGGCTCACCACGCGCAGCGTGCCGGGGACCAGGGCCTCGGGCTCCCGGCGCAGGTGGGCGTGGCGGGCCATCCAGTCCATCTCGCCGTGCGAGCCGCGCTGCAGCCAGCGATCGAGGTGGTCGGCGTGCACGCCGACGCTGGCCGGGCTGATGCCCACCGCCTGGAACCCGAGTTCCCGTCCCCAGCGGCGGATGCGTTCGGCCAGCTCGCGGCATTGGCTTTGCGACAGGGATTGCGGCACGATCTTGCGCGAGGCTCCTTGGAGTGCTGTGCACCATGGATGATGAACCGATGAACGTGCCGATTGCCAACCGCCTCTACGGAGAGGACGGAATGCGCGAGCTGGACCGGCGGGCGATGGCCCTGCCGGGCCTCGGCGGCGGCGCACTGATGGAGCGGGCCGGCGAGGCCCTGCTGCGGGCGCTCACGGATGCCCACCCCGGGGCGCGCCGGGTCGGCGTGCTCTGCGGCCCCGGCAACAATGGCGGTGACGGCTTCGTGCTGGCGCGGCTGGCCGCGGCGGCGGGTCTGGAGGTGCTCGTCCACGCCGGTGCGCCGGGCGCGCGCGCCGACTCGGACGGCGAGCGGGCCCGGCAGGCATGGACCGGGACCGGGGGCGCGATCGAGCCACTGGAGGCCTTCGCGCCGGAGCGGGCCGGGGTGTGGGTCGACTGCCTGTTCGGTATTGGCCTGCGGCGGCCGCTCGAGGGCATTCATGCCCGGCTGATCGACACCCTGAACGGCTCCGGGCGGCCGGTAATCGCCGCGGACGTGCCCTCCGGGATCGCCATCGACACCGGCGCTGTCCTTGGCATCGCGCCGCGCGCGACAATGACCGTGACCATGATCGCGGACAAGCTCGGGCTGCACACCGGTGCCGCGGTGGACCATTCCGGGCGGGTGCAGGTGGCGGGACTCGGGCTGCCGCCCGACATCCACGCCGATGTGCCCTGGCTTGCCTCGCGCGCGGGCGCCGAGGACCTTGCGCACCGCCTGCCGCTCCGGCGGCCCGGTGCGCACAAGGGCGACTGCGGCCACCTGCTGGTGGTCGGGGGCGCGCCGGGCTACTCCGGGGCGGCGCGGCTGGCCGCGGTCGCGGGGCTGCGTGCCGGGGCCGGGCGGGTGACGCTGGTCACCCACCCGGAGCATGCGGCCTTCGCAAACCTGGAGCACCCGGAGCTGATGGTGCGCGCGGTGTCGTCGGCGCGTGATCTGCAGGCCCTGATCTCCGGCGCCGATGCGGTGGCCGCGGGGCCGGGGCTCGGGCAGGAGGCGTGGGGCAGGGCCCTGTGGCAGGTGGTCGCGGACGGGTCCGGCCCGCTGGTGGCCGACGCCGATGCGCTGAATCTCCTCGCGCTGGCGCCGCGCCGGCGTTCGGACTGGGTGCTGACCCCGCACCCCGGCGAGGCCGCGCGGCTGCTGGGGAGCAGGGCATCCGCGGTGAATGCCGATCGCCCGGGATCGCTCCGCAGCCTTGCGGACCGCTTCGGCGGCGTGGTGCTGCTGAAGGGGGCAGGCACGCTGGTCTCCGCGGGGCCCGAAGACCGGCCGGTCTGCATCACCGGGGGGCACCCGGGCATGGCGACCGCCGGCATGGGTGACGCGCTGACCGGCATCATCGGGGCCCTGCTGGCACAGGGCATGGACGCCGGCCCGGCGGCGGCAACCGGTGCGGCCTGGCATGTGGCCGCCGCGCAGCTCGCCGCGCGGCGGCTCGGGGGTGAACGCGGCATCCTCGCGGGAGACGTGATCGCCGCGCTGCCGGCCAGCGGGGCCGGCGTCACCTGATGCCGGGCAGCGGGCTGTTACTCGCGGATGCGGAGGCCACGGAGCGTGCGGGTGCCAGGCTCGCGCGCTGCCCCGGCCTGGAACGGGTGCGGCAGATTCATCTCCAGGGCGATCTCGGCGCCGGCAAGACGACGCTGGTGCGCGGCTTCCTGCGGGCACTGGGGCACGAGGGGGCGGTGCGCAGTCCGACCTACACCCTGCTCGAGCCCTACGAGTTCGGGGGGCTGACGGTGCTGCATTTCGACCTCTATCGCGTTGCGGATCCGGACGAGCTGGAGTACCTGGGCGTGCGCGAGCAGAGCGACGAACGCACGCTCTGGCTGGTGGAGTGGCCGGACCGCGGCGCCGGCTGGCTTCCCGAGCCGGAACTGGTGGTCAATCTCCGGCAGGAGGGCGCCGGCCGGCGGCTGCGGTGGGCGGGTCCCGAGGCGGGCCACATCGCCCGGGAGTTCGAGAACTTACAATGATTTAGGCAGATTCGCCGGTATCTCGCTCATAAGGCGGGAATTTCTGGCTTGCATTTTCACGCGGAAGGTCCACAATGTAATGAGAACCCCTGATCACAAAGGGATTGTCCGTGGCGAAAATGCACCAACCGGATCAGCGCCGGAGAAAGTTGCTGCGCGGGCTCGCGGGCCTCGGGCTGCTCGTGGCGCCGTTGCCGGGCTGGGCCGGGTCCGCGGTGCAGCGCCTGCGCATGTCCGTGGATGGCGACACCACCCGGCTGGTCTTCGACATGGACGGTCCCGCCGACCACACCATCTTCACCCTCGACGGTCCCGACCGGGTGGTCGTGGACCTCGCCGGCGCGCGGGCGTCCGACGCGCTGGACGTGGCCTCGAATCCGCGTGCGCTGGTCAAGGGGGTTCGTCACGCCCAGCGCAATGGCAGCGACCTGCGCGTCGTGCTCGACCTGCGCGCGGCCAGCGAGCCGCACAGCTTCGTGCTGCTTCCGGCGCAGGGTTCCCCGCACCGGCTGGTGCTCGATCTCACCGAACGGCCGCGCGCGACCGCCGAGGCGAGTAATGCGCGGGAGGCGTCCGCGAATGCCACCGCAAGTTCCGGCGCGTCCCTGCGCGAAGTGGTGGTGGCGATCGATCCAGGGCATGGCGGGCACGATCCCGGAGCGATTGGTCCGGGCGGCACCCGGGAAAAGGACGTGGTGCTGCAGATTGCCCGGCGCCTCGCGGAACGGGTCGAGCGCGAGCCCGGCATGCGGCCGGTGCTGATCCGGACCGGCGACTACTTTCTCCCGTTGCGCGAAAGGATCAGCAGGGCGCGGGCCGCGGACGCGGACGTGTTTCTGTCCGTGCACGCGGACGCGATCCAGGATCGCCGGGTGCAGGGCTCCTCGGTCTACATCCTCTCCGAGCGGGGTGCCTCGAGCGAGGCCGCGCGGTTCCTTGCGCAGCGCGAGAACAACGCCGACCTGCGCCTCGGGGGGGTCCCGATCGAGCGCACGGACGATTCGCTGGCCGGGGTGCTGCTCGACCTCGCGCAGAGCGGCAGCCTGGAGGCCAGCCACTCGCTCGCCTCCAGGCTGATCTCCGAGATGCACCGCGTGGGCAAGGTCCGCAAGCCCGAGGTGGAACGGGCCAACTTCGCGGTGCTGCGCTCGCCGGACGTGCCATCGGTGCTGATCGAGGCCGCCTTCATCTCGAACCCCTCCGAGGAGCGGAAGCTGCGCACCGCGAGCTTCCAGGGTTCGCTGGCGGACGCGATCCTCACCGGCCTGCGGGCCTATTTCGCGACCCACGCACCCCCGGGGACGATGATCGCCGAGGGCCGCGGCGACCGGCACATCATCCGCCCCGGCGAGACCCTGTCCGTGATCGCCAATCGCTACCGGATGACGGTGTCCGAACTGCGGGCGGTGAACGATCTTCCGAACGACCGGATATTTGCCGGCCAGGTGCTGCAGATTCCGCTGCGCGACGGCTGACCCACGGCCGGGCCTGCGCCGCGCCGGCCTGACGGCGCGGGGCGGCGGCTGACGACCCGGATGCGTCCCCCCAAGACTGCGGCGCTTCCTGCCGCCCGGGTTTCCGCGGTAACCTCTGCAGTCGCCGGAGCGGCGCCCCCAGCGGCGTCCCCGGGCCCCGTTTCTGCGGACCTGCCGTGCCGATACACAAGCTTCCCCCACAGCTGATCAGTCAGATTGCCGCCGGCGAGGTGATCGAACGCCCCGCCTCGGTGGTCAAGGAACTGGTCGAGAACAGCATCGACGCCGGTGCGCGCCGCGTGTGCGTGGACCTGGAGCAGGGCGGGATCCGGCTGATCCGGGTCACCGACGACGGCGGCGGCATCCCGCGCGAGGAGCTGGCGCTTGCACTGTCGCGCCACGCAACCAGCAAGGTCGCGGAACTGGGTGACCTCGAGTCGCTGCGGACGCTGGGGTTCCGCGGCGAGGCCCTGCCGTCCATCGCCTCGGTGGCGCGTCTCTTCCTGACCTCCACGCAGGCCGGCGCGCGCAGCGGCTGGCGGCTTGCCGGCGACGGTTCGGATGTCTTCAGCGATGTCGAGCCGGCAGCGCACCCGCCGGGAACGACCGTCGAGGTCCGCGACCTGTTCTTCCGGGTGCCCGCACGGCGCAAGTTCCTGCGCACGGAACGCACCGAGTACCTGCACTGCGAGGACGTGGTCCGCACTCACGCGGCGGTCCGGCCGGAGGTCGGCTTCGAGCTCCGGCACAATGGCCGCGCGGTCTTCGACCTGCCGGCCACGGGCGCCGACGGGGGCGCGGAACGGGTGATGGCGCTGCTGGGCGGGGACTTCCCGGACCACGCCTTCGAGATCGAGCGCGAGGGCTCCGGGCTGAGCCTGCGGGGGTGGCTGGGCGCACCGACCCGGGCCCGCTCGCAGCCCGACCAGCAGTTCTTCTTCGTCAACGGCCGGCCGGTGCGGGACCGGGTGCTGTCGGCCGCGGTCCGGCGGGCCTACCGGGACGTGCTCTACCACGGGCGGCACCCGGTCTTCGTGCTGTTTCTCGACCTCGATCCCTCGGGGGTGGACGTGAACGCCCATCCGGCGAAGCACGAGGTTCGCTTTCGCGAGGGCCGCCTGGTGCACGACTTCATCTTTCAGACGCTGCACCGGGGGCTGGCGGCGGTGCGCCCGGCCAGCGGTGGCCCTGGCGAGGCATCCGTTCCAGCGGGTGTGCCGGGTCCCGCGGCACCGGGGTCCGCCATGCCGGGTTCTGCGGCCCCGGGTTATGGGGCCCCGGGTTATGCGACTCGGGGTGATGCCGCCCCGGGCCATGCCGCCGCGGGGCTCCCGGGCGGCGCAGCGATGCCCGCACGCGACACGCGCTGGGAGCTGCCCCTGCCGCAGGTCGGCGAGCCTGCCCCGGAGCCCTCCGGGTATGCCCCGGCCTCCGCTCCCGACCTGCCAGGGCCGGGTGGAGGCCAACGCGAGGGGGCTCCGCCGCTGGGCTTTGCGCTCGGGCAGGTCGCGGACATCTTCATCCTCGCCGAGAACGCGCGTGGCCTCGTGCTGGTGGACATGCACGCGGCGCACGAACGGGTGACCTACGAACGTCTGAAGCGCGAGTGGCGCGAGGCCCGCGTGACCCGCCAGCCGCTGCTGGTCCCGGAGACCCTCGCGGTCACCCGCGCCGAGGCCGACCTGGTCGAGTCCTCGGACGGCCTGCTGCGGGACCTCGGCTTCGAACTGGACCGCAGCGGACCCGAGACGGTGAGGCTGCGCGCAGCGCCGGCACTGCTGCAGGGTCGGGACCTGGTCGGGCTGGTGCGTGACCTGCTCGCCGACCTGCGCAATCTCGGACACGCGGACCGCGCCGAGGCCGCGCTCGACGCGGTATTGAGCACCATGGCCTGCCACGGCTCGGTCCGTGCCGGACGGCGCCTGAGCCTTCCGGAGATGAACCGCTTGCTGCGGGACATGGAAGAGACCGAGAACAGCGGCCAGTGCAATCACGGCAGGCCGACCTACGTCGAGCTCGACCGCCAGGCACTCGACCGCCTCTTCCTGCGCGGGAGGTGATCCGTTGCCGCAGCCGGTGATCCTGCTGATGGGCCCCACGGCCACCGGCAAGACGGCGCTGGCCCTGGAGCTCGCGGAGCGCATCGGCGCCGAGATCGTCAGCGTCGACTCGGCGCTGGTCTACCGGGGCATGGACATCGGCACGGCCAAGCCGAGCCGTGCCGAGCGCGCCCGCGTGCCGCACCACCTGATCGACATCCGGGAGCCGGAGGAGACCTGGTCGGCCGCCGACTTTGCGGAGCACGCGCGGCGCCTGATCGGCGAGATCCACCGCCGCGGGCGCGTTCCGCTGCTGGTCGGCGGGACCATGCTCTACTTCCGTGCGCTGATCGACGGCCTGGACCGGATGCCGGAGGTGGACCCGGAGGTCCGGTTGGCGCTGCGCGCGAGGCTTCCACAGGTGGGGGCCGCCGCACTGCATGCCGAGCTGCGCGCGGTGGATCCGGTCTCGGCCCGGCGCATCCATCCCAACGACCCGCAGCGGATCCTGCGCGCGCTGGAGATCTACCGGAGCACCGGCCAGCCGCTGTCGGCCTTCCAGTCCGGGCGGGTCAGCGCCCTGCCGGATGACTGGCACTGCCTGGCCCTGCTTCCCGAAGACCGGGCCCGACTGCGCGAGCGCATCGCGCTGCGCTTCGATGCGATGATGGCCGCGGGCCTCGAGAGGGAATTGCGCGACCTGATGGCGCGTCCCTCTCTGACTGCGGACCACGCCTCGCAGCGTGCGGTGGGTTACCGGCAGGGCTGGCAGTGGCTGGGGGGCGAGATCGACTACGCGTCCTTCCGGCAGCGCGCGATCACCGCGACGCGCCAACTCGCGAAGCGCCAGTTGACCTGGCTGCGCGGGATGGACGGCCTGGAAGTGATTGCCGCCGAGTCCGCACGGCCGGAAGACCTGCTGCGGCGGCTGCCGCCGGAGGTCCGTGCGCATTGATGCGGTATCTTGGTGCAGTGCCAGATGGACACTATGCTATGTTTCTTATAACCAGGGCTGCACGAAGCGGGCCCGATAACCATAAACCAAAAGGACAGCGACCATGGCAAAAGGGCAGATGCTACAAGAACCCTTTCTCAACGCATTGCGCCGGGACCGCATCCCGGTGTCCGTGTATCTGGTCAACGGCATCAAGCTGCAGGGGCAGATCGAGTCCTTCGACCAGTTCGTGGTGCTGCTGAAGAGTGCGGTGTCGCAGATGGTGTACAAGCACGCGATCTCCACGATCGTGCCCTCGCGGCAGGTGCGCCTGCAGGTCGAGGGCGAGGAACAGGCCGCGCAGGAGGGTGCATCCTGAAGGCATGCCGGACGTGAACGCCCTTGTTTGAACGCCCCGAGAGCGGCAACCGGGCCATCCTGGTGGCGCTGGGGATCGGCGAGGTCGTCGATCTCGAGGCCCAGATCCAGGAATTCCGCGACCTCGCGGAGTCTGCCGGGGCATCTGTGGTGGACATCATCTCCGGCACGCGCCGCCAGCCGGATCCGCGTTTCTACGTGGGTTCCGGGAAGGCCGACGAGGTGGCGGCCGCCGTGGAGGCCTCGGGTGCGGATCTGGTCGTCTTCAACCACCCGCTGTCACCGAGCCAGGAGCGCAATCTCGAGCGGCACGTCCAGTGCCGTGTGCTCGACCGGTCCGGCCTGATCCTGGACATCTTCGCCCAGCGGGCGCGCACGCACGAGGGCAAGCTGCAGGTCGAGCTGGCCCAGCTCCGGCACATGTCGACCCGGCTGGTGCGTGGCTGGACCCACCTCGAGCGCCAGAAGGGTGGCATCGGGCTGCGCGGTCCGGGCGAGACCCAGCTCGAGACCGACCGGCGCCTGCTGGCCGCCCGCATCAAGCACATCGAGAGGCGGCTGGACAAGGTGCGGCGCGCGCGGGAGCAGGGCCGCCAGGCGCGGCGACGCAACGAGACCCCGACGGTCGCGCTGGTTGGCTACACCAACGCCGGCAAGTCCACCCTGTTCAACCGGCTGACCGAGGCCCGGGTGTACGCGGCCGATCAGCTCTTCGCGACGCTGGACCCGACATTGCGGCGCGTCGATCTCGCCCCGCACCGCTCGCTGGTCCTGGCGGACACCGTCGGCTTCATCCGCGACCTGCCGCACGAACTGATCGCCGCCTTCAAGGCCACACTGACCGAGACGCGGGAGGCGGCACTGCTGCTGCACGTGATCGATGCCGCCGACCCGGAGCGCGACGCACACATCGCTCAGGTGGAGTCGGTGCTGGACGAGATCGGGGCGGCGGAGGTGCCGGTCTGGCGCATCTACAACAAGATCGACTGCCTGCCCGAGGCCGACGCGGGCGAACCCGGCCGTTTCGGCGGCGATGCGGTCTGGCTGTCGGCGGCGACCGGCGAGGGAGTGGAGGAGCTCCAGCAGCGTCTCGCCCGCCACTTCACCGAATCGATGTTCACCGGATGGGTCGAGGTGCCCGCGTCGGCCGGCCGGCTGCGCAGCCGGCTCTTCGCGGAGCGGGCGGTCGAGGCCGAGCAGACGGCATCCGGGGGCGCGATGCTCCTGCGCCTGAATCTCCCCGAACGGCGGCTGCACGCCCTGCTGCGCGAGGCCGGGCTGGACGAAGATCCGGAGACCCTGCGGGCCGTCCCGGCGTCCGACAGCGGCCCGTCGGCCCTGCCCCCGAGCCGCCAGGAGGGCCCGCCGCCCACAAAGGGCCGCGCGGACGCGTAGGAGGCCAGCCCCCTGGGCGACCCGTTTCCCAAGCGCCGGATCGCCGAGAGGGCTCGCCTCCTACAGGGGGCCGGGCCAAGCACCGTAGGAGGCCAGCCCCCTGGGCGACCGTCCCCGGCGCCGGAATCGCC
>RECA01000064.1 GCA_007692435.1 Thioalkalivibrio sp.
GGGGCCGGGGCGAGCACCGTAGGAGGCCAGCCCCCTGGGCGACCGTCCCCGGCGCCGGATCGCCGAGAGGGCTCGCCTCCCACAGGGGGCGCGCTATATTCTAATTGCCCCAGACGAGACCGGCTCCGTCGGTCCGTGGGGTCGCCCGAAGGAGGTGCATATGCCTTACCTGGCCTGGTCCGACGATCTGGACACCGGAATCCCCGAACTGGACGCCCAGCATCGGGTGATGCTCGAACACGTGAACCGCCTGCAGGAGGCGGCCGCGGCGGACGAAAACAAGGAACTGGTGGCGGCCATGGATGCCCTGATCGAATGCCTGCGGGAACACTTCGAGTTCGAGGAAAGAGTGCTGGAGATGATCCAGTTTGCCGGGCTCGAGGACCACAGCGAGACGCACGGCAGCATCCTCGACCGGCTCCGCGATTACCGTGCGCGGTTGCAGACCGCCCCGGCTCCGGAGGCCCAGGAGATCGTGGACGCGCTGGGCCCGTGGGTGGTGGACCACATCCGCCACGACGACCTGGACTTCGGACCAACCGTGCGCGAGTGGCTGCAGGATGCCGCGCCACCCGGCGATCCGTTCCGGGAACTGGTCGGCGAGAAGTGACCCCCGCGGCCCCGGCTCACTTGGGCGGGATTGCCCGGTGGCGTCGGGAGAACGGCACGAAGTGCAGCACCACGAACACCAGCATCGCAGCCACCACGATGCTGGGCCCGGTCGGCGTGTCGTGACTGAATGACCCCCAGATCCCGAGGAGCACGGCCAGAACCCCGAAGCCGGCGGCCAGCAGACCCATTCCCTCCGGTGTGCGCGCGAAGCGGCGCGCGGTGGCCGCCGGGATGATCATCAGCGCCGTGATCAGGAGCACACCCACGACCTGCATCGCGCTCGCGATCACCACCGCGATCAGCAGCATCAGCCCGAGCCGCACGGGCAGGACCGGCACACCCTCCACGCGCGCGATCTCCTCGTGCACGGTGATCGCCAGCAGCGGGCGCCAGAGGATCACCAGCAACACCAGCGCGAGCAGCCCGCCGACCGCGATCGCGGCGAGATCGCCGCGGGTCACCGCGAGGATGTCACCGAACAGGTAGGCCATCAGGTCGACCCGCAGGCCCTCCACGAAGGCCACCGTCACCATCCCGAGCGACAGCGCGCTGTGTGCGAGGATGCCGAGCAACGTGTCGGAGGCCAGCTCCTGGCGGCGCTGCAGGAAGACCAGCAGTACCGCCACCGTCACGCAGATCAGGGTGACCATCAGGTTCAGGTTCAGGCCGAGCAGGAAGCCCAGTGCCACGCCCAGCAATGCCGAGTGCGACACCGTGTCCCCGAAATAGGCCATCCGCCGCCAGACCACGAAGGCGCCGAGCGGCCCTGCGACCACTGCAACCATCAGGCCCGCGAGGACCGCACGGGTTACAAAGTCATCGAGCATCGTCCGTGTTCTCCGCGGCCGTGCGGACCGGCTTCACCTCGCCGGTCAGATCGTGAACATGGTTGTGACGGTGGGTGTAGACGCCGATCCCGTGCACCCCGGCATCCGGGAACAGCCGCTGGTACTCGGGGTGCCGGCTGACCTCCTCCGGCCGGCCCGTGCAGCAGACGTGCTGGTTGATGCACACCACCACGTCGGCCGCGGCCATCACCAGGTGCAGCTCGTGCGAGACCATCAGCACACCGCAGCCCTTCTCCCTGCGCAACCGGTCGATCAGGTTGAAGACCTCGCCCTGCCCCGCCACGTCGACGCCCTGCGCCGGCTCGTCCAGCACCAGCAGGTCCGGTTCGCCGAGCAATGCGCGGGCGAGCAGCACCCGCTGCATCTCCCCCCCGGAGAGGGTCTGTATCGGTGCGTCCAGCAGCTCGGGCACGCCGACCCGCTGCAGGCCTTCGCGCAGGCGCGCCACAGGCGCACGATGCCGCAGGGTCAGGAAGCGCCGCACCGACAGCGGCAGGATCGGGTCCACCTGGATCCGCTGCGGCATGTACCCGATCCGTATGCGCCGGCCGCGCTGCATGTGTCCGCTCGACGGCTCCCAGAGACCGAGCAGCAGGCGCAGCAGGCTGGTCTTGCCGGCGCCGTTCGGTCCGATGACCACCACGACCTGCCCGCGGCGGATCGACAACGACACCCCATCGAGGATCGTCCGGCCATTGCGCACGAGGCCCAGGCCGCGGGCCTCGATCAGCACCGGATCGACCGTCCGGCCCCTCAGGCTTCTTCCACGGTTGGCTTCGTTCATTCCGCTATAGTATAACGTCCGTGCCGCAGCCGTCGCGCCGAGGGCGGCAGCTGTCCCCAACCCGGTTCAAGGAGACCCCACTCTCATGCGAATCATCAAGAACTTCGCCACTTCACTACTGTTCGGTGCCATGCTGGTGGCTGTACCGGCGCAGGCTGAATCCCGCTCCGTTGTATCCACCATACTACCGGTCCACAGCCTCGTCGCGGGCCTGATCGACGGCATCCACGACGCCGAGCTCCTGCTGCCGACCACGGCCTCGCCCCACGGCTACGCGATGCGCCCCTCCGAGGCGCGGCTGCTTCAGGACGCGGACCTGGTGATCTGGGTCGGCCCGGAACTCGAGACCTTCCTGCGGCGCACACTGGCCGAACCCCGCGAGGGCCGCAAGGTGATCAGCCTGCTGGAGGACCTGCAGCTGCACGAACTCCCGGTGCGGGAGGGAGGCGTCTGGGAACCGCATGCCCACGACCATGACCACGACCATGACCACGACCATGACCACGGGCACGACCACGGGCACGACCACGGGCATGACCACGGGCATGACCACGGGCATGACCACG
>RECA01000111.1 GCA_007692435.1 Thioalkalivibrio sp.
GCTGCGCCACCCCCGACCATGAAAGAAGCGTAGGGCGGAAGAGGGCGCAGCCCGTTATCCGCCATCCGGCGCCAGGGTAGCCGCGTGCTCCAGGACATTGCGATCGCCGCATGGCGGATGACGCTACGCTCTTCCGCCCTACCGGTTCCCGAAGCGCACGCCGTGTTCTTTCACGCTAATGGGCGTTCAGGCTGCCGCCTCCGTCTGCACCGCGTAGTAGCTCACCGCCAGAAGCGTTGCGTTGTAGACACCGTGAATGACCGCGGGCACCGCGATGTTGCCGGTCCGCTCGTAGGCGATGCCGAACACCAGGCTCGGCAGCACCAGCACCACGACCGTGGTGATGCGTGCCGCGAGCGGACCGCTGAGGGCGAGCATGTGCAGGGCCGCAAAGGTCACGGCAGCGAGACCGATTGCGGCGCCGGCACCAAAGGCCTGACGCAGGCGGCCCTGCACCACGCCGCGAAACAACAGTTCTTCGGCGGGGCCGATGAGCAGCAGCGAGAGCACGATCAGAAGCAGGAAGATCTGGGGATCGGCCATGCCGGCTTCCTGGAGCTGGTGTTCGCCGACGTCGAGCCCGACGAGTGACACCACGAGCCAGCCGACGATCAGGGCCGCAAGCGCGAGTGCCGAGCCGCCGACCATCCAGTTCACATCGATGGCCGTCGGCCAGCGCACCGGAACGCGCAGGGTCCCTTCCTGGAGCGCGAGGTAAAGCAGCGCCACGCCGCCAAAGCTCAGGCCCTGAGTCAGCAGGATCGAAAGCGTGATGACCAGCGCCGGGGTGAGTTGGACGCCCGCGGCCGCCAGGCTCCCGATCACCGCGAGCGGCAGCACGAGGGCCACGCCCGCGGCGACGAGCAAGACCCCCGCCGCCCCGCCAAGTGCGTGTGCCTTTTGTCTCCGGTCACTCATTCCCGCAGTGTCAGAATCCAGAGCAGGGTCGCCTCTATACGCAGTGGTGCGCAGTGTACGCCCATGCCGGGTCGCTTTCTGCCAGCGGCGCGTCAGCCGGCGAGGCAGGGCGCAAGACCCGACCCCGCTGACCGAAATTGATTCGCGGCGGGGGAGGGCGCAGAGTATCCCCGGTGTCTCTTGCAGGTCATGAGCAGATTCTTTCGGAGTGTGCAGATGACAGGTTTCGAGGGATTGCAGGGCGTGGCGTCGCGCGGGGAGCGGGAAGATCCGCGCTCGCTGTACGGCGCCGGGTACTCGAACTGCGGCGTGGGCGTCGTGGCCGATCTGGACGGCAGGCGAAGCCATCGGCTGGTGCGGGACGGCATCGAGTGCCTCGAGAACCTCGACCACCGGGGCGCACGCGGGGCCGAGGAGAACACCGGCGACGGGGCTGGCATGCTGCTGCAGAAGCCGCACGCCTTCTTCCGGGACGAGGTCCCCGGGCTGGGTGAGCCCGACAGCTATGGGGTCGGCCAGGTCTTCATGCCCCGGGATGCCGGGCAGCGGGCCGCGCTGCGTTCCGTGATCGCGACCCGCTGCGGGGCCCGGGGCTTCGAGGTGGTTGCCTGGCGTGACGTGCCCACGGACAACCGCGAGCTCGGAAAGACCGCGCTCGAGAGCGAACCGCTCAGCCAGCAGTTCTTCGTTCAGCCCCGGGAACCGATGGAACCTGCGGACATGGACGTCGAGCTGTACGTGCTGCGGCGCGGGATCGAGAACGAGGCCCTGTTCCGGCGGCTGGTCGGATTCGGCGACCAGGTCTTCTACGTGTGCTCGCTGTCGCGCACCACCATCGTCTACAAGGGTCTGCTGACCTGCCCGCAGCTCCGGCCCTATTACCCCGACCTCTCCGATCCGCGCTTCACCTCGGCGATGGTGCTGGTGCACGCGCGGTTCTCCACCAACACCCTTGGCGCCTGGGACCTCGCGCACCCCTATCGCTACCTCGTGCACAACGGCGAGATCAACACCCTGCGCGGCAACCAGAACTGGATGCGGGCGCGCGAGGCGGCGCTCGCGTCGCCGCGCTTCGGGGCCGAGATCGAGAAGATCAAGCCACTGACGGCAGAGGGGCTCAGTGACAGCGCGCAGATGGACAACGTGCTGGAGCTGCTGGTGGTTGCCGGCCGCAGCCTGCCCCACGCCCTGCGCATGCTGATCCCGGAGGCGTGGGAGCAGAATCCCCATATGGACCCGAATCGGCGCGCCTTCTATGGCTATCACAGCGCGCTGATGGAGCCCTGGGACGGCCCGGCCCTGGTGGTGGCCACCGACGGCGAACGGCTCGCGGGCGTGCTGGACCGCAACGGGCTTCGGCCCTGCCGCTACACCGTCACCCGCGACCGGCGCCTGATCATGGCCAGCGAGACCGGGGTGCTGGAGGTGCCCGCGCGCGACGTGCTCGCCCGGGGGCGTCTGAAGCCGGGGGCACTGTTCGTGCTCGATCCTGGCCGGGGCGGCATCGTGCCGGAGGACGAGGTCTTTGCGGAGCTTGCGGATCGTCCCTACGGGGAGTGGCTGAAGGCCGAGCGCGTGGCGCTGGAGGACCTCGTGGACCCGGCAGAGGCGGCGCTGTCCGCGGATGCGCTGGAGCGCCCCCTGACCGAATACCAGCGCGCCTTCGGTCACACCATGGAGTCCCTGCGGGTCCTCGTGCAGCCGATGGCGGCGAGCGGGGCGGACCCGATCGGGGCGATGGGCAACGATACCCCGCCGGCGGTGCTGTCTTCGCGACCGCGGCCGCTGAGCCACTATTTCCTGCAGCAGTTCGCGCAGGTCTCGAATCCGCCGCTGGACTACATCCGCGAGGCCCTGGTGACCTCCCTCGGCGACGCGATCGGTCCGCGCGGGAACCTCCTCGCGGAGACTCCCGGTCACTGCCGGCAGCTGTATCTCGAGTCACCCGTTCTGAGCACTCCCCAGGCGCGCGCCATCGAGCGGCTCGACCGCGAGGGCCTGCGCAGCCGCAGCATCGACATCAGCTACGGCAAGGGCGGCGACATGACCACCGCGATCCGGGCGGTGCACGCGGCGGCGGAGCGGGCGATCGAGGCGGGCTGCGGAATCCTGGTCCTCACCGATCGCGCGGCCGGACCCGGACGGGTCGCGATCCCGAGCCTGCTGGCGGTGTCGGGCCTGCATCATCACCTCGTGCGCAATGGCCTGAGGACCCGCGTGGCGATCGTGCTCGACGGTGCCGAACCGCACACGGTCCACGACTTCTGCACCCTGATCGGCTACGGGGCGGACGCGGTGCACCCATGGCTCGCCTACCGCGGCATCGCCGACATGGCGGCGCGCGGCTACCTCGAGGGCGAGATCGGGCACGGCCTCACGCAATACCGGCGGGCGCTCGAACGCGGCATCCTGAAGGTGATGTCGAAGATGGGAATCTCGACGCTGCAGGGTTACAAGGGCGCGCAGATCTTCGAATCGATGGGACTGGATCACGAGTTCATCGATGCCTTCTTCGCGGGCACCACGGCCCATATTCCCGGGGTCGGCCTCGAGGAACTGGAACGGGAGACGCTCGAGGCCCACGAGGTCGCCTTCGGCACACCGGTGATCGGCAACCTGCCGCTGGACCCGGGTGGGCACCTCTACTGGCGTCGCGACGGCGAACGGCACCACTGGAACCCGTACACCATCGGCAAGCTGCAGCAGGCCGCGCGCGGCAACGATGCCGGGGCCTACCGGGACTTCGCCCGCCACGCGAACGAGCAGGGAGGCGGACTCCTCAACCTTCGGGGTCTGCTGGAGTTCGCGCGTGACGAGGCCGCCGCGCTCCCGCTCGACGCGGTGGAGCCGATCGAAGCGATAATGCAGCGCTTCTCCACCGGCTCGATGTCCTTCGGGGCCCTGAGCCAGGAGGTCCACGAGGCGCTCGCGATCGCGATGAACCGGGTCGGCGGGAAGTCCGGCACCGGCGAGGGTGGCGAGCAGGTCGAGCGCTTCGGCACCGATCGCGAGTGCTCGATGAAGCAGGTGGCGAGCGGGCGCTTCGGGGTCACCGCGCACTACCTCGCGCAGGCGAAGCAGATCGAGATCAAGATGGCCCAGGGCTCCAAGCCCGGGGAGGGGGGCGAGCTGCCCGGCGGCAAGGTGGACGAGGGCATCGCGCGGGTGCGGTTCACGGTGCCGGGGGTCGGCCTGATCTCGCCGCCCCCGCATCACGACATCTACTCCATCGAGGACCTCCAGCAGCTGATCCACGATCTCAAGTGCGCCAATCCGACCGCCGAGATCCACGTGAAGCTGGTCTCGAAGGCCAACGTCGGCACCATCGCGGCGGGCGTGGCCAAGGCCCGTGCCGACGCGGTGCTGATCAGCGGGGACTCCGGTGGCACCGGGGCCTCGCTGAAGACCTCGATCAAGCACGCCGGCGCACCCTGGGAGTTCGGGCTCGCGGAGACCCAGCGGGTGCTGCAGGCGAACCGGCTGCGTTCGCGCATCACCGTGCGCGCGGACGGCGGTCTGCTGACCGGCCGCGACGTGGTGATCGCGGCCCTGCTGGGGGCGGAGGAGTACGGGCTGGGCACCGCGCCGCTGGTGGCCCTCGGCTGCATCATGCTGCGCAAGTGTCACTGCAACACCTGTTCCGTCGGGATTGCCACGCAGGATCCCCGCCTGCGCGCGCGTTTCCAGGGACGCGCAGAGCACGTCGTCAACTACATGCGCTTCGTCGCCGAAGAGGTGCGCGAGCACATGGCCGCCCTCGGGTTCCGCACCATGGACGAGATGATCGGCCGGGTCGAACGCCTGCAGGCAAAGCAGATCGTGCATCCCAAGGGCGTTCGGCCGGACGTCTCGGAGCTGTTGCGGCGGGTCAGCTCCGAGGATGCACCGCGCCGGACCCGTGCGCAGAACCACGGCCTTGAGACGAAGATCGATCACACGGTGATCGAACAGGCCCGGCCGGCGCTGGAGGAGGGGCGGCCGGTGGAGGTCGAGACCAGGCTGAGCAACCGAGACCGGACCTTCGGCACGCTGCTGAGCTATGAGGTCACCCGCCGCTACGGTGCCGAGGGCCTGCCGATGGGCACCATCGCGGTGCGCTGCACCGGCACGGCGGGGCAGAGCTTCGGGGCCTTCCTGTGCCGGGGGATCGCGCTGCATCTCGTCGGGGATGCGAACGACTATGCCGGCAAGGGGCTCTCGGGCGGGCTGATCAGCGTGCGCACGCCGCCGGACGCCGGCTATCCGGCCGCGGAGAATTCGATCGTGGGCAACGTCACGCTGTTTGGCGCGACCGGGGGCGAGGCCTACTTCAATGGCCGCGGGTCGGAGCGCTTCTGCGTGCGCAACTCCGGCGCGCTGAGCGTGATCGAGGGGGTGGGCGACCACGCCTGCGAGTACATGACCGGCGGGGTGGCCGTGGTCCTCGGGCCGATCGGCCGGAACTTCGGTGCCGGCATGAGCGGCGGCGAGGCCTACATCTTCGACGCGGAGGGGCTCGCGGAGCGGCACCTGAATCCGGACGGCCGGCGGGTCGAACCGGTGCGGGATGCGCGCGACCGCGAGCTGCTGCGGCGGATGCTGGAGAACCACGTCAGCTACACCGGCAGCCAGCTGGCCGCCCGGATCCTGGGCGACTGGGAGCGGTCGCTGGGGACCTTCGTGAAGGTGGTGCCCGACGCCTACGCCGATGCGGTGGCCCGGCACCTCGCCACCGGGCGGGATATCCGCGTGACACCCCCGCCACGGGCTGCATGAGGACGCGAGCGATGTCAGAAAATCACCCCGACGGATTTCTGCTCCACCCGCGGCGCACGATCGGCTACCGCGAAGCCCGCTCGCGCACGCGCGACTATCAGCAGATCTACGCCTTCGAATGGGACTCCAGGGAACTGAGCACCCAGGGCCAGCGCTGCATGGACTGCGGCGTGCCGACCTGCATGGGCGGCTGCCCGATCGGCAACCTCATCCCGGAGTGGAACGACCTCGTCTACCGCGGCCTCTGGGAGGAGGCGCTGGCGCGGCTGCACGCGACCAACAACTTTCCCGAGTTCACCGGCTACACCTGTCCGGCCCCCTGTGAACCGGCCTGCACACTCGCCAGCAATGACGACGCGGTGACCATCAAGGACATCGAACGCGCCATCGTCGACATGGGCTGGGAGAAGGGCTGGATCGTGCCGTGTCCGCCGACGCAGCGGACCGGGAAGCGGGTGGCGATCGTCGGCAGCGGCCCGGCAGGGCTTGCCGCTGCCCAGCAGCTCAATCGCGCGGGACACGCGGTCACCGTCTTCGAGCGCGACGACGTGATCGGCGGCCTGATGGTCTACGGTATCCCCGACTTCAAGTTCGCCAAGCACATGGTGGCCCGCCGCGTGCAGCAGTTGCGCGACGAGGGCATCGAGTTTCGGGCCGGCGTGAATGTCGGGGTCGATGTGCCACTCGCGGAGCTGCAGGCAGACTTCGATGCGGTATGTCTCGCGATCGGTGCGCTGCGGCCGCGCGACGTTTCGGTGCCGGGGCGTCACCTGCAGGGCATCCTGTTCGGGATGGAGTATCTCACGGCCGAAAACCGGCGCCAGGCCGGACGGCCGGTGGACGGCGTCGCCGATGCCCGCGGCAAGCGGGTGGTGGTGCTCGGCGGTGGCGACACCGGTGCCGACTGTGTCGCCACCGCGCATCGCCAGGGCGCGCGGGAGGTGGTGCAGGTGAGCATCAATCCGCGGGCGCCGGAGGAGCGGCCCGAGGACAACCCCTGGCCGCAGCAACCCCAGACCTACCGCCGGACCTATGCCATCGAGGAGGGCGGGGAGGAGGCCTTCAGCCTGAACGTGGCCGGCTTTGTCGACACCGATGGGGACGGCCGCGTGAACCGGATCGACTTCGAGCGGGTCGACTGGAAGCGCGATCGGTACGGCCGCAGGACCGAGAAGATCGTGCTCGAGAGCGGGATTGAACAGCCGGCCGACCTCGTGCTGATCGCGATCGGCTTCGAGGGGCCGGAGGTGGCGCCGCTACGGGAAGACCGCCTTGCGGTCACGGAGCGCAAGGTGCTCGACACCGACGCGCGGAAGATGTCGTCGATTCCCGGGGTGTTCGTGGCCGGAGACGCGAGTCGCGGCCAGTCGATCGTCGTCTGGGCCATCGGCGAGGGACGCGACGTCGCCCGCCAGATCGATGCCTGGCTGATGGGGACCTCCCGACTCCCGCCCAGCCTGCAGACCCCGAACCCGCCAAGCCCGCCGCGCGGCCTCTGAGGGCGACGAGGGCAACCGCGCGGTGCCCGTGCGGAATGTCCGACACGCCCTCATTTCCGGTACTCGGTGCCACGATCCCGCAGCAGGATCTCGGCCGAAACCGTGCCCTCTTCCGGTGGGTCCAGCCGGAAGCCCACCTTGCGGCAGACCCGCTGCATCCCGACGTTTTCGGCGAGGATATCGGCCGTGATGCGCACGATGCCCTCTTCCAGTGCGATGTCCGTGAGCCGTCTGAGCAGTTCGGTCCCGATGCCCTGCCGCTGGTCCGGATCGTTGATCAGCATCGAGAATTCCGCGTGGCTGCTGTCGTGCAGCCGACTCCAGCGTCCCACACCCAGGATTCGGCGCTCTCCGTCAGCAGGATCCCGGTAGACCACCACCAGGGCCATCTGCCGGTCGTAGTCGGTGAAGCAGAGCCGGGTGAGCCTCTCATGCGCGACACGCTGGCTCATCTGCATGATGTGGAAGTAGCGCAGATAGACGCTGCGCTCCGAGAGCGTCTTGTGGAAGGCCGCGACCAGAGGCTCATCCTCGGGCCGGATCGGTCGTATCGTGACACGCCGTCCGTCGTGAAGCGTCCAGTCCGAGGCGTATTGTGCCGGATACGGGCGGATCGCCAGCGGTGGCAGGCTGGAGAGATCAAGGTCGGGGTCGTGCAGCAGTACGCGCGCGTCCAGGGCGCTGATCGTGTCCGCTCCGTCCCCGGCGTCCGGCGAGGCGAGGAGGGGGTTGATGTCGACCTCGCGGATCTCCGGGTGCTCGACGATCAGCTGGCTGAAGCGGACCAGCAGGCTCTCGAGCTGGGCCAGGTCGACGGCAGCGCGGCCGCGAACACCCTTCAGGGCCTCGTGGATCCGCGTCTGCTCCATCAGCCTGCGGGCCAGGGTGGTGGTCAGCGGCGGGAGTGCGACGGCCGTGTCCCGCAACACCTCCACCATCTGGCCGCCCGCGCCGAACAGCAGCACGGGTCCGAACTGGGGATCCGGGCTGCTGCCCAGAATCAGTTCGTAGCTCTCGTCGCGGTTCACCATGGGTTGCACGGTCACGCCCTGGAAGTGATGCGCTCCGGCCCGCTCGGCGACCGATGACTGAATCCGGGCGAAGGCCTCGGTCACGGCCTCGGCATCGGTCAGGTTCAGGCGCACGCCCCCCACGTCGGTCTTGTGGGTCAGTGTCTCCGAGTGCAGTTTCAGCACCACCGGATAGCCGATGTCCCCGGCTTGCCGGACGGCTTCTTCGGCAGTGGCCGCAAGGCGTGTCTCCACGATCGGAATGCCGTAGGTCTGGAGCAGGGTCTTGGACTCGAACTCGGTAAGCAGCGTCCGCCGGGTCTCGCGCGCGGTCTCCAGCAACTGGTGCACCCGCGCCTGGGCGACCCCGATTTCTTTCCGGCCCATCGCGAGGGTGGGGGTCTCGTAGAGGGCCTTGAGGTTGCGGTGATAGCGCCACATGAGGTTGAACAGGTGTGCGGCAGCATCGGGTTGAGAGTAGGTCGGAATGCGCGCCTGGTTGAGCAGGCTGGTGCCGGGAAAGACCTCGGCGCCGCCCATCCAGCTTGCGAGGACCGGCTTCTTCAGGCCCTCGGCCTCACACTTGATCAACTCCGCCGTGCGGGTCGGATCGGTCATGGCCTGAGGTGTCAGGATCACGAGGATGCCATCGGCATTGGGGTCTGCCGCGGCGCGTTCGAAGGCCAGGGCATACCGCTCCGGGTCCGCGTCTCCCAGGATGTCGACCGGGTTGCCGTGGCTCCAGTGCGCCGGCACCACCTCGTCCAGTGCGCTGATCGTGGTGTCTTCCAGCGGGGTCAACTCACCCCCGCCCTGGATCAGCGCGTCGGTGCTGAGGACGCCGGGCCCGCCGGCATTGGTCAGGATGGTCAGGCGCGGGCCCTGCGGCAGGTGGACCTGCTTGGCGAGGACTTCCGCCACGTCGAACATCTCCGCGAGGGAATCGACGCGGAGTACGCCGCAGCGTCGGAACGCGGCGTCCAGCACACGGTCGCTGCCTGCGAGCGAGCCGGTGTGAGAGGCGGCCGCCTTGGCCGCGGCCTCCGTCCGGCCCGCCTTGATCACGATGATCGGTTTGGTCAACGCCACCTCGCGGGCGGCGGAGAGGAACGGGCGCGCATCGCCGATACTCTCCATGTAGATGACGATGCTGCGGGTGTTCGGGTCATCCCCGAGGTAGTAGATGAGGTCGCCCCAGTTCACGTCGAGCATGGAACCGATCGACGCGAAGTTGCTGAAGCCCACGTTCTCGCGGCGGCTCCAGTCCAGCACGGCGGTGCCGACCGCACCGCTCTGGCTGATGAAGGCGACGTGGCCCGGCTGGGCCATCACGCCGGAGAAGGTCGCATTCAAGCCGGTGCGTGGGCTCATGACCCCCAGGCAGTTCGGCCCGATCACGCGCAGCGCGCTGTTCCGCAGTGCCTGGCGGATCTCCTCCTCCAGGGCGAGGCCCTCAGGCCCGATCTCGCGGAAGCCCGCCGAGACCACGATTGCGCCGCGTACGCCGTTCGCGACGCATTCCCGGATCACGCCGGGTACGGTGGGTGCGGGCGTTGCCACGATCGCGAGATCCACCGATTCCGGCACCTCTGCGATCGACGGGTAGGCCCGGATGCCCAGGACGCTGCGCCGACTTGCGTTCACCGGGTAGACGGTACCGCCGAAGGGGTGGCTGAGCAGGTTCCAGAACAGGGTGCGGCCAACGCTGCCGGGTCGGTCGGTGGCACCGATGAGCGCAATGGACCGGGGCGCGAAGATCGCGCGCAGGTGCAGATAGTCGGAACGCAGGATGTCGTAGGAGGGATCCGTGTTCGGGGCGTGAATAGCGTTCATGGCGATCCGTGGGCTGGGGCGGGTTGCCGTATGGGTGACGGACGATGGGAGTTCGCGACGGGATGTCCAGGCTGTGTCGATCAGGCTGTGTCGATCAGGCTGTGACGATCAGGCTGTGACGATCCTGGGCCGGCCGGTGATGGTGCGCTGCAGCATCGAAGAGTAGCGACTTCGGCAGCGGGCATCAATATCCGGTTCAATATTTCCTTGCGGAAACCGCACGGCCCACTAGCCGGGGGGAGGGGAGTTTCCATCATCGCCGGGGGATGGCGACGAAGTTCGTGCGCGAGCTCATGGTGTTCCCGCACCGCCACGGGTTGGGGACCGCTCGCGCGATCTCCCAGGCGCTCGGGGGAGCGGCAGAAGTGATACGCAAACGGAGACTCCGAGGCAGGCCGCCTCGGGGCAACGCCGGGCGCGGACCGTGGCGATTCCGGAAAACACCAACCGCGGGGCCGGCAGCCGCTCGGTGGGCTGCCGAATTCGTGGCTCAGTCTGGTTCGTCCGGCGTGCGGCCGCCGAGACACCGCTCAGCCCGCGTCGGGACGAGACCCCTCGGCGGCCCGCCAAGCCGTCATCCCCCGGCGCACGATTCGCAGATCATGGAAGCCGCGAGCATGGAGCAGCTTCGCGGCGGCCCGGGAGCGGCGATCGGTGTGGCACACCAGCACCAGCGGGCGATCGGTGGGCAGTTCGTGGAGACGGTCTGCGAGTTGATCGAGCGGCAGGTTGAGCGCGCCTTCGAGGTGGCCGAGTTCGCCGGTGAATTCCTGAGGGCTGCGCACGTCCAAAACCACGGGCGCGGGGTCTTCTGCGAGCTCTCGTGCGAGCTCCTGCGCCGTCAGCCACTCGGCTGGCACGCGCAGCCGCTTCACCAACCGCGGGAGAAACGCGACCGCGGCGAGCAGTGCGAGCGCGATCAGCCCGGTCTGGATCGCGGCCTCGCCTCCCGCAATGGCCTGGCGCCCGGCATAGCCGACATAGGTGTAGGCGAAGGCCCCCGGCGCCATGAATACGAACGTCGCGATGACATAGGCCAGCAGACGGATCCGGGTCAGGCCCAGCGCGTAGTTCAGCAGGTTGTAGGGGAACAGCGGGACGAGGCGAACGAAGGCGACGAAGCGCCAGCCCTCGGCCTCGACCCCGGTGACCAGATCCTTCAGCCGTCCGCCGAGGCGGCGCGAAATCCAGTCGGCTCCGAGGTAACGGGCAACCAGGAAGGCGGCCGTGGCACCCAGCGTCGCGCCGAACAGGTTGATCAGCGTGCCCCAGACCGGCCCGAACAGCGCGCCACCGGCGAGCGTCATCACCATGCCGGGCAGGAACAGCACCGAGGCCAGCGCGTAGACAATCACGAAGACCAGCGGTGCGGTGATGCCGAAGCCGGCGATCCAGGCCTCCAGCGCGGCGGGATCCATCTGGTCACGGAATGCGACGGCAACCGCGATCGCGGCCAGCAGTGCAGAGGCCAGGGCGATCCGGAACCAGGGCCAGGACTTCATCGTGCGGCCTCGGGCTTCGTGCCAACACTTTCCGCAGCGCGCGGCCAATCCGCGACCTCGCCTTCCGGCCGGCGGTTGATCGGGTAGCTGTCGGCCGGGCCGACGAAGGGCTGGACCAGCATCTTGTCGAGGCGTTCCCATGCGGGCTCCCGGAACAGGTTGATGCCGATGGTCATGCCCTCGTGGCCGTCCTGCGGCTGCGCGCGATAGGTGCCGAGCAGCCGGTCCCAGAGCGACAGGTTGAAGCCGAAGTTGGAGTTGGTCTCGTGCGGATACCAGGAGTGGTGGACCCGGTGGAAGTCCGGGGTCACGATGAACCACCGCAGCACGCGGTCGATGGCGGTGGGGATGCGCACGTTCGAGTGGTTGAACAGCGCCAGCGAACTCAGGATGACCTCGAAGATCAGCACCGCGACCGCCGGTGCGCCGATCATCACGATCACGCCGGCCTTGATCACAAAGGAGAGCAGGATCTCGATCGGGTGGAAGCGCAGGCCCGTGGTCAGATCGAAATCGAGGTCGGCATGGTGCATGCGGTGCAGACGCCACAGCGCCGGCACCGCGTGGAACATCACGTGCTGCGCCCAGATCGCGAAGTCGAGGACCACCAGCGCGATCAGCACGGTGAGCCAGAAGGGCAGGTCGAGCACCTGCAGCAGGCCCCAGCCCTGGCTTTCGACGAAGAAGGCCAGGCCGACCGCGCCGGCCGGGAAGATCACGCGCGTGAGGAGCGTGCCGGTGATCACCACGCCCCAGTTGTTGATCCAGCGATAGGACTTGCCGATGGTCAGGGCCCGGCGCGGCGCGAGGAACTCCCAGGTCGCCATGATCGCGATCACTCCGAACAGGAAGCCCAGTCGCACCACCGGCTCCTGCTCCAGAAACCATTCCATCATTGCTCTCCCTGTGGCTCCACAGAACCGCCATTACTCAAAAGATTGTTTGAAAGTAACCGTAAACACGGAGGTCCGTCAAGGGGGTGAGCGCGGTGGCATCAGCGGGTCGATGATCCGGCTTTCGGTGGGTCTGGAGGACGCGCAGGATCTGATCGCGGATCTGGAGCAGGCGCTCGGTTGCGCCTTCGGGTGCTGCCGATCGGCCGCAACGAGCCTCACCCGTGAGAGCGGGGCCCCCGGGTTCCTGCGACTGGGAACTGTGCAGCGCCCGGCGTGCCGCAGGTGGCAAAGCCCCCACGGGCCTTCACGACCAGCACGTTGCGGAGGATCTGCGCGGCTTCATCATCGCCGAGGAGATCCGGCTGCTGGAGAACTAGGACGCGGCTCTGCGCGCCGGTGTCAGCAGCGCCGGCGCGCAATTGAAGGTCAGCGGGCAGGGACATTCCCCGTCGTGGCAGACGATCTCCCGTTTATGCCAGCATCGGGAGCGCCGCGCCGCCTGTGGTCGTAGAGGTCGGTTGCCGCCGCGAGATACAGCGAGCCCTCCAGCGCCCACACCGATCTCCTGGCGGCAATCCGTTGCGTGGAGGGCGAGGTCCGGCTGGCATCCCGTCGTGGGGGGGGCGGAATGCGTTGGGGTGGCGGGCTTGGGCCGGCGGCCACCCCGGCGGGCCCCCTGCTCATTTCTTCGCTGGGGCCACCGCGTTTCTGCCGTCTTCGGGTGGTGGGGTTCCTGGATGGGTAAATGAAAAAGGCACCCGCAGGTGCCTGTTTTCGTTGAAGCCTTGGTGGAGCGGAGGAGGATCGAACTCCCGACCTTCGCATTGCGAACGCGACGCTCTCCCAGCTGAGCTACCGCCCCAATCCGCCTATGATAGCAGTGGCGGGCGAGCAGTGGGAAGGGTCGGCGCGCACCGTTCCCACGATTGCCTGCGGCCGGTCATTCCGGGGTGAGGACCAGCGCCGCAAGCGGCGGCAGGTCCAGGCGCAGCGTTGCCGGGAATCCGCGGTGAGGACGCATCTCGGCCACGCCGGCCTCGGAACCGCGCGAGGCGCCGCCGTAGAATTCGGAGTCGGTGTTCAGGCGCACGCGCCACCGGCCGCCGTGCGGTACCGGGATCTCGTAGCCGAAGCGTTCCACCGGCGTGAGATTCAGGATCACGATGGCCTCCGAGTCGGCCCCGTACCGGACATAGCTCAGGACCGAGCGTGCGGCGTCGTCGCAGTCGAGCCACGCGAAGCCGTCGGATTCGAACTCGCGGGCGTGCAGGGCCGGCTCATCGCGGTAAATGCGGTTCAGGTCGCGCACGAGCGCCTGCAGCCCCTTGTGCAGTGGGTAGTCGAGTACGTACCAGTCGAGCGATGCGGCCTCGTTCCATTCCGTTCCCTGCCCGAACTCCTGCCCCATGAACAGCAGCTTCTTGCCGGGGTAGGTCCACTGGTAGGTGTAGAGCAGCCGCAGCTGTGCGTGCTGCTGCCACTCGCCCCCGGGCATGCGGCTGCGCAGGCTGCCCTTGCCGTGTACCACCTCGTCGTGGGAGAAGGGCAGCACGAAGTTCTCGCTGTAGGCGTAGAGCATGCCGAAGGTGAGCTGGTTGTGGTGGTGCATGCGGTGGATCGGATCGAGCTTGAAGTAGGCGAGGGTGTCGTGCATCCAGCCCATGTTCCACTTCATCGTGAAGCCCAGGCCGCCGGCCTCCGAAGGCCGGCTCACACCCGGCCAGGCGGTGGACTCCTCGGCGATCATCAGGACCCCGGGATGCTGGGTCTGCAGGGTGCGATTCAGTTCGTGCAGGAAGGCGATCGCCTCGAGGTTCTCGTTGCCCCCGCGCTCGTTCGGGATCCAGTCGTTCGCCTGCCGCGAGTAGTCGAGGTAGATCAACGACGCGACCGCATCGACGCGCAGTCCGTCGATGTGGAAGTCCTCGATCCAGCACAGCGCACTGGAGAGCAGGAAATTGCGGACCTCGGAACGTCCGTAGTTGAAGATCAGGGTGCCCCAGTCACGGTGTTCGCCCCGCCGCGGATCCTCGTGTTCGTACAGCGCCGTGCCGTCGAAGCGCGCGAGGGCGAAGCGGTCCTTCGGGAAGTGCCCGGGCACCCAGTCGAGCAGCACGCCGATACCGGCCTGGTGCGCCCGATCCACGAAGAAGCGGAAGTCGTCCGGAGAACCGAAGCGGGAGGTGGGCGCGAAGAAGCCGGTGCTCTGGTAGCCCCAGGAACCGTCGAAGGGGTGCTCGGTGATCGGCATCAGCTCGATGTGCGTGAAGCCCTGTTCGCGCACATAGGGAATCAGCCGTTCGGCCAGCTCGCGGTAGGTCAGGGATCGCCCGCCCTCGCCGTGCTGCCAGGAACCGAGGTGCACCTCGTAGATGCTCATCGGGCGTTCCTTCCACGCGTAGGGGTCACGCCGGTGCAGCCAGGACTCGTCGCCCCAGGTGTAGCCCGACTGGCCGAAGACCCGGCTCGCGGTATTGGGGCGGAGCTCGAAGAAAGACCCATAAGGGTCTGTTTTCAGGAAGACGCTACCGGTGTCACGGTTGCGGATCTCGAACTTGTAGAGGGTGCCGTTGCCGAGGCCGGGAATGAAGATCTCCCAGACGCCGCTGGAACCGTGCACCGCCATCGGGTGCACGCGGCCGTCCCAGTGGTTGAAATCCCCGACCACGCTGACGCGCTCGGCGGCCGGTGCCCAGACCGAGAAGCGCACCCCGCTGACGCCGTCCCGGGTCTCCGGGTGGGCACCCAGCATCCGGTGCGCGTGCCAGTGGCGCCCCTCGCCGAAGAGGTGCAGGTCGAAGCCGGAGATGGTGGGCGGGAAGCTGTAGGGGTCAACAAACTGTAACGCGTGTCCGTCAGGCTCCTCGTAGAGCACGGTCGGATGCAGCGGACAGGCCGCGAGCGGCCCGGACCAGGTGAACAGCCCGGGAATCTTCGGGTGCGGTGTCAGGGGCTCCTTCTGCGGGTGGTCCCCGGACTCGATCCCGGTCAGTAACCAGGCATTCGCGGCCCGGGGCAGGAAGGTGCGGAAACAGACCGTTTCGTGGTCCAGGGCGTGGCGTCCGAGGAGTCGGTGCGGATTGTGCCAACGCGCCTGCACCAGACGGGTCAGTTCCTCTTCTGATGCGCGGATGCATTTGTTAACGGCTGTTGTCATACTGATATCGCTCACCTGGATTCCCGCCCCGACGATACCGACATACGCCACAACCGGTCCAGTTTGGCGCGGACTACGGACAACTGAATGGACGGAAGGATTATCGCATGAATCCGCAACCTCAACGCTTCGTCAGCCGCCTGACCCGGGAGACCCTTGCGCTGATCCTCGCAGGCGGCCGTGGCTCGAGGCTCAAGCATCTCACCCTCTGGCGTGCCAAACCGGCGGTTCCGTTCGGCGGGAAGTTCCGGATCATCGACTTTCCGCTGTCCAACTGCATCAACTCCGGCATCCGGCGGGTCGGGGTGCTGACCCAGTACAAGGCGCACTCCCTGATCCAGCACGTGCAGCGCGGCTGGAGCTTCCTGCGCGGCGAATTCGGGGAGTTCATCGAACTGCTGCCGGCACAGCAGCGGATCGAGACCTCCTGGTATGCGGGAACCGCGGACGCGGTGTACCAGAACATCGACATCATCCGCCAGCACGCACCCGAATATGTGCTGATCCTGGCCGGCGACCACATCTACAAGATGGACTACGGGCAGATGATCGCCTACCACGTGGAGAGTGGCGCCGACATGACGGTGGGCTGCCTGCAGGTCGACAGAGCCAGCGCGCGCGCGTTCGGGGTGATGGGCGTGGACGGGAAGGGCCGGGTCAACGCCTTCCTGGAAAAGCCCGAGGATCCTCCCGAGATGCCCGGTCACCCGAACACCGCGCTCGCGTCCATGGGCATCTACGTCTTCAATACCGGCTTCCTGTTCGAGCGCCTGATCCGGGACGCGGACGACAGCCGCTCGAATCACGACTTCGGCACGGACATCATCCCAAGCATCATCGACCGGTACCGGGTGATGGCCTACCCCTTCCGCGACGAGCGGGAGGGCGTGCAGGCCTACTGGCGCGACGTCGGGACCGTGGACTCCTACTGGCAGGCAAACCTGGAACTGATCGGCGTGACGCCGGAGCTGAACCTCTACGACAGCGAGTGGCCGATCTGGACCTACCAGGAGCAGTGGCCACCGGCGAAATTCGTGTTCGACGACGATGATCGCCGCGGCATGGCAATCGATTCGATGGTCTCGGGCGGCTGCATCATTTCAGGCAGTACCGTGCGCCACTCGCTGCTGTTCTCCGATGTCCAGGTGAACGCCGGCTCGCGCGTGCACGACTCGGTGATCCTGCCCAGCGTGACCGTTGGCGAGAACTGCGAGATCCGTCGCTGCGTGATCGACCGGGGTTGCGAGATCCCGGACGGCATGCGCATCGGCGTGGACGAAGAGGAAGACGCACGGCACTTCTTCATCTCCCCCGGCGGTGTCCGGGTGGTCACGCCGGAGATGCTCGGACAGCTTTCGCGTTATGTCCGCTGACCGGGCGGAGGGCGGCCTCGACGCGGCTCCGCTCGACGTCGTGCTGTGCTGGCACATGCACCAGCCGCAGTACTTCGAGCACGGGCAGGGCCACTACGCGTTGCCCTGGACCTACCTGCACGCGCTGAAGGACTACTCGGACATGGCCGCGCATCTCGAGGCCGTCCCCGAGGCCCGGGCCGTGATCAACTTCGCGCCGATCCTGCTCGAGCAGATCGCGGACTACGCACGGCACGTCGCGGGCCATCTCGAGCACGGGCACCCGATCCCGGACCCGACCCTGGGGCTCCTGACCGCGAAGTCCGTGCCCGAGGACGCCGAGGCCCGCGCCGAGATCATCCGTGCCTGCCTGCGTGCGCACGAGCCGCGGATGATCGAGCCCTTTCCGCTGTTCCGGAGCCTGGCCGGGATCGCCCGGAAGGCACAGGAGGCCCCGGCCCTGCTGCGCCACCTGGCGCCGTCCTTTTTTCTCGACCTCGCGACCTGCTACCACCTGGCTTGGCTCGGGGCCACCGTGCGCCGCGACAACCCCGAGGTGCAGCGCTGGCTGGCGGAGGAGGACGGCTATGACGCCGGCACCCGGCGGCAGCTGCTGGAGCTGATCGGCTACGTGCTCGCGGACATCATTCCGCGCTACCGCGAACTGGCCGAATCGGGACAGGTGGAGCTCTCGTTCACGCCCCATTCCCACCCGATCATGCCGTTGCTGCTGGACATCGGGTCCGCCCGGGAAGCAATGCCGGACGTGGTGCTCCCGGCGCATACCACCTACCCGGATGGGGAGGCACGGGTGCGCTGGCACATCGAACGGGGCCTGGAGGTCTTCGAGCAGCACTTCGGCTTTCGCCCGCAGGGCTGCTGGCCGTCCGAGGGCGCGGTGAGTACCGCCACGCTGCGGCTCCTGGACGAGTACGGCATCCGCTGGGCGGCCAGCGGCCAGACGGTGCTCGCAAACAGCCTCGCGGCCGCGCCCGACGTGGAGGCCACGCCCGACGCGGAAAGGGCGCCCCGGGACGGCTGGCTGCACCAGCCCTACCGGCTCGCGGGCACGCGCCTGCTCGCCTTCTTCCGCGACGACGGCCTCTCCGACGCGATCGGGTTCCGCTACGCGGACTGGCATGCCCGCGACGCGGTCGGTGACTTCGTGCATCACCTCGAGAACATCGTGGACGCGCCGCCGCCCGGCGGCGTGGTGTCGGTGATCCTCGATGGCGAGAACGCGTGGGAGTACTATCCGGAAAACGGCCTCCACTTCCTGCACGACCTGTATCGGCGCCTGGCCGGGCACCCGCACATCCGGCTTCGAACCTTCGCGGACGTCTGCGCGCGTCCCACCGGCGGCGTGGCCGAACTGCCGGCGCTGGTGGCCGGCAGCTGGGTCTACGGCACCTTTTCCACCTGGATCGGCGACCCGGACAAGAACGCCGGCTGGGACCGCCTGATCGAGGCGAAGCAGGCGGTGGACATCGCGCTGAAACAGCACCCGGAGCTGGACCACGAGGCCGTGATCGAACAGCTGGCGACCTGCGAGGGCTCGGACTGGTGCTGGTGGTTTGGCGGCTACAATCCGGCTGGGTCGGTGAGCGACTTCGAGATCCTGTACCGCCGGCATCTGGCGGTGCTGTACCAGCGCGCCGGGCTTCCGGTCCCGGAATCCCTGTCGCTGGTGCTATCCAGCGGTGGCGGTGAGCAGGCAGCCGGCGGTACGATGCGCCGGGGCCAGGCGCACTCATGACCGCGAACCGGCCCGCAAATCCGCTGCTCGAAAAGCGCCGGTCCGGGATCATCCTGCACCCCACCTCGCTGCCGGGCCCGGGTCCGGTCGGCCGGATCGGGACCGAGGCGCTGCGGTTTCTGGACTGGCTCGAGGAGGCCGGCGTCAGCCTCTGGCAGGTGCTGCCGCTCAACCCGCCGCAGGCGGACGGTTCGCCCTACGCGTGCATCTCCGCCTTTGCCGGCGACACCCGCCTGATCGACCCCGGGGAAATGGCTCGCGACGGGTGGCTCCCCGCCAGCGCCGCCGGAATGCCGACCGCGGACGCCCTGTTCGAGGCGCGTCAGGCGCTCGAATCGGCGGGCGGCTCCGGGTGGGAGGAGTACCTGGCCTTTGTCGAGGCGCAGAGCGACTGGCTCGAGGACTTCGCGCTGTTCGTGGTGATCAAGCAGCTGCAGGGGAACCGCCCGTGGTGGAACTGGCCCGCGCCGCTGCTGCACCGCGAGCGCAGCCGCATGGTGCAGCTGCGCGCCGAGGCCGCGGAGGCGCTGGACGCGGTCCGCTTCGCGCAGTTCGTGTTCTTCCGGCAGTGGACCCGGCTGCGGCGTGAGGCGAACAGCCGCGACATCCTTCTGCTCGGGGACATGCCGATCTTCGTGGCACACGATTCCGCGGACGTCTGGGCGAGCCCGGAGAACTTCGATCTCGACGGGGAAGGTCAGCCGAGGACCGTCGCCGGCGTGCCGCCCGACTATTTCTCCGAGACCGGGCAGCGCTGGGGCAATCCCCACTATCGCTGGGACTCCATGGCGGAGACCGGCTACGCGTGGTGGATGCGACGGGTCGAGTGGGCGCTGGAGGAACTGGATGCGCTGCGAATCGATCACTTCCGCGGATTCGAGGCCTACTGGTCGATCCCGGCAGACGAGCCGACCGCGATCGGCGGTGAATGGAAGCAGGGTCCGGGCGCGGACTTCTTCGACGCCCTGCTGGAGCGCTTCGGCGAGCTGCCGCTGCTGGCCGAGGACCTCGGCGTGATCACGCAGGAGGTGACCGCCCTGCGCGAGCGCTTCGGTCTGCCGGGAATGAAGATCCTGCAGTTCGCCTTCGACGGAGGCGAGGACAACCCCTACCTTCCCCGGAATCACGAGGAGCGCGGGGTCGTCTATACCGGCACCCACGACAACGACACGACGCTGGGCTGGTTCGAGTCGTTGTCTCCGGACGATCGTCAAGCGGTACTCGGGAGACTCGGGGAGCCCGACGGCGAAATGCCCTGGCCGCTGATCCGTGCGGCCCTGGAATCACCGGCACGCGTGGCCGTGATCCCCATGCAGGACGCGCTGGCCCTCGACGGCAGGCACCGCATGAACAAGCCGGGGACGACCGAGGGCAACTGGGGCTGGCGCTTCGACTGGCGGGACATCCCGCCCGGGCGTGCCGAGCAGTTGCGGCAGATGAACGAGGACGCCGATCGCATCCCCGACCGCTAGCGCGCTAGCGGCCTGAACGTGGCCCGAAGATCAGCCAGAGGATGAAGCCGAGGAGAGGGAGCAGCACCAGGACCACGATCCAGACCACCTTGGCGCCCGTGGAGGCGCTGCTCTGCACGGTGCTGACGATCGCCCAGATCACCAGGACGAGCAGCACGAGACCGAGAAGGCCGGAGATTTCAATCATCGCGAGGGATCCTCTGGCTCGGTCGCGGCCTGCGGGAGCCGCGGGTGTGTGTGCATTCTACCGGTCACTGAGCCACTCGAACGCACGCCGCCGCGCCTCGTTCAGTTCGGCATCGCTCAGCTCCGCCGCGATCTGTTGCCGCATCTGCTCGCCGGGTTGATTGCCCCCGGACGCCGCGAGGCTGGCCCACTTGTGAGCCTCGACCAGGTCCTGCGAGACGAATTCGCCGCGCGCGTGCAGGGACGCGAGCCAGGCCTGCATGTCGGGATGGCCCGCCTCGGCGCCGATCCGTGCGTAGTGAACGGCGCTTTCAGGGTCGGCGGGCAGGTTGCCGACGCCCTCCATGTACATCTGCGCAAGGTAGAGGGCGGCGTCCGTCTCGCCGTCCTCGAGGGCCTGCACCAGCAGGTCGCGGGCCTCGCTGCCGCGTTCCGGCCGCACGCCGGCCATCGCGTCGGAGACCAGCAAAGAGGCCAGCGCCAGGCGTGCGGCGCTGTCATCCCGCTCTTCGATGACCCGCTGGAACCAGGTCTCGGCGGCACCGCGATCCGGTTCCACACCGATGCCCTGGACGTACATCCAGCCGATGCGCAATCCGTATTCGTTCTCGCCTGCCTCGTAGGCCTCCCGGTAATACTCGAGCGCCTTCCCGGCATCCGGCTCCACGCCGAGGCCCTGTTCGTAGAGCCAGCCGACCTCACCCATGGCCTCGACCGAGCCGCTGTCGGCGGCCGACTCGAGCCAGCGGCGGGCCTCGACCACGTCGGGAGGCTCGCGCTGGAGGTGTCTCTCGGCCTGGAGTCGCTGTTCCTCCGGCCCGAGTTCGGTCGCGGTTTCGGGGCTGTAGGGGATCGGCTCGGCGTGGGCGGGGCCCGTGATCAGGAAGACTGCGAGGAACAGGAGTGCCCAATGCATGCGTTTGGCTCCGCTGCCGATGGATCGGCTCTATGCTACCGTTAACCGCCGCTCACTGCATGAACTCCGCCTGCGTGGAACAGACCCCCGAGAACCGGCGCCACCCGTCGCGCCTTCCATGGATCCTCGTGCTGCTGCTGGCGGTGCTGCTGGCCGCGGCCGGTTTGCGGATCTATTACCTGACGCAGGTGGAGCGGGAGACCGCGGTGGCGCTGTCGCCCACGGAACAGCAGACACTGGACGAAAAACTGGCCGTGTTGCGGGAGGCATCGGCCAGGGCTGCGCCGGGTACGGCGGATCCCGCGGAGCATCCAGCCCCCGACACGGCGACGACACTCGCCCCGGAGGTCTACGAAGAGGACCCGGAGCAACGGTATCTTCGCTTCACCGAGCGCGAGTTGAACGCGGCGATCGCGCGCGACCCGGCGCTGGCGGGCCGGGCCGCGGTGCGCCTGTCACCCGAACAGGTGTCCTCGACCTTCCTCGTGGATGTTCCCGAGGACCTGCCGCTGTTCGGCGGACGCCGGCTCCGGGTCCAGGCCGGAATGCGACTGACGACCGAGGGCAACCGGGTTGAGGCCCGTTTGCTTGGCGTGAGTCTGGCCGGGGTGCCGCTGCCGGACGCGTGGCTAGGGGGGTTCAAGGGCCGCGATCTCCTCGAGGGCAGCGCACTGAGCGGGCTCGGTGCCGGGATCGAATCGGTGGAGGTCGGCGACGGCTGGGTCGCCCTGCGGCTCGCTCCCTGAACCGCCTCGACCGACCCCGTCACCGCCCTTGCCGAGCCGCACCCCGGGCTCACCTCAGCGCCAGCAGCTCCGGCGGTTCGTCGGGGACGACCACGAGGACGTGGCCTTCCGGGACGCTGCGCCAGCGCTCGCGTTCCGTGAGTGGCTCGGAGGCGATCACCACCGCACCCTCCGGGAAGCCGTCGTCGTCGCTGGTGTAGTAGAGGCTGGGGCAGGCGTCGTTGATCGCGTGGCGGCTGGCGACCAGGCGGTCGCCATCGGTGAGGATCACGTTCAGCAGCGCGCGGCCCGGCCCCATCCACGGTTCGAGGGTCGTGAAGGCCTCCATCATCGCGCCCTCGAGGCTGAGGTCCGCATCGTCGATCAGGTACTGCCGGATCAGCGCGAAGAGGTACTCCGAGTCCGTGGATCCGAGGATCTCCGCCTCGACGTCGGGGTCGAGGAGATTCTGGATCTCGCGCCGGATCTCCGGGCGAAACCCGTCGATCAGGCCGTTGTGGCTGTAGAGCAGATCGCCGTTCGCGAAGGGCTGGGCGTTGACCACGTCGCCTCCGAACCCCGGCGTGGCGCTGCGCACGGCCGCGAGCCAAAGGTCGGCATAGAGGTTGCGGGCGAGCGGCACGAGGTTGGGGTCCTGCCAGATCGGGTCGCCCCGCCGGTACACCACGGCGGTGTCGTCCTCCCCGTACCAGCCGAAGCCGAAGCCGTCGGCGTTCAGCCGTGCGTAGCGCAACTCCTCTGGGTCGGAGGCCTGTCGTGCCAGTCCGTGCGGCGGCAGGAACAGGATCTCCTGCAACGCCAGTTCGGGCCCGATGTAGGCGACGTGACGGCACATGGCTGACCTCGCAGGGTGGGTCGCGGCGTGTGATTCATGGTAGCTTTCCCGCGCGAGCAATGCACTCGCGCCGTTGCCCCGTCCGCCCGTGGGACCGACCATGTCGATCAAACTCTCGAACCTCGCCCCGTCGCACCGGGGGTCCCGGTGAAGAAGACCGCCCCGGGTCCTGACGAGCGTCTGCTGGTGCTCGTTCGACACGCGCAGGCGGGGGACTCGGAACGCTTCTGGCGGGAGACCGCGCGGCCCGACCGGGAACGGCCCCTGACCGGCGAGGGCCGCAAACGCAACGCGGCGGCCGCCGCGGGCCTGTTCCGTCTGATCGGATCGCCCGATCACCTGTGGAGCAGCCCGTACACCCGGGCCTGGCAGACTGCGCAGGGCATCGCCGAGGTCTTCGGTTGCCCGCCCGAGGCCCCGGAGGCACTGGAACCGCCCTGGGGGCACCGGACCCTGTCGGACTGGCTGGAACTGCGCGTGGCCCGGGGCGAGACCGCGATGCTCGTGGGCCACGAGCCCGATCTCTCCACGCTTCTGACGCACTGGCTCTGCGGCGCGGGCGGCCGCGCGCCGGTACCGATGGAGAAGGGAGCCGCCTGTGCGCTCCGGGTCTTCGGGGACATCGTGCCCGGGAAGGTGGAACTGGTCTGGAAACTTCCCCAATATGGCCTCCGGCGACTGTAGTGGGCCATGCAACGGCAGGGACACGCGATGCCAGCGAGCAAAGAACACAACGGTTTCGAGACGGTTGCAGCCGTCGATCTCGGCTCGAACAGCTTCCACATGATCGTGGCCCGCTGGCATGAGGGCGAGGTCATCATGGTCGATCGTCTGAAGGAAACGGTCCGTCTGGCGAGTGGCCTGGACAACCGGAACCGCCTCTCCGCGGCCGCGCAGGAGCGCGCGCTGGCGTGTCTCGGGCGGTTCGGGCAGCGCCTGCGGGAGATGCCGCCCGGCAGCGTCCGGGCGCTCGGCACCAATACCCTGCGCAAGGCGCGCGGCTCCCGCCGGTTCCTGGAGGATGCCGAGGAGGCCCTCGGGCACCCCGTGGAGATCATCGGCGGCCGCGAAGAGGCGCGCCTGATCTACCTCGGCGTCGCGCATACCCTCGCTGACGACAGGGGCCGCCGGCTGGTGATCGATATCGGCGGAGGCAGCACCGAGTTCATCATCGGCGAGCGCTTCGAGCCGCAGCTGGCGGAGAGTCTGCAGATGGGCTGCGTGACCTTCAGCAGCCTGCACTTCCCCGATGGCCGGATCAACGCTCGACGTTTCCGTCAGGCGGAACTGCACGCGCAACTGGAGCTGCAGCCGATCGTGGCGGCCTACCGGGCGCTGGGCTGGGAACAGGCACTGGGGTCGTCCGGGACGCTGCTGGCGCTCGACCGGATCCTGCAGGAGGGCGGGCTGGAGAAGAGCCGGGGTCTGACCCTGCCGTCGCTCGAGGCGCTGCGTGCCCGGATGATCGAGGCGGGAGACATCGACCGCCTGAGCCTGCCCGGGCTCAGCGACGACCGGCGCCCGGTGATCGTCGGCGGTCTGGCCGTGATCATCGGTGCCTTCCGCGCACTCGGGATCGAGCGGATGACCACCTCGGACGGGGCGCTGCGCGAGGGGGTCGTGCACGACCTGTTCGGGCGCTTCCATCACGAGGACGTGCGGGCACGCACCATCCACCACCTGCGCAAGCGCTTCGCAGTCGACGCCGTCCACGCCGAGCGGGTGGTGGAGCAGGCCCGGCGGCTGCTGGGACCGGTCTCGGGGGCCTGGGCCCTGGGCAAGGCCGACGCGGACCTGTTGAGCTGGGCCGCGGAACTCCACGAGATCGGCCTGGCCCTGGCCCACAGCCGTTACCACAAGCACGGGGAATACCTGCTGACCCATGCCGATCTGCCGGGCTTTTCCCGCCAGGAGCAGGCGGAGCTTGCGCTGCTGGTTCGGGCCCATCGCCGGCGTCTGCAGGAGCGTCTGTTCGAGGACCTGCCGAAGCCCAGGCGCAAGCGGCTGATGCGGCTGGCGGTGCTGTTGCGGCTGGCCGTACTGCTGCACCGCTCCCGAACCGATGCGCCGGTGCCGCTGGAGGGGATATCGGTGTCGGGAAAGGACCTCCGCATCGCCTTTGAGGACGGCTGGCTCGCGGAGCACCCGCTGACCGCAGCCGACCTCGAGCACGAGGCCGGGCAGCTGAAGGAGCTGGGCTTCACGCTGAAGGCGTCCTGAGGCAGGGCAGGGTGGACGCAAGCCCGGTCAGTCGAACCGATCCATTCGAATTGCTTCGGGCAGCGGGTCTTAGCGATTCGCCAGTCGCGCGAGCAGGTCCTTTTGTGCCGAGTACGGCTCTTCGCCGGGCGTCGGGGACAGGCGCTGGTAGCTGCCGTCCTTCTGCAGGATCCAGGCGCAGGTATTGTCCCGCATGTAGCAGAACAGCGACTCCTCGGCGGCGCGCTCGCGCAGCTTCGGGTCCTTGATGGGAAAGGCGGCCTCGACCCGACGGAAGAAGTTGCGCGGCATCCAGTCCGCACTGGACATGTAGAGCTCGGGCTGCCCGTCGTTGCCGAAGTAGAACACGCGCGAGTGTTCGAGGAAGCGTCCGAGCACCGAACGAACCTCGATGTTCTCGGAGATGCCGGGCACCCCGGGACGCAGGCAGCAGATCCCGCGCACCAGCAGCCGCACCTCTACGCCGGCACCGGAGGCGCGGTAGAGGGCCTGGATCACGCCGGGCTCGATCAGCGAGTTCATGCGCGCCGCGATCAGCGCCGGTCGGCCGGCCCGGGCGTGGGCGGTCTCGCGTTCGATCCGCTCCACGATCGCGGTGTGCAGGGTGAACGGGGCCTGCAGCAGGTCCTTCAGCTTCGAGACCTTCCCGAGACCGGTGAGCTGCTGGAAGATCCGGTGCACGTCCTCGGTGATCACCGGATCGGCGGTGAGCAGGCCGTAGTCGGTGTAGGCCTTGGCCGTTCCCGCGTGGTAGTTGCCAGTCCCGAGATGGGCGTAACGGGTGATGCGGTCCTTGTCGCGCCGCACGATCAGCGCCAGCTTGGCGTGCGTCTTGTAGCCGACCACGCCGTAGGTGATGTGCACGCCGGCATCCTGCATGCGGTTTGCGAGCTCGATGTTCGCCTCCTCGTCGAAGCGGGCCCGCAGCTCGATCACCACGGTGACCTCCTTGCCCGCCTGTGCCGCCTCGATCAGCAGCTCCACCAGCTCGGACTGGGTCCCGGTGCGGTACAGCGTCTGCTTGATCGCCAGGACGTCGGGATCGCGTGCCGCCTGCCGGATGAACTCGATCACCGGCATGAAGGACTCGTAGGGGTGGTGCAGCAGGATCTCCTGGGCGCGCACGGCCTCGAAGATGCTGATGCCGGCGCCGTGGTAGCGCGGCAGGCTGGGGACGAAGGGGCTGAACTTGAGATCCGGTCGTTCGACCAGGTCGTGCACCGCCATCAGGCGGTTCAGGTTCACGAGGCCGTGCACCTGGTAGAGCTCGCTTCCGGTCAGCTTGAACTGGGCGAGCAGGAACCGCGCGTCGTCCTCCGGACAGTTGTCCGCGATCTCGAGGCGCACCGCCTCTCCGTAATTGCGCTGGGGCAGCTCGCCCTCGAGGGCGTTGAGCAGGTCGTCGATCTCCTCCTCGCGCACGAAGAGGTCGGAATTGCGTGTCAGCCGGAACTGGTAGCAGCCGGTCACCTTCATGCCCTGGAACAGCTCGTCCACGTGCGCGTGCAGGATCGACGACAGGAACACGAAGTCGTTGTCACCCCGGGCGACCTCGCGTGGCAGGCGCACGACGCGGGGCAGGGAACGCGGCGCCTGCACCACCGCACGGCGGGATTCGCGGCCGAAGGCGTCCTTGCCCTTCAGGGTGACGATGAAGTTCAGGCTCTTGTTCAGGATGCGCGGAAACGGGTGCGCCGGGTCCAGGCCCAGCGGGCTGAGCACCGGCTGGAGCTGTTCCCGGAAGAATTCCTTCAGCCACCGCCGCTGTACGTCGTTCCAGTGCGTGCGCCGTATGAAGCGGATCTCCTTTTCGGCCAGTTCCGGAATCAGCACCGCGTTCAGGGTCCGGTACTGCTCCGCAACGAGCTCGTGCGCAACCACGCTGATCTTCGCCAGCTGCTCCGAGGCGGTGAGCCCGTCTGGCCCCGGCGTGTGCACGTTCAGGGCGACCTGCTGGCGCAGCGAGCCAACACGGACCTCGAAGAACTCGTCGAGGTTGGTGGAGGAGATGCACAGCAGGCGCAGGCGTTCCAGCAGCGGGTAGCCCTGGTCGAGCGCGAGCTGCAACACGCGCCGGTTGAACTCCAGCAGCGAGAGCTCGCGGTTCAGGTAGAGCTCGGGGTTGGCGAGATCGATGTCGTTCATCGGGAGCGGGGCGGCGATGCGGGCAGGTCCCGAGCGTAAACCAATCCCTGGGTGCGGTATACCGCACCGGCCCTCATCGCGTGCGCCCTCAGGCCGCGAGCAGGAATTCGACCAGGGCCTTCTGGGCGTGCAGCCGGTTCTCGGCCTCGTCCCAGACCACGCTCTGCGCCCCCTCGAGGACCTCGGTGCTGACCTCTTCCTCGCGGTGCGCCGGCAGGCAGTGCATGAAGATCGCCTCGGGTCGCGCCAGACGCATCAGCCCGGCATCGACGAAGAAGCCCGAGAAGGCCTGCCGGCGGGCGCTCTTCTCGTCCTCCTGCCCCATGCTGGCCCAGACGTCGGTCACCACCAGGTCGGCGTCGCGCACCGCCTGCCGCGGGTCGCGCACCAGTTCCAGTGCTGGACCGGCGGCGGCGCTGATCTCCGGGTGGGGATCGTAGCCCTCCGGGCAGGCGGCCGCGAGGGTGAAACCGAGGAGACGCGCAGCGTGGATGTAGCTGTTGCACATGTTGTTGCCGTCGCCGATCCAGGCCACGCGCTTGCCGCGAATCTCACCGCGGTGCTCGAAGTAGGTCTGGAGGTCGGCCAGTAGCTGTGCCGGGTGCTCGCGGTCGGTCAGCCCGTTGATCACCGGCACCGTCGCGTAGTTGGCGAAGCGCTCGACCTTCTCGTGCTCGTAGGTGCGGATCATCACGCTGTCCACCATCCGCGAGAGTACGCGGGCGGTGTCCTCGATCGGCTCGCCGCGTCCCAGCTGGGTGTCGCGCGGCGACAGAAACAGCGCGTTGCCACCGAGCTGCTGCATGCCGACCTCGAAGGACACGCGGGTGCGGGTGGACGACTTCTCGAAGATCATGCCCAGCACCTTGCCGCGCAGGAGGCCGTCGTGGTGGGTGCCGGCACGGGTCTCGCCCTTCAGCTCGATGGCGCGCTCGATGATCTGGCGAATCTCGGTGCCGGTGAGGTCGGCAAGTGATATAAAATGCCTGAGGTTCATGCACTAATCCTTTGTCTTTCTTCCTTGTTGATCAGCTCGAGCACGATGTCGGACACCGTGTCGGCGATCTCGGTCGCCTGCGCGTCGTTGATGATCAGGGGCGGCAGCAGGCGAATCACGCGTTCCGCGGTGACGTTGATCAGCAGGCCGCGGTCCAGCGCGGCGCGCACGAGGTCGCCGGCCGGGCGGTCCAGTTCGATGCCGAGCATCAGGCCCCGGCCGCGAATCTCCACCACCTCGGGCCGGTCGCCGAGCCTCTCCTCGAACAGTCGCAGCAGCCGGGCACCCACCCGCTCGGCCTCCTCGCGCAGGGCCTCGGCCTGCATCACGTCGAGAACGGCGAGTGCAGCGCGGCAGGCCAGCGGATTGCCGCCGAAGGTGGTCCCGTGGCTGCCGGGCGTGAACAGGTCGACGGCGCGTCGGGCGACCAGGCTGGCGCCAATCGGCACGCCGTTGCCAAGGCCCTTGGCCAGGCTGAGCACGTCGGGCAGCATCGCCTCGTGCTGGAATGCGAACCAGTGGCCGGTGCGACCGATACCGGCCTGCACCTCGTCGAGCATCAGCAGCCAGTCGTTCTCGGTCGCGAGCGCGCGGAGATCGCGCAGGTAGCCCGCCGGCGGAATGCGGATGCCGCCCTCGCCGGTGATGGGCTCGACCAGGATCGCGGCGACCTCCGGATCGTTGCGGTACTCGGCCACCGCGGCCGAATCGCCGAACGGGACCCGGACGAAGCCGTCGAGCAGGGGTTCGAAGCCGCGCTGGATGCGGGCATTGCCGGTGGCCGTCAGCGTGGCCATCGTGCGTCCGTGAAAGCTGCTGTCCATCACGATGATCTTGGGCCGCTCGATGCCCCGGCGGTGTCCGTGCAGGCGGGCGAGCTTGATCGCGGCCTCGTTGGCCTCGGCGCCCGAGTTGCAGAAGAAGACCTGGTCCATGCCGGACAGCGCACTGAGGCGACGCGCCAGTTGCTCCTGCAGCGGAATCCGGTACAGGTTGGAGGTGTGTATCAGCGTGTGCGCCTGGTCGGCGACGGCGGCCGCGATCTTCGGGTGGGCGTGGCCGAGCCCGCAGACGGCAATCCCCGAGAGGGCATCCAGGTAACGGTGACCCTCGGTATCCCAGAGCCATGCACCCTCGCCGCGCTCGAAGGCGACCGGCAGCCGGTTGTAGGTCTTCTGAAGGGCATCAGCCATCGCGAAGTCTCCTAATGAAGAAGGCCGGTGACATCGTCAGACGCTGCACCGGCCCTTGGTGGAGACACGTTTCACCGTGTCTCCATGCCTGTCGATTGTCGGACTATTTCATCTGGCTGGCAACGAAGTCCCAGTTGACCACGTTCCAGAAACCTTCCAGATACTTCGGGCGCTGATTGCGGTAGTCAATGTAGTAGGCATGCTCCCACACGTCCGCGGTCAGCAGCGGCGTCTTGCCGTCGCGCAGCGGGTTATCGGCATTGGAGGTGTTCACGATCTCCAGCGAACCGTCGGGATTCTGCACCAGCCAGGTCCAGCCGGAGCCGAAGTTGCCGGTGGCCATCTCGTTGAACTTTTCCTTGAAGGCGTCGACGGACCCGAAGGTCGAGCTGATCGCGTCGGCCAGCTTGCCGGAGGGTTCGCCGCCGCCGTTGGGGCTCATGCAGTTGAAGTAGAAGGTGTGGTTCCAGACCTGCGCCCCGTTGTTGAAGATGCCGCCGGCCGGCGCCTTCTCGACGATCTCTTCCAGGCTGGCGTTCTCGAATGCGCTGCCGGGCAGCAGACCGTTGAGTTTGGTCACGTAGGTCGCATGGTGCTTGTCGTGGTGAAACTCCAGGGTCTCCGCAGAGATATGCGGTTCCAGTGCATTCTTCTCGTAGGGCAGTGCGGGCAGTTCGTGTGCCATGCGGGATCTCCTTGACGGTATCTGCGAGGCTTCGCAGGGTTCTTGGGGGACCGGAAAAGATAGACATCCGTCTTCCCGGATGCAATTCCCGACGTGTTCGCTCAGCTTTAAGGGCGCCTCCGTCCGCTTCGTGGGCCGGGGGAACAGGCGGGACCAATGCCTTATCATGCCACCTGTCGGAGCGTGAAGCACCGGAGGCCTCGTGAACCTGTACCCGTCTCGACAACGCGGATCATCGGTTGCGCCGCCCACGCCGCGCGTGCGGATGCCTGCGCGCCAGCGACGTTCCCGGTTTGCCTGCCGGCCCCTTCCGGTTCGCCCACCCGGTCCCTGCCGCTTACCGCGATGACCGATTCGCCTCGTCCGACCCGGCAGGCCTCCGCGGAGGGCGGCACGATGGCGCGCGTCGGGCGCTGGCTCGGGCCGCTGCTGTTCCTGGTCTTCCTGCTGGTGCCGCCGCCGGCCGGTTTCGATCCGGACGCGTGGCTGGTCCTCGGGCTGACCCTGTTCATGGCCACCTGGTGGGTCACCGAGGCCGCGCCGATCCCGGTGACCGCACTTCTGCCCGTCGCGGCGCTGCCGGTGCTCGGGGTGGTGCCGATCGCGGAGGCCACGGCCCCCTATGCGAATCCGCTGATCTTCCTCTTCGTGGGCGGTTTCGCGGTGGCCCTGGCGGTGCAGCGCTGGAATCTGCACCGGCGCGTGGCGCTGACGGTGCTGGAGTTTTCGGGGAGCCGCCTGGACCGGCTCATCGGCGGCTTCATGCTTGCTACCGCCGGTCTCAGCATGTGGGTCAGCAACACGGCCACCGCGGCGCTGATGCTTCCGATCGCGTTGTCCGTGCTCGCGCTGGTGGAAACGGACGCACAGACCCGCGAGGCCGGATCGCGGCCATCGCTGGCGCTGCTGCTCGGGATTGCCTTCGCTGCGAACATCGGCGGGATGGCCACGCTGATCGGGTCGCCGCCGAATGCGCTGACGGCCGCGTTCCTGAACGAGCGCTATGACCTGGAGATCGGCTTCGTGCAGTGGCTGGTGATGGGCCTGCCCATCTCCGCGACGCTGCTCCTGTTCACCTGGTGGTCACTGACGCACTGGGTGTTCCGGGTGCACCGGATCCGCCTGACCGGGCTCGACGGTCTGCTGTCCAGCCAGCGCGAGGACCTCGGTGGCTGGACCTCGGCCGAATGGCGCGTGGCGGGGGTGTTTCTGCTGGTGGCACTGGCCTGGCTGTTCCGCCCGCTGCTCAACGATCTGTTTCCGATCGAACTCACCGATGCCGGCATTGCGGTCCTCGGCGCGACCGCCCTGTTCATTCTCCCGTCGGGACGCACGGAACAGCGCTATCTACTGGCCTGGGAGAATACGCGGGACCTGCCGTGGGGCGTCCTGCTGCTGGTCGGGGGCGGCCTGAGTCTCGGATCGGCGATCGAGAGCAGCGGCCTGGCGGCGCTGACGGCACAGACGCTCGACGCGGCCGTACAACTGCCGTTCTGGGTCCTGACGGTCGGCGTGATCCTGCTGACCATGATCCTGAGCCACGTGACCAGCAATACCGCGACGGCGGCGACCCTGCTGCCGCTGGTCGCGGCACTCGCGCTGCAGGCCGATACCTCGCCGCTGCTCCTCGCCGTGCCGGTGGCGCTCGCGGCCTCGGCGGCCTTCATGCTTCCGGTCGCGACGCCCCCGAACGCAATCATCTTCGGCAGTGACCGGCTGACCGTGCTCGACATGGTCCGCGGCGGGGCACTCCCGAGCCTCGCGTCCGTGCTGCTGCTGATACCGGTCGCGCTCTTCTGGGTGGGTCCGATGCTGGGATCGGGGTGACCGTGATGGCAACGGGATCCGGCGCACCAGAGATGCGCATGGCGCTCAACGACATGCTCTGGCTGCTGACAGTGCCCGTCTTCCTGATCGTCCTGAGCCGGGTCGGCGTGCTGCTACCGGACACGGCGGTCGCGGTCCTCGTGCTGGGGCTGGCGCTGTTCATGACGGCGGGCATCTGGCTGCGGCTGGTGCTGCGCAGGCGGATCTTCCTGGCCGGGGCGCTTCGCGCGGAGAGTCCATGGTACCGGCGGCTGCGCGGTGGACCCCTGATGGCGCTGGTGGCGCTGGGGGGCGCGATTCCGCTGGCGGCGATCCTGGTGGTCGCGATGGCCCGGGTGGACGCTCCGCACCTGCTGCTCGGGATGGTGCTGAACGTGCCGGTGCTGGTGCTGCTGCGGGAGTTCTGGAGCCGGCGTCTCGCCAGCCATGCGGTCCCGCGGTTCCGTGCGATGCTCGCGCTGCGGCTGGCGCTCGCACTCAATCTCGGGTTGCTGTTCCTGGCGCTGGCGGTGGCGGCGCTGTTTCGCACCTACCCGGAACTCTCCGGGCTGACGCTGGCGGAGGCGATGCTCTCCGAGGCCGGACGGCAGGAGGCGACAAGCGGGCTGCTGCAGGCGTTGATGCAGCTGGCCGCGGCGAAGGATGCGATGGCCTGGTGGCTGGGACAGCAGGTCCTGCCGGGGGTGATCGACCCGGGGCTCCAGGTCGCCGGCTGGATGGTGCTCGTGGCAACCGATCTGCTGGTGGTATGGTCTTACCTATTGATATGCGCCTCGGTACTCACGGTGCTGCACTGGCGCGCCTGGCATCCCGGGGGGCATCGAGAATGAACACGCAGGTGCAAAGACGCGGCATTGCCGGCAACGCGGCCCGGGCGCTGGGCGTGGTGCTGGCGCTTGCGCTGTTGACCGCCCTGGTGATGGATCAGCGGCCGTGGGACCGTCTGCTCGCGACGGACTCCGGGGTCGGTATCGTGATCCAGGGTCAGCGGTTCCAGCTCCCCGCAGAGGAGTCCGCCGTCATCGAGCATCGAGCCGCGCGGCACGCGGACCGCGGGGCCGCCGAGGCTGGCGACGCGGCGGCCCGGCTGGTGGCGGCCGAGCTCGACGACCTGTTCGAGCGGTTGTCCGGGCGCCTTCCGGCCTATGCCGACTGGTACTTCTCGCTGCGCGGAGAGTACACGCGCCTTTCACTGCTGATCCTGCGCTGGGGCGGACTCGCCACTGCGGACCCGGTCGTCGACAAGGCGGTGGAACTCATCCTCGGTGGCGAGGAACTGGCTGGGGAGGTCAGCGCGATCGAAGGCCGGGTGGAGGGCCTTCTGGCGGCGCGCGCGAGCGAGCTGCGGACTGCCTGGCTGCAGGAATTGCTGCTGATGGCGGGGGAGCCGAGGCCCGCGAGCGAGCCCGGTACGCCCTCGGCGGTGGTCCTGCTCGACGACCTGGCGAAGGAGTTCGCGGGTCACGGGAGCAGCGAATTCCTCACCCGTCTGTCGGCGAGTTCTGCCGGTGCGGCCTCCGCCGGCGCCGCCGGACCGCTGGCGGCGCGCCTGGCGCTGCGTTCCTCTGCGGCCGCGGCCGGAGGTGGGTCGCTGGCGCTGAAGGGCGCGGGACGCGGTGCGGCGAAGGCCGGCAGCGCGGGCGCCGGGGCACTGGGCTGTGCCGCCGCCGGGCCCGCCGCCTGGGCGTGTGCGCTGGCGGTGGGCGGGGCCGCGTGGCTCGCCACCGACTGGGCGCTGCTTTCCGCGGACGAGTGGCGCAACCGGGACGCGCTGATCGCCGACTGGGAGGCGCGGCTTGCGCTGTTGCGGGCGGAACTGGAGGAGACGCTGCTCGAGCATTACGACGAGGCGATTGCGGCCTGGCACCGGGGGATGCGCCTGGAGGTCGAGCGGAGCTTCTCCCCGCTCGACTCGGTGCGCGGCGCACCGCCCCGCCGCTCGATCTAGTCAGTCCGCGAACAGCCGATCGGCGTTGCCGTAGGCGATCCGGTCGGCGACATCCGGGGGCAGCTGGTCCAGCCATTCCCTGATGTCGGCCACATGCCGGTCGAGTTCCGCCCAGCGCCGGGCGCTGAAGGTGTCGGCGCCGATCAGGAAGCGATCGGCGTGAGCGATCAGCAGGTCCTGCCATTCCAGCGGCATGAAGCCGTCGGCAATCAGCCGTTCGCTGCGCATGGACAGGTCCACGTGCAGACGGGGGTAGCGGCTCAGGTAGTCCGCAATCAGCGGCGGGTACGGGAAGGTGCCGGCGTGCGCCCAAAGGATCACGGCATCCGGCTCGATCTCATAGGCGCGGTCGATCACCGCCGGGTCGCCGTGGATCATCACCGGCAGTCCGCGTTCGTGGCCGATCGAGACCAGTTCCGCGAAGACCGGCGAGTGGCGGTCGTCCGCGAACAGGTGCAGCTCCCCGATTCCCCGCCAGGCGCCGGTCGCAAGGCCTTCATCCAGCCGCTGCCGCACCCAGCCGGGGAGGTCGGCCTCGTCCATCCACGTGTCCTTCTGCGCCGGCGTCCGGTAGACATCCAGAAACGGGAGGATCACGCCCGGCGCGGCGCGCATCGCGGTCTCCACCAGGTCGTGGTCGCGGGTGATGATCACCGCATGTTCGACCCCGACCGCCTCGAGCGCGGCACCGAGGCGCTCCGGGGACACGGCGTCGACATGCGGCGCGTTGTAGTGCAGGTGGGCGTCGAACAGCGGGCCGTCCCAGGCGGCAGTGGTGGCAACGAAGGCCATCAGTGCGGTGAAGGCGAGGCCGTGCACCGCTCGACGGATACGCTTTGATGACATGGCTTTCTCCAGTCGGGGACAACCGCGGTGAAGCCGCTCCAGCTGAAAACGACAACTTCCAGAAGGAAAAGTTGTCCCACACCTTCGTGCGGACGTTCGATGCGGCAGGGGGCATTATGGGCTGTTCAGTATTCTCGATGCAGTGGCTGCGGCAGGCATGGCCGCGCGACGGCTTCGGGTTCGGCGGAGGTTTCGCTGGGCGCATTGAGCGCCGGGTCCGGAACCTGGGTCTCGCGGCGCTGCTGTGCCTCGCCGCGATGCCGGCAACGGCCGCGGATGACGACGGCTGGACGGCCGAGTCCCTGTTCGAGCACGTGACGGCGCTGGCGGCGGAACGGGCCGGTTCCGCATACGAGCCGCCGGCCGCCCGGTTGCCGGAGGGTCTGCAGGACATCACCTATGATCAGTACCGGTCCATCCGGTTTCGGCCGGAGCGGGCGCTCTGGCGCGGCCACGGCCGCTTCGAGGTGCAGTTCTTTCACCCTGGATTCCTGTTCCCGCACCCCGTTGGCATGAACACGCTGGAGGCCGGGATCGTCAGCCCGATCCCCTTCGAGCAGGACCTGTTCCGCTATGACGCGGAGGCGGCCGTGCTCGAGGGCGAGGGTGACGGGGCCACCGGTTTCGCCGGTTTCCGGCTGCACTACCCCTTGAATACCCCCGAGTACAAGGACGAGGTGATGGTCTTCCTCGGGGCTTCGTACTTCCGCCTCGTGGGTCCCGGCCAGGCCTATGGCCTGTCCACGCGCGGTCTTGCGATCGACACGGCGGCACCCGAAGGCGAGGAGTTTCCGGCCTTCCGCGAGTTCTGGCTGGTGCGTCCGGGGCCACAGGCCGACCGGGTCACGATCCTTGCGCTGCTCGACAGTCCGTCGGTGAGCGGCGCCTACCGGTTTGATCTCACCGCGGGTGAGGAGGTACGGGTGGATGTCGACAAGCACCTGTTCGCCCGTGCGGACGTGGGCAAGCTCGGCATCGCGCCGCTCACCAGCATGTACTTCTTCGGCGAGAGCAGTGTGCGCGATCGCGACGACTTCCGGCCGCGCGTCCACGACTCCGAGGGTCTCCAGGTGCTGACCGGTGCTGGCGAGTGGATCTGGCGCCCGCTGGTCAACCCGCGCGCGGTGCGGGTCGTCTCCCTGCGCGACCGCGATCCGGCGGGCTTCGGGCTGGTGCAGCGCAACCGGGAGTTCGCGCAGTACCTGGACATGGAGGCGGACTACCACCGCCGGCCCAGCCAGTGGGTGACGCCGACGGGCGGTGACTGGGGCGCCGGCGGGGTCGAACTGGTGGAAATTCCCACAGCGGACGAGACCAATGACAACATCGTCGCCTACTGGGTGGACGAGAGCGCGTTCTCTGCCGGCGAACGGCGCCACTATCGCTACCGCCTGACCGTCTTCGACGACATGCCCCCGGGCGATCCGCCTGCCCGCGTGGTGCGCACGCGCAGTGGCTGGGGCGCAGTTCCCGGTGCGGCAGACCCGCCGCCGCGCAGCGTGCGCCGCTACATCGTCGATTTCGCGGGCGGTGCGCTGAAGGACCTCGGGCCGGACGCGGCCATCGGCGTCCGGCTGGACACAAGCTCCGGCAGCCTCGACGATGTGCGCGTGCGGCGGCTCCCGGACGGCGAGGGCTGGAGGGCGACCTTTCTGCTGGATCCCGAAGAGGAGCGCGCGGCCGATCTGCGCCTGATGCTCACGCTGGACGGCGTTCCCGTTACCGAGACCTGGAATCACGTGTGGTATCCGGATGAACTCTGAGGCGATACTCGAGCAGCAGCCATCCGGGGACGTCGAAAAGGCGGCTTCGGAATCGTTTCTTCACGCGCCCGCGGCGCGCGGCCGGCGCCTGCTGTTCCTGGGGCTGGTCCTGGGGACTGTCGCCCCCGCCGGTTTCCTGATGACGCGCATCCTGCCGGTCACGGGAATGGGGCCGCTGCTCTGGGTGATCCTCGCGCTGTTTCTGCTCACGTTCACCTGGATCGCGATCTCGTTCTGGACCGCTGCAGCCGGTTTCGTGCTCCGCCTCCTGCAGCGGGACCCGCTGAGCCTGCGCCGGATCCCGCCGGAGGCCGCGCCCGCGGACCCTGTCCGGCTGGCCGGGCGGCGGACCGCCATCGTGGTACCCATCTACAACGAGGATCCGCTGCGCGTGATGCGGGGCGTGGAGGCGATTTGCAGCTCGCTGCTTTCCACCGGGCAGGCGGCGGCCTTCGATCTGTTCCTGCTGAGTGACAGCAATGACCCGGCAGTGATTCCGGAGGAGGAACGGGCGGTGTGGGCCCTGCAGGGCCGGCTGCCGGCACCCTTCCGGACCCACTATCGCAGGCGACCCGTGAACAGCGGGCGCAAGGCAGGGAACATCGCCGACTTCTGCCGGCGCTGGGGCGGTCGCTACGACTACATGGTCGTGTTGGACGCCGACAGCGTGATGGAAGGGCAGACGCTGGTGGAACTGGTGCGACTGATGGATGCCAATCCCGGTGCGGGGCTGATCCAGACGATGCCGCTGCCGGTGCGCCAGGAATCCCTGTTCGGACGTCTCCAGCAGTTCGCGAACGCCCTGCACGGGCCGATGCTCGCGGCGGGTCTCAGCTTCTGGCAGGGCAGTGCCGGCAATTACTGGGGGCACAATGCGATCATCCGCATCCGGCCCTTTTTGGAGCACTGCCAGCTTCCGGTGCTGCCGGGGCGGCCGCCGCTGGGGGGCGAGATCCTGAGCCACGATTTCGTCGAGGCCGCACTGTTGCGCCGCGGCGGCTGGGACGTGTGGCTGTTGCCGGATCTCTCCGGCAGTTACGAGGAGCTCCCGGGAAACCTGGTGGATTACGCCCGCCGTGACCGGCGCTGGTCGCAGGGCAATCTCCAGCACCTGCGGCTCCTGGGTATGCCGGGGCTGCACCCGGTCAGCCGGGTCCATTTTCTGTTTGGCGCGCTCGCCTACCTCGCCTCACTGTTCTGGCTGCTGATGCTGGGGACGGCCTCGGCGGCTGCGGTCGCCGCCTACCACAGCCCGGCGCCCGGCGCCGCCGCGATTGCGCGCGATCTCACGCCGGTGCACGCGTCACTGGCCTATGTGCTCCTGGCAGTGACGGCCGTCCTGTTGCTGCTGCCCAAGCTGTTCGGCATCACGCTGGCCCTGCGCCGCGAACCCGAGCGTTTCGGCGGGCCGTCGCGGCTGGTGGCTGGCGGACTGCTCGAAACCCTGTTCTCGGTCCTGATTGCCCCCCTGATGATGGCCTTCCACAGCCTCTTCGTCGGGGCGGTGGCCCTTGGCCGCAACGTCAGCTGGACGGCCCAGTCACGCGAGGGACGTATGGTGTCCTGGCGCGAGAGCGGGCAGCGCACCTGGGCCTTCGTGCTGGCCGGCCTGGTCTGGGGGGTGATGGTCGTGTGGTGGGCGCCGGCGTTTTTCTGGTGGCTGTCGCCGGTGTTTGCCGGGTTGCTGCTCTCTCCTCTGCTGGTGCGCGTCAGCGGGAGCCGGTGTGCAGGACTCTGGCTGCGCGAGCGCGGTCTGCTGCTCGCTCCGTCGGAACGGGTGCCAAGCCCCGCGCTGGCGATCCTCGGTCAACTCGAGTCAACCGCGGTTTCGGTGCGTGCACGGCCGGTCGTGCCGGAGGCGGGCGCAGCGGTCACCTGGCTTGAGGATCACCGGACGCGCCGAGAGGTGGCGCGCAGCCGGCACGCGAACAGGCAGAGAGGTGTTGCGGGAAGCATCCAGGGGGGGATGCGTACCGACGCGTGAGTGCTGTCCGGCGGGGACGACGCGGTTCTGGTTTCTGGCCGCCGCGCCGGGTACCGAATGTCGGCCGTCGCACACCATTGCCGACAGTCGCGCGGGGGAGCGGCAAACCGTCGGGTCTGGATTCTCCGTTCCAGCGCGCCCCGTCCGGCCCTGGCGCCCCCGCGGACGTCAGCCAGCCTTGTTGCCGCGCAGGAGACTCATCCGCTGCATCACCTCGTCGCGGCGGATGCGCCAGTGATACATCGCGCCGGCGATGTGGATCACGACCAGCGTGATCAATGCGTAGCCCACATACTGGTGCCAGAGAAACAGCGTCTCCGACAGCGCGTCGTTGCGGCCGATCAGGCCCGGCAGTTCGAGATGGAACAGGCTCACCGGGAAACCCCCGGAGGCGGTCGCCAGCCATCCGAGCACCGGCATCGCGACCAGCAGGACATAGAACAGTGTGTGCGCCACCTGGCTGGCGACGCGTTGCGGTGTCGGCAGTGGTGTCGCGTAGGCGGGCTTGCCAAAGGTGAGCCGGCTCAGGAGCCTCAGGACCATGAAGCCGAGGATCAGCACCCCGAGGGTCTTGTGGGTGGTGTAGACCAGGTCGGTCCCGGCCGCGCCAAGCATGTCGCGCAGGCCGCTGAATTCGAAATACCCGATGGTGCCGCCGAAGGCGAAGGCCAGCAGCACGAGCACGGCGATCAGCCAGTGCAGCAGACGGTGCACCAGCGCATAGCGGGGCAGTCCGGGATGGTCGGCGGAGGTGGTGTCGCTCATGGTCGCTCCCTTTGTGTGGACATCCGGAGAAATCGGCCTGCGCCTTGGAGGGGCAGAACGGGAAACGGTTCCCGGGGTCCGGCCGCGGAGCCCGGGGCGCGTATGCCGCGGCCGCTCCGGGACCCAAGCATACCGCGTCCCAGCCCCCCGCAAATGCTTGACCGCAATCCCGCCGGCGCTTACTCTTTGCCACCCGACCGGGCGGTTAGCTCAGCGGTAGAGCACTGCCTTCACACGGCAGGGGTCACTGGTTCGAACCCAGTACCGCCCACCAGAAAAGACCTGGAAACAGCGACTCAGGACTCTGTCCGGGTCGCTTTTTTCTTGCCCGGTCACTCCATGTGGGCGCGTGTGACCACTCTGTGACCAGTAACGGCGGGCAAAAAAGCGGGGACACGCCCCGCTCGGTGATGCGCTGGGCATTTGCGGTGAGTTGTGTGGTCTACCTTTCACGGACGTGGATTCAGGTTGTCTTGACTCGTCTAAAGCTTCACACCCTAAGATCGAGTGGATCGCGATCGCGGGAGATGTGGAACTGGAGTCCCGCGATCGCGGCTACCGTCGGCGGGGCATGAGTTCACGCTGCTCGCCACGCTGGCTTGCCGTGGCCCGCCCCCCGCCGGCGACAAATCACGAATCCATTGAGAGGTAGGGAATATGGCGCGTTTGAAAGGCAAGGTAGCGATCGTGACCGGGGGGGCAATGGGAATCGGTGCCGCCATTTGCGCGATGCTGGCCCGCGAAGGGGCTGCGGTTGCGGTGACCGATCTGCAGGACGAAGACGGTGCGGGCGTGGTGGATCGAATCAAGACCGCCGGCGGCACGGCTCGCTATTGGCATCTCGATGTCGCTGAGGAGCAGGAGGTGCGACGGGTCTTCGACGAGATCGCCGATGAATTCGGCAAGCTCGACGTCGTGGTCAACAATGCCGGCATCTCGGGGGTCAACAAACCCACTGACGAGATCACGGTGGAGGAATGGGAGCAGGTCATCGCCGTCAATGTTCGCGGCGTCTTTCTGTGTACAAAGCATGGGATCAAACACCTGCGCAACGCCGGCGGCGGGAGCATCGTCAATCTGTCCTCGATCTACGGTATCGTTGGCGCGCCGGATCTGCCGCCCTATCACGCGTCGAAGGGCGCGGTGCGGCTGATGACGAAGACCGATGCCCTGCTCTATGCCAAGGAGGGGATCCGCGTGAACTCGGTGCACCCGGGGTATATCTGGACGCCGCTGGTCGAGGCTCTGGGGCGGGAGTCACCCCAAGGCGTCGAGGCGTTCCGCCGTGAGCTCGACGAGAAGCACCCTATCGGCCACGTTGGCGAGCCGGACGACATCGCTGCCGGCGTTGTCTACCTCGCCTCTGACGAGGCGAAGTTCGTAACCGGCAGCGAACTGGTGATCGATGGCGGCTACACGGCCCGCTAATACGCCCGAACGCAGGACTGTCCACGCCGGCTTGGATGTGGGCATCGGTGAGCGCGTTCCGGAGCAGACCCCGGGCCAGGTCCATCTTTGTGTTCCCCCTCTCGGGGCACGAGGGGATCGATTCGAGAGCGATCATCCCTGAACGCTAGCTTACGGCAAACACGCGGCGCGCCCTCAATACGCAGCGCCACCTCGAGCGACAGTGTCGTTCTGACACTGCCAGGGTGACTCAGTGTGTCGCGGTTATACGTTCGCTCCGCCACCCGGTTGCCCCGGATAGGTCGCGAATTGGCGCGTAAGTGGTTGTCATAGCGAGAACCTTTTATCCGGCCATGCATCTGGCACGTCGTATGCAGGGTGGACGTAACAATTCCACCAAGTGAACAGGAGTCACTGATGATACGACGCAAAAGCGCCCTGGCTCTGGCCATCGCGTCTTTGGTAGCCTTGGGAGGCTCTGCCGCCGCTCAAGGCTTCGACGATGATGCCGCTGATGCATCGCCCGAGGCCGGCATGGATACGCAGCCCCCGGAGCGGGGCATGGATATGCCACCGCACGAGGGTGAAATGGGCACGCCGCCAGCGGGCGACATGGGTGCGCCACCTCCGGGTGACATGGGCACGCCGCCAGCGGGCGACATGGGTGCGCCACCTCCGGGTGACATGGGTGCGCCACCTCCGGGTGACATGGGTGCGCCACCTCCGGGTGACATGG
>RECA01000116.1 GCA_007692435.1 Thioalkalivibrio sp.
AACCGCGTGCTCCAGGACATTGCGATCGCCGCACGGCGGATGACGCTACGCTCTTCCGCCCTACCGGTTCCCGAGGCGCACGCCGTGTTCTTTCACGCGAACTGCAAGCCATCCGCCGCGGGCATCCGGGTTTTCCACCGCTCCTCACGCGAGCCACAGCCACCAGATGCTGACGCTCGTCACCACCATCAGCAGCAGGTTGAGCGGCACGCCGATCTTCGCGAAGTCGGTGAACCGGTAGAGCCCGGTACCGAAGATCATGGTGTTGGTCTGGTAGCCGATGGGCGTGAGGAAGCTGGTGGAGGCGGCGAACATCACCGCGAGTACGAGTGCGAAGATGTCGATCTGGAGGATGTGGCCGAGCGAGATCGCCACTGGCACGAGGATCACCACCGAGGCGTTGTTGCTGACCATCTCGGTCAGCAGGGTGGTCACCAGGTAGAGGACCATCAGCACGAGAATCGGGTGCCAGCCGATTGCATGGGTCGCCAGCAGCCCCCCGAGCAGATCGGCGGCGCCGGACTTGGTCATCGCGATGCCCAGCGGGATCACCCCGGCAATCAGGAAGATCACCGGCCAGGAGACCTCGGTGTACATGTGTTTCCCGCTGATGCAGTTCGTGGCGACCATCGCGACCACGCCGAGCAGCGCCGTGACCACGATGGGCAGCGGTGTCAGCGCGGCGCCCAGTACCACCGCGGCCATGATGCCACCCGCAGTCCACATGCGGCGCCGATCGAACTCGTCCTGGCTCTCCTCCAGGATCACCAGGTCCTTCGTGTCCCGCAGGCGGGCCAGTGCCGTTCGGGAGATCTCCAGCAGTGCGATCTCGCCCGTCTCGAGCGGCTCGTCGGCGATCCGCCGCTCTTCCAGCGCCGCCTTCTCGAGACCGATCAGCCGCGCCTGGTAACGATCCCAGAACTTCGCCGAGCGGACCTCCCGGCCCTCGAAAAAACGCGAATTGCGAAGCAGCACGCGGACCAGCTTGCCGTCTCCGCGGACACGGCTGGATTCGCCGGATACCGAGAGGACCTCCAGATCGTCGGCCTTGATCAGGTCCATCACCTGCCGGAGATCCGCGCGCACCTGGATGATGTCGTCGGGCCGCAGCCGGATCTCTTCGGCACGCTTGATGTGCACGGTCTCGCCGCGGACGAGCTTCACCACCGCGACCGAGGCCTTGATCGCGAAGCCGTGGGCTTCGAGCGTCCGGCCCACCAGCGGGCTGTCCGGCGGTACGCCGAGTTCGATGATGAAGCGGTCTTCGTCCCCGCCCAGCCGGATCCGGTCCTGTTTCGGCATCAGCCAGCGTCCGACGGTCACGAAGTAGATCAGCCCGGTGCCCAGTACGATCAGGCCCAGGTGCGTGAATTCGAACATGCCGATCTGGCGTCCGAAGTCCTCGCTGTCCGCGAGAATTGCGGAGGCCAGGATGTTGGTCGAGGTTCCGATCAGGGTCAGCGTGCCGCCCAGCATGCCGAAGAAGCTCACCGGGATCAGCAGCCGGGAGGCCTGCATCTTCAGGCGCCTTGCCATGTCCAGCATCAGCGGAATGGCCACCGCCACCGCCGCGGTGTTGTTGATGAAACCGGAGACCAGGCCCACCAGCGCCGCGATGACCAGGATCATGCGCAGCTCCGACCTCCCGACCATCGGAAACAGGCGCTGCCCGAGCACGTGGATCAGTCCCGAGCGCTGGATGCCGCCCGAGAGGATGAACATCGCGAGCACGGTCACCGTCGCCGGGCTCGAGAGCCCCGACAGTCCCTCGCGGACGGTGGGGAAGGCCGCCTGGAGATCGATGCCCCGGTCCAGCAGCCATTGCGAGTGGAACAGCAGCGGAATCGCGATCAGGATGATCATCACCAGGATCGCGGTGATGTCCAGCGGCAGCTTCTCGCTGGCAAAGAGGTAGAGGGCCGCGGCAATGATGGTGAAGACCAGCGCGATTTCGACGGTCACCTTTTCTCTCCCTGCCGGTGCTGGGGGCTGCCGCTTCCTGGCCTGGCCGGCGCGGGGGGGCAACGCGACCGGTCGTTCCGGACCACCCTAGTGTCGCGCAAAGACGGCGGTTCAGAAATGGCCCGGACGGCCGATCCCGCCGATGCGTTCGAGTCGGCCAGGCGAGGCCGACAGCAACGATCGCGGAACCCGTTGGGTGGCATGAGTAAAGCGTGCTACTTTTTCAGATGGCACGACCCGCGTGCATCGCTTCCCGTGCCCTCGCCGCATCGCGGTTGCATGCGACTGTCGCGACATGTCCCCGACCGGGGATCCCGGCGCAGGCTCGGGAGCGAGGGGCGCAGTGCCGGAAACAGACGGGCCCGGAAGCTACGGGTCCCCTTCAATGCAGTGGAGGCACATGCTGATGGAAAATGGAACGTTCTTCGCGGCCTTTCTCGTCTGGATCGCCTTCTTCATCCTGGCGATACCGCTGGTGCTGCGCATTCGGCATCCGGACCAGCGGCCGTTCGCGGCCTATCTGATCTTCGTCACGCTCTTCACCCTGATCGCCGGGCTCCTGTTTGCGCTCTTCTCGTGGCTCGCGGTGGTTCTGGGCCTTGCGGAGGCGCTGGAGCGCCTGTTGCCCGCGATCGTGTTTCTGCTGCTGGTGTTCACGCCCGCCTTCTGGGTGGCGATCTGGCAGGCGCGGAAGCCACGCTGGCGGAGGCCCCCGCCCAACTGAGGGCCTGAGCCGGGTCGAACCGTCATGGCGCGAGGCAACCACCCCCGACCATGAAAGAAGCGTAGGGCGGAAGAGGGCG
>RECA01000007.1 GCA_007692435.1 Thioalkalivibrio sp.
CGCCTCCTACAGGTGGCCGGGCCGAGCACCGTAGGAGGCCAGCCCCCTGGGCGACCTTCCCCGACGCCGGGTCGCCGAGAGGGCTCGCCTCCTACAGGGGGCCGTGGGTTCAGCCGGGGACGGTTTCCGGCTTGGCGGCGGGTTCGAAGCTGTCGTAGAAGAGGCGGTCTTCTGGGAGGCCCGCGGCGGTGAAGGCCTTGCGGGCCGCGTGGATCAGCGGCGGCGGGCCGGCCATGTAGACGTCGAAGCCCGAGAGATCGGGGTAGGCGGTGAGTACCGCATCGTGCAGCCAGCCGGTGGCGGCCGGGAAGCCCGCGGCCTCGTTGGCCGCGGCCTCCGACAGCACGGGCGTGAAGCGGAAGCGATCGCCCGCCCCTTCGGCCTGCTCGCGGAGCCATTCCGGGGCGTAGATGCCCTCGGGATCGCGCGCGCCCCAGAAGAGGTGGATCGGCTGTTCCAGGCCCTGTTCCATCAGGTGGTCGATCATGCCCTTCAGCGGCGCGAAGCCGGTGCCTCCGCCCACGAACAGGCGCGGGCGCTCCGATTCCTCGTCCAGGATGAAGCTGCCGAGCGGTCCCTCGATGCGCAGCAGGGCCTTCTCCTTCATCTCGTTGAATGCGGCGTCGGAGAAGCGGCCGCCGGGCACCTTCTTCACGTGCAGCACCAGGTGCTCGTCGTCGTGCGGCGCATTGGCGAGCGAGTAGCTCCGCCGATCACCACCCTTCAGCAGGATGTCGAGGAACTGACCCGCGAGGAACTGCAGGCGCTCGCTGGCCGGCAACTGCAGCCGCAGTTCGATCACGTCGGGCGCGAGCAGGCTGCGCCGTGCGACGCGGCAGGGCAGCGTCTTCACCACGATGTCGCGGGCGGCGCCGATCTGGCGCACCTCGATCTCGAGGTCGTCGACCGGCACGGCCTGGCAGAACAGTGCGAGGCCGGCCGCTTCGTCCTCTGCGCTCAGGCCGGGGGGTCGCGCGGGGCCATAGCTCACCTCGCCCGACAGCAATTTGCCCTTGCAGGAGCCGCAGGCGCCGTTGCGGCAGCCGTAGGGGAAGGCAAAGCCCTGTCGGAGCGCGGCCTCGAGGACCGTCTCTTCGTCTTCAACCTCGAACTCGTGGTCCGCAGGTTTTACCGTCACGTTGAACGCCATCAAGCCGTCCTGGTGGAGATCAAGATGGGGATTGTCGACAATCGGGGGGCGAACGCAAACAAGCCGGGGGTACGTGGGGATGTCGCAGAACCGACCGATCCTGATCGTGGGGCTGGGTTACGTGGGTCATGCGCTGGCGCGGGCCCTCGAGGACCTGGGCGTTGACTGGATGGGTCTGCGCCGCCAGCCCGAGGGGAACCCGCGGGTGCGGCCGGTGGACCTGGACCGGGACCCGGTGTCGCTGGAGGGTGTCGAGACGCGCAGGATCGTGTACCTCGCGCCGCCCCCGGGCAACGCGGAGGGGGATCCGAGGCTGCGCAGGTTCCTGCGGGCCCTGGAGGGGCGGCCGCCAGAGCGGTTCATCTACGCGAGCACCACGGGCGTGTACGGCAACCAGGAGGGCGCGGTGGTGGACGAGACGGCTCCGCTGCGGGCCGCGACCGCGCGTGCGCTGCGCCGGCTGGACGCGGAACGCGCGGTGGTCGAGGCCGCGGAGCGCTGGCGGAGCGACTGGGTGGTCCTGCGCCTGCCGGGGATCTACGGGCCGGGGCGCCTGCGCGAGGAGCAGATCCGCGCCGGGCTGGAGGTGCCCTGCCCGGAGGTCTGCCCGCCGGGCAACCGCATCCACCGCGACGACATCGTGGACGCGATCCTGCGCCTGCTGGCGGATGACGCGCCGACCGGCAGCTTCAACCTCGCGGATGCGGAACACATGAGCAGCACGGACTTCGCCCGCGCGGTGGCCGGGCGGATCGGCGTGGAACTGCCGCCGTGCATCGAGGACATCGAGGCCTACTACGCCGCGTACCCGGGCATGGCCAGCTTCCTGCGCGAGCAGCGGCGCATCGATTCCACCCGGATCCGGGATGCGCTCCAGTGGCGCCCGCGGTATGACGATGCGATATCGGGGATCGAGGCGAGCCTGGGTGGTCGCTGAGGCAGGATGGTGGGCCCGCTGCGCTTGGCCCACCCTACTGTGGGCCACTCTGGGCGCGCGGCTCGCGGCCGGAGCGACGCAGGGCGGAAGAGGGTGAAGCCCGGCATCCGCCATCCGGCGCCGGTGCTGCCGCCGGCTCCGGGGACATTGCCACCGCCGCGTGGCGGATGACGCTGCGCTCTTCCGCCCTACGGGTCTCCCGAGGCGCGCGCCGGGAGCCTTCGGGATAACTCTCATGGCGCACGCAGCCAGCCCGGACGATGAAGCTCGGCCTCCGCCGCTTGCGGGGAGGGGAGCGATGCGCGACTTTCGGCTGAATCGGTGGTGAGCCGGCACAGTCCCTATCAAAGTTGCAACTGTTGCATCAGGTCGTCGACGCGGCGTTTCACGTCTTCGTCCATCGAGATCGGGCGGCCCCACTCGCGGTTGGTCTCGCCGGGCCACTTGCCGGTGGCGTCGAGGCCCATCTTCGAGCCGAGGCCGGAGACCGGCGACGCGAAGTCGAGGTAGTCGATCGGGGTGTTCTCGATCATCACCGTGTCCCGCGCCGGGTCCATGCGGGTGGTGATCGCCCAGATCACGTCCTTCCAGTCGCGGGTGTTCACGTCCTCGTCGACCACGATCACGAACTTGGTGTACATGAACTGGCGCAGGAAGGACCAGACGCCCATCA
>RECA01000006.1 GCA_007692435.1 Thioalkalivibrio sp.
ACCAGGTGCCCGCCCGCCATTTCGGTCCGATTCTTGACTGGGACGGGTTTCAGGCCCTTGCCGATCGTTTTCGCGCGGCGGGGGTGAATTTCCTGATCGAGCCGTGCGTGCGTTTCGAGGGCCGCAAGGGCGAGCAGGCAACCCTGTTCGTCACCGACCCCAGCGGCAACTGTCTGGAGTTCAAGGCGTTCCGCGATATCGGGATGTTGTTCGAGACCGACCTGGAAGCCTGACCCTGACCCTTGCCGGGGACTTGGCCCTTCCGCGCCGGTTCAGGGAGGAGAAGGTACGAGGGTGCTGTCGGATGTCGGGATGCCGCGTGGCCCAATAGCGCCGCATGAGGTGCCTGGAGCTATCCAGAAGTGCCGAAGCGGTTGAGGTTGAGGAGTGCAAAGTGGGTGGCTGTTGGGTGTATGCTATAAGCGCTGCGGGTTTCTGGCGGCGCTCTTTCTTGGAGCTATCCGCTAATCCCGCCAGTTTTGGGAGTTTGGCATGTTCCGTGCCGTTGAGATTGCAGTCTCGTTCCGTCCCGCCGTCGTGGGGGGGCGCTTAGCCCCGATTTACCTGCCTGTCCTGCTGCTGCTGATCCTTCTGTTTCTGCCCGGCCTTCCGGCCTGGGCCCAGCAACCGATTACCGGTGTGGTAGTTGATGACAGCAACAACGCGCCCATTGCCGACGCTCGGGTACAGGTTCAGGCGCGACCAGAAACGACCCTATTCACTGACGCCAACGGGCGCTTCACGCTGTCCGTTGCGGGCCTGCCGGGCACCCGCTTCGATGTGGCCGCAGCCCTGGCCTACGATGCCGCGCGCGCCATTAACTATGAGACAGCGGTCCGCACAGGTGCCAGTCCCGGAGATGACATCACGGTTCGCCTTCCGCGGGCGCCGACGGGCCAGGACCCGAATTACCGGCCCGCTCCTTCCAGCGACTGCAGAAACTGCCACAGCACCCAGTATGATCAGTGGGTGACCAGCAACCACGCCCGGGCCGCGCGGAACGTGCGGGTGCGCGATCTTTATTCCGGCGACGGCACGGTTGGCAATCCGCTCAGTAGTGCAGGCTATGTCTTCATCAACAGCCATGATCCGGACAACAGCGGCCTGTGTGCCACCTGCCATTCCCCCAACGAGCGCCCGCTCGACCCTGGTGCGGTCAAGTTCAATGAGGTCACTTCCACCGCCGGCATGGAAGGAGTGACCTGCACCAGCTGTCACCAGCTGCACATCATCAACGACCAGGTCGATGAGATTCACCTGCTCGGCAATGCCGAGTTCTTTCTCCCGCAGGGCAACCGAGCCGATCGCCATGTCTGGGGCCCCCTGGCCGACGTGGGCAGTAACCAGATGAACGCCTTCTATGCGCCGGTTTTTTCCGACTCGCGCATGTGCGCCAGCTGCCATGAATACGTCACCCCCGGAACAGGCGCGCCCGGGCAGGAAACCTACAGCGAGTGGCTGGCCTCCCCAGCTGCCGACGATGGCGTCTCCTGCCAGGATTGCCACATGCCGCCGGCCGCCACTGCGGGTCAGATTGCGTCTCAGGGGCCCACGCGCCCGGCTTCACAGCGCCGCGATCACAGTTTTCCCGGCGTGTACTCCGGTCGCCTGGGCGATCCGGTCGAGCTGGTGCTGGTGATTGAGGAGGTTGCGGCCAGTAGCGTGCAGGTGCGCTCGGAACTGACCAGCCTGGTGCTCGGTCATCGCTGGCCCACCGGGGTGGATCCACGCAATGCGCTGCTGGTGGTCGAAGTAACCCTGGACGGCGAACCACTGACCCTCACCGAGGGCGATGTGCTGCCGTTCTGGGCCAGTGCCGAGACTGAAGTCGCGCCCGGCAATGGTGACTATGCGGGCTGGCCGGGACGCGGTTATGCCAAGGTACTGGAGGGCCGGATCAACGGCGAAGGACCGACCGTGCGGCCGGTGCCGTTCATCGACGCCGAAGATCTTTACGCCAAGACCACCCTGATGCCGGGGGCGACCGACATCGGCCACTACACCTTCGCCTTGCCACCCGATGTGCAGGCTGGCGCGGTGCTTGAGGTGCATGGCCGGGTGCTGTACCGCCGGGCCTGGCGCGACTGGGCGGTAGCCAAGGGCTGGACCGAGATCGAGATGGACGAGCCCTGGGAACGAGAGGTGACCGAGCAGACCATCAGCCAAGCGATCGGCGGGGACGGCGTGACTTTCACCGTGACAGCACTGGCGCTGAGCGGCGGCCAGGTGGAACCCGACACCCTGGAGGTTCCGCAAGGCGCCAGCGCGAATTTCACTGTGACCGCAGATCCCGGCTACAGCCCGGCCAGCCCGGGTGGTACCTGCCCGGCGGGCAGTTTTGCCGGCGATGTGTGGACCACGGGCCCCATTACCGAGGATTGCAAGGTGGAGTTCGTCTTTGAGGCCAATACCTATACCTTGAGCTTTGATGCCCAGGGCGGGACGGTATCGCCGACTTCAGTGGATGTGACGTTCGGTGAGCCGATCGGTGTGCTGCCGGTGCCGGTGCGTGAGGGGCATTCCTTCACCGGCTGGAACACGATGCCTGATGGCAGCGGCGATACCTGGACGGCGCAGACGGCTTACGGGGTGGTCGGTGATAGCACGCTGTATGCGAAGTGGACGGTCAATCAATACGATTTGACTGACAAGATATTCGGTGACCGGTTCGAGGGGCCATGAAAGTATTATTTTTTTGATGGTGCCGGGGGCGGGAATCGAACCCGCACTCTGTTGCCAGAACCGGATTTTG
>RECA01000005.1 GCA_007692435.1 Thioalkalivibrio sp.
GTCCGCCGATACGGTGATGAGTGTGAACAGCAATATCGCGGCGGCGACGATCTCCATGCTCAACCTCCCTGCGCGGTCAGACGCACTACGCGATCGGCCTGCCGAAACGCCGCCTCGCGGCGGGTGGCGTCGATCCGCTCGAGCGCCCAGCCGGAGATGCTCTCCCCTTCCTGGATGCGCGTGTAGCGCCCCTGGCTGCGCAGGGTCGCGTAGGGCTCGCCGTTCCACCAGTCGATCGCGACCAGCTTAAAGGGCGGCGCAGTTGCGGCCGCGCGAGTGCGCTGCGCGGCTTCGAGCCGGGTCAGACGGCCCTCAAGCGACTGCAGGCGCTCGGCCTGGGCCTCCACCGCCTCCAGCGCCGAGGGGTCGGCAACACGCTCCGCCTCGGCCTGGATCCAGGGTTCCCCGGCGACCAGAGTATCCAGGTCGGCCGCCACGACGGCGTGCCGCTGCCGCAGGCGTTCCAGATCCTGCTCCACGGTCGTCAGGCGCGCCTCGAGCCGGGTCTGTTCGTCCATCCACGGCGCTACCGGGATGGGCTCCAGGTCAGCGACGCCGATCGGCACGCCGGCCAGCGTCACCGGCGAGACCTCCGGCCCCAAGTCGGCGGGCGCCCTGCCCGGCCCCGGTTCTGCTTCCACGTCGCCCACCAGCGCCTCCGGGTCATCGGGGAAAGCGGCCGCGTCGCCCCCCTCGGATCTCGAGCCACCGGAGAGGATGAAACTTCCCATCAGGACGATCACGCCCAGCACCGCCACGCCGCCCAGCAGCAGGCCCTTCGGCATCGGCCGCGTACTCCGGCTCTCGTCGATCTCGACCGGCCCTTGTGTGGTGTCACTCATCGCCCTGCTCCCGTGCGCCACGCGCTTCGGCGCGCGCGGTCAGATACCGTTGCCAATCGTCGTGCTGCTGCGCGATCACCTGCTCCGCTTCAGCCCGCGGAATCATGACAACGTCGCCCTCGGGGGGGATCTGCAGGTACGCGCCGGTGCGCAGCAGGTTCAGGTTCGGGGTGCCGTCGATGGCCAGAAACGCATCGGGGTTCGCACGCAGCAGCGCCACGAGGCCGGGCCGCGCGAGGTCTCGGCCGGACCAGTACCGGCTTTCGACCAGGTGCAGCGCGATCTCGAGCAGGGTCTCGTCGCGCCGTACCGGGCCGTAGCGGTTACCGCTAACCATCGCGTCCGCGACCGGCGCCTCGAACCAGCCCACAGTCGGTCGCTCGTACTCCCGAGCGAGGGTCTCGGGCGTCCAGACCGGAGGCTCCACCTGCGCGTAGCGCTCACGCAGCGCAGCCTGCAGACGGAAGGAGACCAGGCGGTACACCGGGTCCACCTCCAGTTGCCAACCCTCGCCAGCGAGTGTGCTCAAGGCCTCCTGCAGGGTCATCGGCCCGATCTGCCGGTGCACCTCCGGCAACGGCCGGGTCATCAGCACAGCGAGCTGCGGGTCCGCGTGCCGCGTGTCCGCAAGCTGAAAGCCGCTGGGCGGCAGCAGGTGCTGCAGCGCGCCGCCCACGGTGTGCACGGAACGCGGAAAGCGTACGTTGACGATCACCGACAGCGGCTCCAGTTGCTCCGCCGTGGGGATCGGCGCCACCGTCAGATAGCGGCCGACCTGGACCGCATCGCTGGCGACCACCGGCTGGCTTGTCAGCAGCACGGCCAGCATGAAAATCCGTTGTCGCATCGGCATCTCCCGCGGGATAAGAGCCCGCGCCTCGCGGCACGGGCGGCCCTGTAGGGGGCATGCACGGCATTGGCCCTACCGTGCAGCCCCATCGTCGGTACAGAGCGCTGCGCGCGGCAATCGAAAACCGTTTTCCCGTTGCGAACGCATTTTTTCGGGCCTCTCCCGGCGGCGCGCACGGATACGGCACAACGCCGGGAGAGACCCCCTCCGAGAGGGGCCTCCGCAGTTCAGTCGTTCAGGTGGAATCGGGTCGAGCCTGCAGACATTCAGCAGCGCTGACGACCGAACGAGTCGAGCGGGGCACCCCCCGCGTTCCCTCTGCCATGGACATGACAGGCCTGGCCGTGAAGCCCAGTCATCGCGCCATCAACCGATCCGATACGAGGGATCAGGACCGCATACTTGCAGGGCACGGCTTGGCCGCACAAAGGGACCCGCCCGGCTGCCGGCGGCGGGCAACCGGTGCTGTGAAGAAGACCGCGAGGTCTTCCCGCAGACCGAGCGCCCCGGCCTGGGGGAAAACCTCGCGCACAGCACCGGCCTGCAAGCGGGCCAGGTGACCCAAAGGGCCACCCGGCTTTTGCAGTCGAAGATGCGCCGTTCACCGTGGCGCGGGGGGAAATAGTCCGCTGTAGGGGTTGGCTGTACCGCCAGGGACAAGGCCAGCCCGGACTATGGGGTCGAGGTCTGTCGTCACGCCCCTTCTCACGACCCGGAGGGGCTTTGGGATGCCGACCGAAGTCGGCGGGTGCCACTGAATCCGCAGTGGCCACGGGTGAAGCGAAATAGCGATCAAGCGAAGAATACCATGCCTCGGACCGCACAAACCAAACGCGGCTGAGCACGAAACCCATCACCCCGGGCGACCGCTTAACACGTCGCGTCCAACCGCCCTGGGAGCCCGCTCTCGGCCCAAACCGGGCACTCGAGCCGAGACCGTCAGCGACAGCAATGTAACTCCAATCGGACACTGAGGAGGAGCGGTGACCGGTCTGGGTCAGCGATCACTTGCAACGTCTCGTTGGGCAGCTTCA
>RECA01000207.1 GCA_007692435.1 Thioalkalivibrio sp.
TCCTGCAGCGCCAGCGCGTTGATCACCGTGGCCAGCATGCCCATGTGGTCACCGGTGACCCGGTCCATGCCGCCCTCGGCAAGCCCGGCACCACGAAAGATGTTGCCGCCGCCGATCACGATGCCGATCTCGACCCCGAGGCCGGACAGCTCCGCCACCTCGCCGGCCACCTGATCCAGCACATCGGGATCGACGCCGTAATCCTGCGCCCCCATGAAGGCCTCACCGCTCAGCTTCAGAAGAATGCGCCTGTATGCCGGCTGGCCTGACTGGCTCATGGGGCCCCTCGATAGGAGTTGGATTCTGCCCTGCGGCGGAGCGGCGGCTGTGCGAAGCCCGCCGCAGGGACCGTATCAGGCGCCGCGCGCCTGCGCCATCACTTCTTCGGCGAAGTTCTCGGACTTCTTCTCGATCCCCTCGCCCACTTCGTAGCGAACGAAACCCGCGACCCGGGCCCCGTTCGCCTTCAACAGCTCGCCCACGGTCTGGTCGGGGTTCTTCACGAACGGCTGCCCGACCAGCGTCACCTCGCCCAGGAATTTCCGGATGCGGCCCTCGATCATCTTCTCGATGATCTCCGGCGGCTTGCCCGACTCCTGTGCCTGCGCACGGAAGATACCGCGCTCCTTTTCCACCGTCTCCGCCGGCACCTGGTCGGCGTCGACGCAGATCGGCCGGCTGGCGGCGATGTGCATCGCCACATCCTTCGCCAGTTCCACGTCGCCCCCCTCGAGACTCACGAGCACGCCGATGCGGGTCCCGTGCAGGTAGGCCCCGAGCGGACCCGCACCGTGCATACGTTCGAAGCGGCGTACCCGGACATTCTCGCCGATCCTTGCAACGAGCGCCGCGCGGCGCTCCTCCAGGCTCTGGCCCTCGACCTGAACGGTCATCAGGGCGTCGACGTCCGCGGCGTCGGAGGCCAGTGCCGCCTGCGCGCACTCCAGGGCAAACTGCTGGAAATTCGCGTCCTTCGCGACGAAGTCGGTCTCCGAGTTGACCTCGATGATCACGGCCCGGGGACCCTCCATGGCAATCTCGATGCGGCCCTCGGCCGCAATGCGGCCGGCCTTCTTGTCGGCCTTGGCCTGACCCGACTTGCGCATCGCCTCGATCGCGGCCTCGATGTCGCCCTGCACCTCGGTGAGTGCCTTCTTGCACTCCATCATCCCGGCGCCGGTACGCTCGCGCAGTTCTTTGACTTGAGCAGCGGTAATCTGCATGAAAACACTCCTGACTGATGCCGGCCGCGCGCTCGCGCTGCGGCCGGCGGATACGTGGTTAGGACTCGGCGCCGGTCTCGGCGGCAGCGAATTCCTCCTCCTGGACCGCGGTCGCGCCCGCGCCCTTGGCCTCGATGATGCTGTCCGCGATCGCCGCCACGTAGAGCTGGATCGCGCGCATCGCGTCATCGTTGCCCGGAATCACGTAGTCCACGCCTGCGGGGGTGTTGTTGGAATCGACGATGGCCACCACGGGGATCCCGCGCTTGTTGGCCTCGGCCACCGCGATCTTCTCGTAGCCGACGTCGATCACGAACATCGCATCCGGCATCCGGTTCATGTCCTTGATGCCGCCCAGGCTGCGCTCGAGCTTCTCCTGCTCGCGCGTGACCATCAGGCCCTCCTTCTTGTTCAGAAGGTCGATGGTGCCGTCCGCGCGCATCGCCTCGATGTCCTTCAGCCGCTTGATCGACTGCTTCACGGTGTTGAAGTTGGTCAGCATGCCCCCAAGCCAGCGGTGGTTCACGTAGGGCATGTTGCAGCGGCGCGCCTCCTCGCCCACCACCTCGCGCGCGGAGCGCTTGGTGCCCACGAAGAGGATCTTGCCGCCATCGGCGGCCACCTTGCCCAGGAAGTTCAACGCGTCGTTGAACATCGGCAGGCTCTTCTCGAGATTGATGATGTGGATCTTGTTGCGCTCGCCGAAGATGTATGGCGCCATCTTCGGATGCCAGTAGCGGGTCTGGTGGCCGAAGTGCACGCCGGCCTCCAGCATCTGGCGCATGGTTACGTAGGACATGAGTCTCTCTCCTGAAAGGGTTGGGCCTCCACGTATCCCGGACTGCAACCCGTCGCGCTGGACGGGCACCCAACAGACCGTGACGATACGTGTGCGGATTTAAGGTTTTGATTGCCCCGAGGGCGCGCGCTTTATAGCATAGGAGCCAACTCCAAACCAAGCTCGCGCGCTCCGGTCCGGCGGTGCGCGACCGGATTTTGCCCATGGCAGTCACCATCAAGAGCGCCGAGGAAATCGAGCGCATGCGGATCGCGGGTCGTCTGGCCGCCGAGGTGCTCGAAATGATCGCACCCCAGGTCGTGGCCGGAGTCACCACGGATGAACTCGACCGCATCTGCCACGACTACATCGTGAACCACCAGAAGGCGATACCGGCGCCGCTGAACTACCGGGGGTTCCCGAAGTCGATCTGCACCTCCGTGAACCACCAGGTCTGCCACGGCATTCCCGGTGACCGCGTGCTGAAGAACGGCGACATCCTCAACATCGACATCACCGTGATCAAGGACGGGTACCACGGCGACACCAGCCAGATGTTCGCGATCGGCAAGCCCAGCATCCAGGCGCAGCGGGCGATCGATGTCGCCCGCGCCTGCCTCTACCTCGGCATCCGCGAGGTGCGCCCGGGGGCCACGCTCGGGGACATCGGCCATGCGATTCAGACCTACGCCGAGGCCAACCGCTGTTCGGTCGTGCGCGAGTACTGCGGCCACGGGATCGGCAAGGTGTTTCACGAGGACCCCCAGGTCCTGCACTACGGCAAACCGGGCACCGGCCTGCGCCTGGAACCGGGCATGTGCTTCACCATCGAGCCGATGATCAACGCCGGCCGCCGGCACACGCGGCTGCTCGCCGACGGCTGGACCGCCGTGACAAAGGACCACAGCCCCTCCGCGCAGTGGGAACACACGATCCTGGTCACCAACGATGGCTGCGACATCCTGACGTTGCGCACCGGGGAGACCCCTCCCCAGGCCCTCGCGGCATGAGCGCCGTGCAACCGGTCGCAGGCGAAACGGAGTTCGCGCCCGCCGGTCCCTCCCTGGAGGAGCTCCGAGCCCACCCCCGTGACGCCGCACGCTTCCGCGAGCACCGGCGCGGGATCGTCTCCACCCTGAGCCACGGCTTCGAAAACGGGGCGGACATCGACGCCCTGATCCACGGCCATGCAGCCCAGGTGGACGCGCTGCTGGCGCTGATCTGGGAACAGCACGGCCTCGGAGGCGACAGGGCCCTCTGCCTCGCGGCGGTAGGCGGCTACGGACGTGGCGAGCTGCATCCGTCATCGGACATCGACATCGTGATCCTCGCCGAGCCCGAAGCCGAGGCGGAGAACGCGGAGACCATCAGCGAGTTCGTCACCTTCCTCTGGGACGCCGGCCTGGAGGTGGGACACAGCGTGCGCAGCATCGCCGACTGCCGGCGCGAGGCCAAGAACGACATCACGATCGCGACCACACTGTTCGAGGCCCGCCTTCTGGCCGGCGACGAGGCGATGTACGACCGCTTCCGCGACGCGATGCAGCCGGAGCAGCTGTGGGACTCGCGCGCGTTCTACACCGCAAAGCTCGCGGAGCAGCAGGCACGCTACCAGCGCTTCGGGGAAACGGCCTACAGACTCGAACCGAATGTGAAAGAGGGTCCAGGCGGGCTACGCGACATTCAGATGATCGGCTGGGTCAGCAAGCGGCAATTCGCCGCCGAAAGCCTCCGCGAGCTGGTGGACCACGGCTTCCTGCGCGAGGCGGAGTTCCGCGACCTGATCGAGGGGCAGCGTTTCCTCTGGAAGGTCCGCTTCGCCCTGCACATGCTCGCCGGCCGCCGGGAGGACCGCCTGCTCTTCGACCTGCAGCGCGCGCTGGCCAGCACCTTCGGCTTCACTGACCTGCACCAGAATCTCGGCGTCGAGCAGTTCATGCAGCGCTATTTCCGCACCATCTGCGAACTGCAGCGCCTGAACGAGCTGCTGCTGCAGCACTTCAACGAGGCCATCCTGGAGGATCCGGCCTCGCTGCAGGAGGCAAAGCGGATCCACCAGCGCTTCCAGACGCGCGGCGGTTACCTCGAACTGGTGCACGACCAGGTCTTCATGATCTACCCGCCGGCGCTGCTCGAGACCTTCCACGTGATCCAGACGCACCCGGAGATCCACGGAATCCGAGCGTCGACCATCCGCCTGATCCGTGCACACCTGCACCTGATCGACGGGCAGTTCCGGCGCAACCCGGTCTGCCGCCAGCTGTTCATGAAGATCCTGCGCGCGCCCCAGGGGATCACCACGGAACTCCGCCGGATGAACCTCTTCGGCGTGCTGGGCGCCTACATCCCGGCCTTCGGGCGCATCATCGGCCGGATGCAGTACGACCTGTTCCACGCCTTTACCGTGGACGAGCACACGCTGAACGTGGTTCGCAATGCCCGCAGGCTCTTCATCCCCGACTTCCACCACGAACTTCCGCTGGCCGGCGAGATTGCCGCCCGGATCGAGCGGCCGGAGCGCCTGATCCTTGGCGCCCTGTTCCACGACATTGCCAAGGGCCGCGGTGGCGACCACTCCGAACTGGGTGCGCTGGAGGCACTGCACTTCTGCCAGCACCACGGCCTCAGCGACGAGGACTCCGCGCTGGTGAGCTGGCTGGTGCGGTCGCACCTGCTGATGTCCCTGACCGCCCAGCGCCGCGACATCTCCGACCCCGATGTGGTGCTGGGCTTCGCACGCGAGGTGCGGACCCTGGAGCGGCTCGACCTGCTCTACCTCCTCACCACGGCCGACATCCGCGGCACCAACCCGGCACTCTGGAACAGCTGGAAGGATTCCCTGCTCCAGACCCTGTACCACGCCACCGTGGCCGTACTGGAACGGGGCCTCGAAACCCCGCCGGACGTCGACGAGCAGATCGGCGAGACCTGCAGTGAGGCCCTCCGGCTGCTGGCACGGCGCGGGCTGGACGAGGAAGCGGTGGAGGCGATCTGGAGCGAGTTCGAGGTCGAGTACTTCGTCCGGCACTCGGCCGATGAAATCGCCTGGCACACCCACGCCCTCGCCGGGATCCGGGACTCCGACCTGCCGCTGGTCCTGGTGCGTCACGAGACACCGCGCGGCAGCACCGAGATCTTCGTCTACGCGGAGGACTGCCCCACCCTCTTCGCCCGGATCGCCAATACGCTCACCCAGCTGGGGCTCGACATCGTGGACGCACGGGTCATCACCACCCACTGCGGACACACCCTCGATACCTTCATGGTGCTGGAGGGCATGGGCCAGACGGTGGAGCCGGGATTCCGGGTCGACGAGATCCGCTCCGCGCTCCGGGAACGGCTGCAGGACCCACGCTTCGATCACCACCCGGTGACGCGCAACCTGCCGCGCCGCCTGAAGCACTTCGACGTGGATACCCGGGTCAGTTTCAGCCCCGGCACGAACGGCAAGAGCACACGGATGAACGTCCGGGCACTCGACCGTCCGGGGTTGCTGTCGACGATCGGATGCGTCTTCGCCGACGAGGGGATCAACGTGCGCACCGCCCGGATCAGCACGGCCGGAGAACAGGCGGAGGACCAGTTCCTGCTGCTCAACGCGGACGGCACATCGCTGAGCCCGGAGGAGGAGCAGGAACTGCGCGAGCGCCTGATCGAGGAGATCTGAATCCCGAGGCGGGACCCGAACCATGGGATGGCCCGGGGGACACCCCCCGGATCGGCCCGGGGATGGGGCCAGGGGGGGATTGAGATGACTGGCGTCCCCGGCAGGATTCGAACCTGCGACCTGCCCCTTAGGAGGGGGCCACTCTATCCAGCTGAGCTACAGGGACGTCCACTCAGTATAACGCGCGAAGGGCCTGCGCGAAGAGGGTCTGGATCAACCGGCCGGTCCTCGGCCACGACCCCGTGCCCGAGGGGTTTTGCGTGCCGAACACCGGGTTTGCGGAGAATGCCGGCAAACGGAGAGGCGAATGAGCACACTGGACACGAACCCGGGCAGCCGCGAGTCCGCAGCGAGGTGTACCGGTGATGCTGCGCGCGCGGCCGTACGGCTGCTGGAACCGCTGATCGGGATCCGCGGCCAGTACGGCAACCGCGTACTGGAGATCGTCGACGTGCTCGAGGACGGGCCACAGGTCGCGGTTCTGGATGCCAGTTCGGGACCCCATATCCAGCCCAACCAGTACGGCGATCCCCTGACGCGGCAACAGCGCATCCTGACGCTGCCGGTGTTCAGCGAGATCGAGGGGGATGCCCACCCGGTACTCCGCGCGCTGCTTCCGGACGCGATTCTGTCGGAGCTCCGGCGACTGATCGCTCAGCCGCCGGAGCCGGGCAGGACGTAGGAGGCCAGCCCCCTGGGCGGCGGGGTCTTCCGGCGTTGGGTCGCCGAGAGGGCTCGCCTCCCACGGGGGGCTGGGGCGGCTCAGCCTTTCACGGCCGCCGGCTCTTCCTCCTCGAGGCGCTCCAGCATGGGCTCGAGTTCGCTCCAGACGTTTTCCAGGATTCGCGGTTGCGCCTCGGCGCCGGGATGGATGCCATCGTCGAGCATCATCCCGGGCTCGAGCGCGACGCCCTCGAGCAGGAAGGGGACGAAGGCCAGGCCCCGCTCCGCGGCGAGATCGGAGAAGACCGAGCGGAATCGCTCGGTGTAGAGCGGCCCGTAATTCGGAGGGATCTCGATCCCGAGCAGCAGCACCTCGGCACCGGACGCGTCCGCGGCATCGAGCATCGCCTCGAGGTTCTCGCGCATCGCCCGCAGCGAGAGGCCGCGCAGGCCATCGTTGCCGCCGAGCTGCAGGATCAGCAGATCCGGGCGGGTGTCGTCCAGCAATTCCGGCAGCCGGCTCCGTCCGCCTGCGGTGGTCTCGCCTCCGGCGGCGGCATTGCGGACGTCCCAGGGCGGATCGCGCTCCGAGAGGCGCCTCTCGAGCAGGGAGACCCAGCCCGCGTCTTCAGCGATCCCGTGCGCGGCACTGAGTGAATCGCCGAGAACGAGAATTCGATGCACATCGTGGGAATTACCGGCGCTGGAAACACTCCATAGCAACGCCAGAACCATTGTGATCAGGAAACGAAACATGGATGCATCCTCGAACTCCGTATTGAAGGCCACCGGCCTCGAAAAGCGGATCCAGGGACCGAGCGGCTCCCTGGAGATCCTGCGGGGCCTGTCGCTCTCGGTCCAGCCCGGAGAGAGCCTGGCGATCCTCGGCGCCTCCGGCTCGGGCAAGTCGACGCTGCTGGGACTCCTCGCTGGTCTGGACGCCCCGAGCGCCGGAGAAGTTCGACTGCTCGGCGAAGATATCGGACAGATGGACGAAGATGGCCGCGCCGCGCTGCGCGCCGGACGGGTGGGATTCGTGTTCCAGTCCTTTCAGCTGCTGCCTGCGCTCACCGCGGTCGAGAACGTGCTGCTGCCGCTGGAACTCAACCCGGCCAACGATCGCGTCTCCGGGCGCGACCTCACCGTGCGCGCGCACACGGCCCTGGAGCAGGTGGGCCTCGAGGCGCGGGCCCACCACTACCCGCACCAGCTCTCCGGCGGAGAACAGCAGCGCGTCGCAATCGCACGGGCCATCGTCGACCGGCCCGCGGTGCTGTTCGCCGACGAGCCCACCGGGAACCTGGACGCCGAGACCGGCGCCCGGATCATCGACCTGCTGTTCGGGCTGGCCGGGACCGGCAGCGACGACCCTGATGAAGAACACCCGGCTGCGCTGGTGCTGGTCACGCACGACCCGGCACTGGCAGAGCGCTGCGACCGCGTCGTCCACATCCGTGACGGGGTGCTGGAGTGACGCGGGCGCGCAGGCGCGGATCCGCCTTCCTGCGCGATACCCTGCGGGAGTGGCGCAGCCCGGAGCTGCGCGTGCTCGCCGCCGCGCTGGTGATCGCCGTCGCGGCGGTCGCGGCCGTCGGCTTCTTCACCGATCGCGTCGACCGCGGCATGACCCAGCAGGCGGCGACCCTGCTGGGCGGCGACATTGCCGTGGTCTCGGATTCCGCGATCCCTGATGATTGGCTGGATGAGGCACGGGACCGCGGCCTGAACGCGGCCCGCAGCGCCACGCTGCCGAGTGTGCTGTTCACGCCGGACGACGAGTCGCAACTGGTCTCGGTGCGGGCTGTGGACCGCGACTGGCCCCTCAGGGGCGAGGTGCAGCTGCAGGCCGAACCGGAACCGCAACGCCTGGACCACGGACCCGGGCCGGGCGAGGCCTGGGGTGACGGTTCCCTGCTGCTGTCGCTGGAACTGGAGCGCGGAAGCCCGGTCGAGCTGGGCCAGCTCACGCTGGATCTCGCCGAGGAGATCCTGCTGGAGCCGGACCGCGGCAGCAGCCTCTTCGACATCGCCCCGCGGCTGATGATCCACTTCGACGACCTGGAACGCACGGGCCTGGTCGGTCCGGGAAGCCGGGTCCGCTACCAGTTTCTCGCGGCCGGTCCACCGGCCGCGGTGGAGGGCCTTCGCGGCTGGCTGGAGAACGAGATGGTCGCGGGCCAGCGCCTGCTTGATCTCGAGGATGCCAATCCCGAGCTGCGCGAAGCGGTGAGCCGCGCCCGCAGCTTCCTCGGACTCGCCTCATTGATGGCGGTGCTGCTGGCCGGCGCGGCGATTGCGGTGGCCGCGCACCACTACGCGAACCAGCGGGCGGATGCAGCTGCGGTCATGCGCGCACTGGGCGCGAGCCGGCACCGGGTATTGCGACTCTACTTCCTGCGCGTGCTGGCGATCGCCGCCGCCGCCAGCATGGTGGGTCTGGCGCTGGGCTTTGCCGCGCAATTCGTGCTCAGCGGACTCCTCGCTGACTGGATGGCAACCGAGCTGCCCCCGCCGGGCTGGCGTCCGCTGGTCGCCGGAATGGGCGTCGGACTGATCACCGCCGCCGGCTTCGCGCTCCCCGCCCTGCTGCGCATCGGCCAGGTACCGCCGCTGCGGGTGCTGCAGCGCAACCTGGGACTGCCGCCGGTGTCGACCTGGCTGTCCGCGTCGCTTGCGCTGATCACCTTCGGCGCGCTGCTCTACTGGCAATCGGCCGATCCCGCGCTCGCCGCCTGGGTGCTGATCGGCACCGGCATTGCATTGCTGGTGCTGGGGGCGCTCGGACTGCTGCTGATCGTCCTGCTGCGCCCGTTGCGGAACCGGGGGGGCATGGCGATGCGCTTCGGCCTCGCGAATCTCTCCCGCCGCGGTGGCCTGAGCGCGATCCAGATGGTGGCCTTCAGCATCGGCATCCTCGCCCTGCTGCTGCTCGCGATCGTGCGGGTGGACCTCCTCTCCGCGTGGGAGCAGAACATCCCGGCGGACGCCCCGAACCTGTTCTTCATCAACATCCAGCCGGGACAGCAGGCAGCCTTCGCGGATCGCATCGAGGATGCGGGGCTGGAACGCCCGACCATGGAACCGATGATCCGTGGCCGGCTCGTGGAGATCGACGGCGAGCGGGTGTCGGCCGAGGATTTCGAGGACGAGCGCGCGCAGCGCCTGCTGGAACGGGAGTTCAACCTGTCGTACGCCGAACAGCCGCCGGCGCACAACCGCATCGTCGAGGGCCGCTGGTTCGACCCGTCGACCCCGGCCGGCGAATGGTCGCTGGAGAGCGGCCTGATGGAACGATTCGGGCTCAGCCTGGGTGACGAACTGACCTTCAACATCGCGGGCACCCCGTTCAGCGGGCCCATCACCAGCGTCCGCGAGGTCGACTGGGACAGCTTCAAGGTCAACTTCTTCGTGATCGGCCCGCCTGCCCTGCTCGCCGACCAGCCGCAGACCTACATCACCAGCATCCATCTGCCCGATGGGCTGGAAGGCGAGAAGAACCGCTGGCTGCGCGAGTTCCCGGCGGTGACCGCGATCGACGTCACCGCGCTGCTCGCCCAGGTCCGGTCCGTGATCGAACAGGCCACGCGTGCGGTCGAGTATGTCTTCCTGTTCACCCTGTTCGCGGGGCTCACGGTGCTGTATGCGGCCGTGCAGGCCACACGCGACGTGCGCAGGCGCGAGACCGCGCTGCTGCGGACCCTCGGCGCACGGCGCGCACAGATCCGCAACGGCCTGCTCGCCGAGTTCGGCACCCTCGGGCTGCTGTCGGGGCTCCTTGCAGCGGTAATTGCGAGCGCGGTGGGTGGACTGCTCGCCTGGCAGGTGTTCGGCTTCGAGTACTCGGTCAACCCGATGACCTTCGTCTTCGGAATCGTTGGTGGGACACTGGGCATCGGTCTGGCCGGCTGGCTGGGTACCCGGCGGGTACTGGACCTGGCCCCGTTGCGGGTCCTGCGCGGCCCCGAGTGAGGGGCCGTGCCCGGCGAAGGAGTTTTCCCGGGCGCCCGGATATACTGCTCCCATGCGTCACTCACTGCTGACCGATCAGAAGCTGCAGGGAATGGAACGCTCGGCCCTGGCCCGGCACTTCGCGGGCACGGACACGCCAGACCTGCAGCTCACCGCGGCGATCACCCACGCGCTGGACTCCGTCGACCAGTCCGGGCTGCAGACCCATCCGCTCGACGTCGCCGAGATCCTGCGCGGGCTGAACGTGGACCGCCAGACCCTGATCGCCACGCTGCTGATCCCCGCGGTCTTTGCCCGCCGCCTGACCCGCGACCAGATGAGCCAGCAGTTTGGCGAAGTGGTCACGCGCCTCACGGAGAACGTCAGCGAGCTCGTCCGCCGGCGGTTCGAGGCCCCGACCGGCCGCCCGGAACAGGCCGAGCGGCTGCGGCGCATGCTGCTGGCGATGGTGGACGACGTCCGCGCGGTGCTGATCAAGCTGGCCTTCCGGCTGCAGAATCTGCGCCTCGCGGCGAAGCGCAACGAACCGGACGCGGCCCTGCTCGCCCAGGAGACCCTCTCCGTGCTCGCGCCGCTCGCGAACCGTCTCGGGATCGGCTCCCTGAAGTGGGAGATGGAGGACCTCTCGCTGCGCATCCTCGAGCCGGATGCCTACCGGGCCATCGCGAACGGGCTCGACGCCAACCGGCGCGCCCGCGAGGCCTACGTCGACACCTTCACGCGCGAACTGCAGAAGGCCCTGGAGGCCGAAGGCGTGAAGGCGCGGGTCTACGGACGCCCGAAACACATCTACAGCATCTGGCGCAAGATGCAGAAGAAACAGATCGCGGTGGAGGACCTGACCGACCTGCGCGCGACCCGGGTGATCGTCGACGAACTCTCCGCCTGCTACACCGTGCTCGGCATCGTCCACAATCACTGGCCGCACCTCCCGCGCGAATTCGACGACTACATCGCCAATCCGAAGGACAACGGCTACCAGTCCCTGCACACGGCAGTGATCGGTCCGGAGGGCAAGGTGGTCGAGGTTCAGATCCGGACCCGGACGATGCACGAGTTCGCCGAACTCGGGGTGGCCGCGCACTGGCGCTACAAGGAAGGCGGGCGCGAGGACAAGGCCCTGAACCGGGCGATCGCCTCCCTGCGGCAGCTCCTGGAATCCGACGAGGACGATCAGGACCTCCTGGACGAATTCCAGAGCGAGGTGCTGCATCAGCGGGTCTTCGTGCTCACCCCGCGCGGCGAGGTGCTGGACCTGCCCGCGGGCGCAACACCGCTGGACTTTGCCTATGGCGTGCACACCGAGGTCGGACACCGCTGCCGTGGCGCGAAGGTGGACGGCCGGATCGTGCCCCTGACCTACCGGCTGCGGTCCGGACAGCGGGTGGAGATCCTGACCACCCGCGAGGGCGGACCGAGCCGCGACTGGATGAATCCCGGCCTGGGCTACCTGCAGACCACCCGCGCCCGCAACAAGGTGCGCAGCTGGTTCCGGCAGCAGAACCAGGAGGAGCACCTCGCGAACGGGCGCGGCCTGCTGGACCGGGAGTGCCAGCGGCTGGGCGTGAGCCAGGTGGACCACGAGGATCTCGCCACCCGCCTCGGTTACCACCGCCCGGCGGACATGCTGATCGCGCTGGGCGCCGGCGACCTTACCACCGCGCAGGTCGCCCAGAAGCTGCAGGTCGATGCGGCGGTGCCGATCCCCGCGCTGCGCGCGCGGCGCCGGCCCGTGCACGACGGAAAACCCGCCGGTGGCGGCGACATTCATATCCGCGGTGTGGGCGGGCTGCTGACCAGCCTCGCCAACTGCTGCAATCCCGTGCCGGGCGATCCGATTGTCGGCTTCATCACCCGCGGCAAGGGCGTATCGGTGCACCGCCGGGACTGCGTGAACATCCTCCGGCTACCCGAGGACAAGCGTCCGCGGCTGATCCCGGTGAGCTGGGGCGAGGAGGCCCCGACGCAGGCGGTGGACATGCTCGTGGAGGCCCAGGACCGCTCCGGCCTGCTGCGTGACATCAGCAACGTCTTCGCCAATGCGAACGTGAACCTGCTCGCGGTCCAGACCCAGACCCACCCTGTGGACCGTTCCGTGCACATGGAACTGACCGCGGAGGTGGAGAGCCTGAGCCAGCTGAGCGGCCTCTTCGACCGCATCCAGGCCCTGCCGAACGTGTACAGCGTGCGGCGCCGCTCGACCGTGGGACGGGCCCGGCAATGAATCCGTTTCGCCCGGGCGGCGGCCGGACACTCCGCGCCCGAAGCCGCCGCCGCTATTCAGAAACGGGCAAGCCTGCCGCCTCTTCCGGACAGGGAATCGATCTCTTCGGCTCCGGGCCCGCCGGGCGCTGCCCCGGGCTGTCGCCACGGGAACACACAAACTCCCGGAATGATCGGATGGGAACCTGTGATCCCATCCGGGATATGGGAACCTCCGCCGCGCCCTCCAAAGGCGATGCGCGAGTAATATGTCTGCTGAACCGCCATGCGAATCCTAAAGATGAAAAACCTGAAGGAATGTACGCTGTGCGTGGTGACCCTCGCGGTCGTCGCCGGCGCCCCCATCCTCGTGTCGGTCCTGGTCCTGGTCTGGGGCTAACTTTCATGGCGTCTGGCAACCACCCCCGACCATGAAAGAAGCGTAGGGCGGAAGAGGGCGAAGCCCGTCATCC
>RECA01000054.1 GCA_007692435.1 Thioalkalivibrio sp.
GCTGGCTCGATATGCACTACCGGGACGACGAACTGCGCCGGTGACCTGAACCCCCGATAGCCGCATCAGGGAACGCACGAAACGTAGGTCGGGTTAGCGCAGCGTAACCCGACACCGGACTCGGACACCACACTCGTGTTTTCGGAGCGGCAACGAGGCTAGAGGCCGATTCCTCCTCAAGCCGAGGCCAAGCCGCCCGTCATCCGGGCCCCTGCCCTCGGGGGAAGGTGCCGTGGGCGGCTTTTAGGTCACCAGCTCTTGTAGGGAAGGAACTTTCCGTTCCAGGTGACCTTCACGCGGTCGCCCTTCGGGTCGTGGATCTTCTCGATGTCCATGGTGAAATCGATGGCACTCATGATGCCATCGCCGAACTTCTCGTGGATGATTTCCTTCATCGTTTCACCGTACACATTCACGGCCTCGTAGAAGCGGTAGATCAGCGGGTCGGTGGGGATGGTCTTGTCCCAGTGCTTGTGCGGGAACGCCTGCAGCGCCGCGACTACCTCGGGCCCGAGGCCGAGGAAGGCGCAGAGGCCTTCCGCCGCGCTCTCGTCCAGGTGGTTCATGCCCAGGCAGGCGGAGGTGACATACACTTCGTGCAGACCGGCTGCCTCGGCGATCGCGGCCCAGGTGGTGCCCTTGGACAGCTTGGCCTCAATGATGGATTCCGTTATTTCCAGCTTGCTCAACATCCTGGTACTCCTTGGTCTTCGTTGAAGGGTTCTGCTTGTGGGTTGTCAACCGCTTCTGACCAGCGCGGGTCGTGGCGGGAAGGTGTCGGGCTTGACCGGGTTCACGGTGCGCGGCGTGTGCCGAGGATCGGTATCCCGGGCGGCACTGGCGAGGGTCTTCGCGCGCCGGACCAGGAACTCGACGAGGTGATTGCGCACCGGGTAGTAGCCGGGCTGCTCGTGCAGCGTGGCGCGTTCGCGGGGCCGCGGGATATCGACGATCACCGACTCCGCGACCCGGGCATTCGGGCCGTTGGTCATCAGCAGCACGCGGTCGGCCAGTAGCACCGACTCGTCCACGTCATGCGTGATCATGAACACGGTCTGGTGGGTGCGGGCCCAGATCTTCAGAAGTTCCTCCTGGATCACACCGCGGGTCAATGCGTCCAGCGCCCCGAAAGGCTCGTCCATCAGCAGCAGCTTGGGTTCGATCGCGAAAGCGCGGGCGATGCCGACACGCTGGCGCATACCCCCGGAAAGCTGCGCGGGCTTGCGGTTGAGCACCTCGCCGAGGCCGACCATCTCGAGGTAATTGACGCTGTGTTCGCGGATCTTTGCCCGGCTCCAATTCGGCCAGCGGGCGCGTACCGCAAAGGTCACGTTGTGCAAGGTCGACAGCCAGGGCAGGAGGCTGTGATTCTGAAAGATGACCCCCTGGTCCCGGCTCGGGCCCTCGATCACCTTCCCGTCCATGATTACATTGCCGTCGCTGGGGTGGTCGAGCCCGGCGAGCACGTTCAGGATCGTGGACTTGCCGCAGCCCGAATGGCCGATGATGCAGACGAATTCGCCCTTCTCGATACTGAAGTTCACCCCCTCGAAGACGGTGGTCGGCTCCTTGCTGCCAGGTTGGGGAAAGCGTCGCGCGAGGTTCTCGATCTGCAGGAAATGTGCGGTCATGAGCGTTTCTCAGTCCTGGTAGCGTACGAAGCGCGACGCCTGGACAAGCATCCCGTCGAGCAACATGCCGACGATGCCGATCATCAGGATCGCGAAGATCACGCTGGCGAGGTCGAGGTTGTTCCACTCGTTCCAGACGTAGTAGCCGATGCCGGTGCCGCCGACGAGCATCTCGGCGGCGACGATCACCAGCCAGGCAATACCCACGGAGATCCGCATGCCGGTAAGGATGGTCGGGGCTGCCGCGGGGAGGATCACCGTGAAGGCGGTGCGCAGCTTGGAAAGTTCCAGCGTGCGGGCAACATTCAGCCAGTCGTTGCGCACCGCTGCCACTCCGAAGGCAGTGTTGATCAGCATCGGCCAGATCGAGCAAATGAAGATCACGAAGATCGCCGAGGTGTTCGAGTCCTTGATGATGAACAGCGCCAAGGGCATCCAGGCCAGCGGAGAGATGGGCTTCAGTACCTGGATGTAGGGATTAAAGGCCTTGTTCAGTACCGGTGACATGCCGATCACGAAGCCCAGCGGAATCGCAACCAGCACCGCGAGCCCGAACCCGGCCATTACCCGCCCGACGGAGTAGGCCAGCTGCAGCCCGATGCCCTTGTCGTTGGGCCCCGCGTCATAGAATGGCCGGCTCAGTTCGTCCACCGCGTGGCTGAAGACCTGCGACGGCGCCGGGATGCCGGAGGGCTGAGAGGCGCCGCCCATCAGCAGTTCGTACTCGCTGAGCTCTCCGGCCCCGATCAGGGCCTCCGGGGCCGTGGCCAACTGCCACAGGCCCAGGGTCACGATCAGGAATGTGATCGAGATGATGGCAGCCCTGAGATTCAGGTTGGCCAGCATATCAAGCTCTCCCGATCGCGAAGCTCTTCGCGTACGTCTCCGGGTCGGTGTAGTCGAACACCTTCCCCATGATCGTGAAATTCTTTGCGGTCTTCTCCGGCGGCTCGAACCCGAGTTCCTTCATCACGTCACCACACTCGGTCGCCAGAAACACTTGCTCCGCGATCTGGCTGTAATTGACATCACCCTCGACGTAGCCCCAGCGCTTCATCTGGGTCAGGATCCAGATCGCCATCGAATGCCAGGGGAAGGGGTCGAAGTCGATCCGGTCCGGTACATCCTGGATGTTGCCAAGACCGTCGGCGAAGCGGCCAGTCAGCACCTGTTGCACCACCGGTACCGGCTGGTTCAGATAGGCGCGGGGAGAGATGGCCTCGGCGATCTCAACCCGGTTGGCCTGGTCCGAGGAGTACTGCGTCGCCTCGATGATGGCGCGGAACAGGGCCCCGAAGGTGTTCGGGTTCTCTTCCGCGAAGGCCCGAGAGCAGGCGAAGGCGCAGCAAGGATGTCCGTCCCATATGTCCTTGGTCAGCATGTGGATGAAGCCGACCTGTTCCCACACCGCACGCTGGTTGAACGGGTCCGGAGCCAGGTACCCGTCTACGTTCTCCGCGCGCAGATTTGCGACCATCTCGGGCGGTGGCACCACGCGGATCTGGATGTCCTGGTCGGGGTCGAGGCCGTGCTCCGCCACGTAGTAGCGCAGCAGGAAGTTGTGCATCGAGTACTCGAACGGCACCGCGAAGCGGAAGCCCTTCCAGTCTTTCGGGTCACGCTTGTCCTTGTGCTTGTTGTGCAGCGTGATCGCCTGGCCGTTGATGTTCTCGACGGCCGGCATGATGAACGGCGCAGAGGTGGAGCCCACGCCCATGCTCATCGCCAGCGGCATCGGTGAGAGCATGTGCGAGGCGTCGTACTGGCCACTCAGGGACATGTCGCGTGCCACCGCCCAGCCGGCGGTCTTGATTACCTCGACGTCCAGCCCATAGCGTTCGTAGAAGCCCATTGGGTGGGCCATGATGATCGGAGTTGCGCAGGTGATGGGGACGAAGCCGATGCGCAGCTTCTTCTTCTCGAGCGGCCCGAGGCTGTCCTTGGCGGCGGCCTTGACCTTGTCCAGTGGCAGCACACTGGCCAGAGCCGCGGCGATGGTGCCGCCGCCGAGGAGTTTCAGGAAGCGACGACGGTCGATCTCGTTGTGGCCGAACATCGCCCGCACGATCGCGCTCTCGACCGCGCGATCCATGATCGCGTCGGTGTCCATCGCGGGTTCCTCGGAACGGTGCGTGGCCATCCGGGCCTTGGGTGTCTCATCTGCGTTGGGATCGGCGTGGTCGAAGCACCCGCAGTGACCCGGTCCGTCGTGGCCATGTCGGCAACTGCCGCCGTGGCGCAGGTCGCTGTCGGCGTCGAATGGATTACTCAGACTCTTGGTCGGCATCGCTGGTTCTCCCGCATGGACGTGTGGAAGGGGTACAGCAGATAACGTGCCAACCAGCCGGTGGACCCGCCGGGACAGCGCGGGAGCCGAATACCAAGCTGATTGACGCGATATGGGCGGAGTGCGGTGGGCCAGTTTCGTGCGCTTGACGTCAATCTGCACCAATTTGTCGCCGAAGTGGACCGACCGGATCCGAGATACAGTCAGGCCTCGGCGTCCAGCCCGAGTTTTTGGAGACGGTAGCGCAGTTGCCGCGGGGTCAGGCCGAGGCTGAGCGCGGCACGTGTCTTGTTCCCGCCGCAGCGGCGGACGGCCTCGAGCAGCGACTCGCTCTCGTAGGATGTCACCCGTTGGTAGGGCCGTATGCTGGAATCATGTCCGTTCCAGGCCGGTGCGGTTCCGTCGAGATGCGGCCGAAACTCCCGGGGTTGTTTGACCGGCGCGGAAACGCGGGATTCGTCGTTGAGTATGCTGTCGATGAGTTCGATGTCGATCTGGTCTGTGGTGCAGAGCAGCACCGAGCGCTCGAGCACATTCTCCAGTTGGCGGATGTTGCCCGGCCAGTCGAAGGCCTCGAGACGTTCCAGTACGCCCTCCTGCAACACGACGTTCCAGCCGTGACGATGGTTGAACTCATCCAGGAAGTGACGCGCTAGCAGGCGCACGTCGCCGGCACGATCGCGCAGGGACGGCATGTACAGCGGAATCACGTTCAGGCGGTAGAAGAGGTCGAGACGGAACTGACCCTGGCTCACCGCAAGCTGGAGGTTCTTGTGCGTGGCAGCGATCACGCGCAGATCGACCGGAAGCTCACGGTTACCGCCAACGGGCTGCACCACGCGTTCCTGTAGCACCCGCAGTATTTTCGACTGCAGGGTCTGTGGCATGTCGCCGATCTCGTCGAGGAACAGCGTGCCGCGATCGGCCATCAGGATCTTGCCGGCCTTGGCCGCGCTGGCCCCGGTGAAGCTGCCCTTTTCATGGCCGAAGAGTTCCGACTCCAGCAGGTCAGGGGGGATGGCCGCACAATTGATGGCGATGAACGGCCTGTCGTTGCGTTGGCTGATTTGGTGAATCATTCGCGCGACCTTCTCCTTGCCGGTCCCCGAGTCACCTGTGATCAGCACGGTCGCCTGGGTGTCTGCGATCCGGTGTACCTGCTTCAATACGTACTGAAGGGCGGAGCTTTCGCCCAGCAGGCCGTACTTTGCTCCCTGGGTATCGAGGGCGCGCTTCAGGTACCGGTTTTCGGATACCAGTTCGGCCGTGCTCTCGGCGATCAGCCGATTGATGTAGAGGATCTGGCCGATCATCGCCGCGATCACGCGCAGCACGTTCAGATCGTCCTTGAACTGGCGTGTGCGCCGGCGCAAGCGGTGGACGGCCAGCACCCCGACGGCGGCCTCATCCTGGATGATCGGGACCGCGATGTACGCCACCGTCTCCTGGGGTAGCGTGGCGCGGTCCACGGCGCGGGCAAGATATTCCGGTTCGTCGTCGATGTCCTGGATTAGTGCGACTTGGCCGGTCTTCAGTACCCGGCCGGTCACGCCTTCACCGAGGCTGTAGGCGCCCCGCGCCCGCTCGGCCTCGGTCAGGCCATAGGCATGGTGGATGCGCACCTGGCCGGACGCCGGGTCGGGCAGCAGGACGCGGCCGCGGTTCAGGCCGAGGAGCTGCGATAGCAGACCGAGGACGCGGTAGATCGCTGCGTCTGGATTGCGTGACTTGCCGATCAGCTTGGCGGCCTCGAGCAGTACCGTGATTTCCTGCTCGGGCGTGGCGCTGTCGGAGATGACTGCTTCGTTTTGGAAGTTTGGCATGTTGACTGCGGTGTATGCAGGAAACCTGCCAGCAAGAATGTCCGGCTTGTCAGCGGTGGGCGCCCGAAGACATGACAATTGACGTCAAAATGGGGCATCGCCCTCGGCGATGCCCCACCTCGGTGCAGCCGGCGACATGGTGGGTCATGCGTCGCGGTCCGCCGTTACGGAACTCCCCCGCAGCGTCCACTATTCCTCCCGGTAGCTGCTGCGCTTGATCAGGCGCACACAGATGGCGTCCAGCAGGTACCCGATGATGCCGATGACCAGCACGATGGCGGCCAGCTTGTCGTACTCGAGCGTGTCGCGGGCGTCGTTGATGGCATAGCCCAGGCCGGAGGTCACGCCCAGGTACTCGGCGGGTACCAGCACGATCCAGGCGACACCGACGGCAAGCCGGATGCCGGCGAAAACGTCCTGTGCTATGGCGGGTAGAATGATGCGGCGCAGCGTGTGGTAGGGGCCGGCACCCAAATTCCGGCCCACTTTGAACCACATCGGGTCGATCCGCTGCACCCCGTGTGCGGTGGCGTAGGTGATCGGCCAGACGGCCGCGATTGCGATCAGGAAGATGATCGCGGCATCCCAGGTCGCGAAGGCCAGAACTGCGATCGGCATCCAGGCCAGCGGACTGATCATGCGCAGGAATTGAAAGGGTACATGCGTCAGCTGACGCAACTGCAGGAAGTAGCCGATGGCCACGCCTAGCGGGACCCCGATCGCGATGGCCCAGACCAGTCCGAGCCCCACCCGTTGCAGGCTCGACTCGATGGGCGACCAGACCGCTCCCGTGGACACCAGGTCCCAGAAGGCCACCAAGGTCGGCCCCGGGGCGAAGCTGGCAAAGGCCATCGTGTCGGGGTTGTTCGCTATGACCATGCCACCCCACCACCAGAGCGCAAGCAATAGAGCAATGCCGAGCGCGGGGTATTGCAGGCGCCTGCGCACGGTGTCGGCGCCCCGCACCAACCCTAGCGTCAGGTTCCGGCCTGAGTATTGGGGCAGTTTCAGCGTGGCAGTCCGGTTCATAGGGCCACGACCTCTTCACGCGCGTAGGGCGAGTCCATGTCCACCCCGGGCGCGGTCTGCCAAGCGGGGTACTTGTCCATCGCGGCCTTGACGAAATCGTAGTCCACGAGGTCATTGGCGACGTGCTCAGGATCCAGCCCGGCGAGGAAGGTGGTGTCCCCGCCGACCAGCGTCTCGTTCATTGCGCCGACCAGCATCTTGGTGGCCGAGGGGTAGGGCCAGGGCGAGAAGTCGATGCGGCCGTTGCCCCACTCCGGATGACGTACCGCACCCGACTCGGCGTAGGCGGGCAGGTCGTAGACGGTCATCGCGCGTTCCACCACGTTGGCCGGCATCGGCAGGTAGCGCTTGCCGTCGCGCGATAGCATGCGCGCGACCTCCTTCTTGTTGTCCTGAATGTGCCCCTGCGCCCGCACCACGGCGTTCATCACCTTCTGGGTCCACTCGGGCTGGCGCTCGGTGAGGGTCTCGTTCATGCAGATCACGCAGCAGGGGTGGTTCTTCCAGATGTCCCCGGTGAAGCGCAGCAGTTTGCCCTGTGCCAGAAGTTCCCCGGCTGCGTTGAAGGGCTCGGCGACGATGTAGGCATCGATGCTGCGTGCGGCAAGCGCTGGCGGCATGTCCGGCGGCGGCATGATCATCAGGTTCACCTCGTTGGCGGCGAGGTTGCTGCCCTGGTCCTTGATCACCGGCACCAGGCCGGCATCGCGCAAAGCCATCTGCAGGACCACGTTATGCATCGAGTACCAGAATGGGACGGCCACGCTCTTGCCGCCGAGGTCGGCGAAGTTGTTGACCTCGACATGGCGACCGGTGACCACGGCCGAGCCGTTGATGTGGGCCCAGGACATGATCTTGACCGGGAAGCCGTTCTGGTAACGCATCCATAACGGAATCGGCTTGAGCAGGTGGACGAGGTTGAAGCGGTTGGCGGTGAAGCTCTCAATCAGCGGCGACCAGCCGCGGATCAGTGTCGGATCGACGACTTCGAGGCCCTCGTCCTGGAAATAGCCCTCGGAATGCGCGACCAGCAGGGCCGCGGCATCGGTGATCGGGATGTAGCCGATCTTCACCACGCCGTCAAAGGGTTCCGGGGTCTGGGCGAACAGGTTGGTTGGGTTGACCAGGGCGCCGGCGGCCCCGACGGCGGCAGCGCCACGCAGGAAGCCGCGCCGGGACAGGGTCGACCCCAGCAAGTGGTCGAGTTCGTGATCTTGGTCGTGGTGATCGCAGTTGCACATGGATTCAAGTCCTCGTGGGGCCGGGGTTCCGGGTGATTCAGGCGGCGCGGGCGGCGGGTTTCTCCGGCGTCTCGCGGATGTCTCTCGTCGTCGGTGTGACAGGAAGCCGGGTGGCTCCGAAATAGCCCATCAGTTCGGCCTTGATGTCGACGAACCGGTGGCTGGCCCGGTCACGCGGCGTGGGCAGGGGGATCTCAAGGGTGCTAGCGATGCGCCCAGGATTGGCGGACATCACCATCACGCGGTCGGCCATGGCCACGGCCTCCTCGATGTCGTGGGTGACCAGCACCAGCGTCAGGCCACGTTCGCGCACGAGTCGGTTGACCTCGTCCTGCAGGCTGACCCGGGTGAAGGCGTCGAGTGCGGAGAAGGGTTCGTCAAGCAGCAGCACCTCGGGATCGGTCGCGAGGCTGCGAGCCAAAGCGACCCGCTGCTGCTGGCCACCGGACAGGGCCTGCACGTTGGTGTCGGCCTTGTCGGCCAGGCCAACGGTTTCCAGCAGGTGGTCCACCCGTTCGCGCATGCCCTTGCGCTGCCCTTGAAAGATCAGGCCCAGCGAGGCGTTCTCGCGCACGGTCATCCACGGGTACAGCGAGGGTTTTTGAAACATCATGTTCCACCTGGGGCTGGGCTTCGTGACCATGTGTCCATTGACACGCACACAGCCTTCGCTGGGAATCAGCAGTCCCGCGAGCATGTGTAGCAGCGTGGACTTGCCGCAGCCTGACAGGCCGATCAGCGCGATGGACTCGCCCGGCTCGATGGCAACCTCGATCCCATCGAGCGTAGGCTGTTCCTGGCCCCGGTAATGGTGCGTGATGTAGTCGATGGTTATGCGTGCGCCCATGGGCATGCTCCCAGATGGATGGCTGGACAACGCGGATTCTTCCGCGGCTCGCAGGTCCTCCCTACAAACGGCGTGCCAACTTTCCCCGAGCACGGAAAGATTGCCCGGGGATTGGACGCGGGAGAGGTGCAGACCAACGGCATGGACGTGGACGCGAAGCCATTTGGCTGGACTGTGCCACGGCATTCAGCCGGCGCGATTGAGCGCGACATCTGGCGGACGACGATTTGTCCGATCCAGTGGCCGAAGCCTGACCGCAGTGGACGAATTGTCGACAAAGTCGGCATTCCGGCCGTGTTTCGGACGGTCGATCCACTGCATCTCCGCCTGATACCGCGAAAAGGGCGGTTGGCACGGCTCCTGCAGTGGTGACCCGCAGACCCCGGGTAGTCCGGGGGTTGTGCTAAACCCGAGTAAGGAGAAAAACCATGTCCGCCACCCAAGCCAACGCCACCGTTTCGATGAATGCCCTGCGCCCGATCGACAAGGCGGGTCTGAGCGCCCTTGCCGAAAAGGGCAAGGGCAATCCTGGCACCGTCGTGACCCTGAAGGCCACCACCATTTGTGAGGGGCAATTCCGCAACCTGACCTACGTACGGAATCTTGAGGCGCACGTCATCGACGAGCCACCGCATCTGCTGGGGGAAGACACTGCACCGAACCCCTCCGAGGCCACGCTGGCCAGTCTCGGCGCCTGCCTGTCCGTTGGTATGCACGCCAATGCGACCGTCCGCGGCATCACTCTGTCGCGTCTGGAGCTTGAACTCGAGGGCGACATCAACGTGACCGCCGTCTGGGGTGTCGGTGATGTCGATCCCGCCAAAAAGCTCGGTTTCACCGACGTACGCGTGAAGGTTCACCTCGAGGGCGACGCCACTCGCGAGGAACTCGAGGACCTCGTCGCCCATGCCAACGAATGGTCCCCCGTGGCCAACACCCTGCGCAACCCCGTGGGTGTGACGGTCGATCTGGCCTGATTCGGACGTGACCGAGGAGAGATTCCATGCTTGAGACCAGCCATAGTTCACAGTCGGTCGCTCCCACGCCCCCTTCTGCAGGACCCGATGAGGCCCTTCGGGAACTGACTGCGGAGACCCTCGCGCCCTTGACCGCGAGCATCGATCGCGAGGGTGTGTATCCGGAGGGCTTCCTGCGGACCGCGGGTCAAATGGGTGCGTTCAATCGGCATCTGCCCAGCCAGACCCCGGATGGCAGCATGGACCTGCCAGGGGCTATCCGCGCGATGGAAACGATCTCCGCGGAGTGCATGACCACGGGCTTCGCGGCCTGGTGCCAGGATGCCTGCGGTTGGTACATCGAGCATTCGGACAGTGACACGCTCAAGCGGGAGGTACTGCCACGGCTGGCGCGCGGTGAGGCCCTCGGTGGCACGGCACTGTCGAACCCGATGAAGTGGTTCGCCGGGATCGAGGACCTCAAGCTGGTGGCGGATCGCGTGCAGGGCGGCTATGTGATCAACGGTCGTCTGCCCTGGGTCTCTAATCTGGGCCCCAACCATTATTTTGGCGCCATCTTCAAGGTTCGCAGCAGCGATCGCCCGGTGATGGCCCTGATCAACTGCGCCGATCCCGGCTTCGAACTGACGCAGTGCCCGGCCTTTACCGCCCTAGAGGGTTCGCGCACCTACGGTTGTCATTTCGACCAGGTCTTCGTGCCCGACGAACATGTACTGGCCGACCCGCTACCCGAATACATCCAGCGGATCCGTCCCGGTTTCGTGTTGTTGCAGATGGGCATGGGCCTGGGTCTGGTCGACGGCTGCATCAACGTGATGCGCGAGGCCAACGAGACCCTATCGCACGTCAACTGTTACCTCGATGATCAGGTGGCGGAGCTGGAGGAGGGCCTGGCCGATGCTCGCCAGGCCTGTTATCACCTCGCCGCCGATCCCATGGACAGCAGCGACGGCTTCTTCTCCGACGTACTGCAATTGCGGCTGGCCGGCTCGGAAATGGCCCTCAAGGCGTCGCAGTCAGCGATGCTACATGCGGGTGCGCGTGGGTATCTGGCCAATGCCCCGGCGCAGCGCAAACTGCGTGAGTCGTATTTCGTTGCCATCGTGACGCCGGCGATCAAGCATCTCCGCAAGGAACTGGCAAGGCTGCACGCCAATTGACGATCTTGGGCCGGGCGCGAAGGGTGTCCCCGGCACGGCCCGCCCTGAACCCGGTTTCACCGCCTTCACAAGGATCTCCTCAATGCTCGTCAAAACCACTTCGTTGTCCGCGGACGCCACCGTCGAGGCCCTTAAGGTTGGTATCGAGGCACAGGGCCTGCGCGTGGTGGCGCATATCAACGGCCAGGCCAATGCCGCGAAGCTGGGTATAAGCGTGCCCGCCGACCAAATCCTGGAGGTGTTTCGGCCTGACTTTGCCGTCCGGGTCTGGACGGCCTGCAAACCGGCCGGTATCGATATCCCGCTACGGATCTATATGTTCGAGGATGCACAGGGCGTGCATGTGGCCTGTCGGTTGCCAACCACGGTGTTCGGTCCCTGGGGCGTCCCTGACCTGGACGCGATCGGCGAGGAGCTCGACCCTAAGTTCCAGGCTATCCTGGATCTTGTACCGGAGTCGTGAGTATGGAGACCGAATTCCAGCGCTTCATCTGCCTTGTCTGCGGGTACATCTATGACGAAGCCAAAGGTGATCTCGAACATGGCCTGGCGCCAGGTACACGCTTCGAGGATATTCCGGACGACTGGCACTGCCCGGACTGCCACGTGACCAAGGCCGACTTCGTGGCCGTGAAGGACATGCCGGTGCGGGGAGTTTCCACGGATACAGGGGCACGCGTGCCAGCCGGTGGTCCGTCCCAGGAGGCCTCCTTTCAGGACAACGCGGTGGTGATCATCGGTGCCGGGATGGCCGGCTGGGCCGTCGCGGAAGGGGTCCGGGCCCGCGACCCGGAACGGCCGATCGTACTGCTTGCGAACGACGGCGGCGACTACTACATCAAGCCTCAGCTCTCGAACGGGTACGCGAAGGGAATGGATGCCGCGACCATGGTGCGCGAATCCGGCGTTGCCAGGGCAGAGCGGCTGGGCATACGGCTGCTGACCTTCATCCGGGCCTTGGAGATCGACCGTGACCGCTGTCGGGTGATCACGCCGCGCGGCGGGATACCCTACGAAAGCCTTGTGCTGGCGACCGGGGCGCAACCCCGCAGACTTGCCTTTCTGGGTTCTGCGCCGCCTCTTTACGTGGTCAACGAACTCCGGGATTACCGTCGCCTGCGGCAGTCCATCGACGTGCAGCTGGGTGGGACGGTCGCCATTGTCGGGGCAGGCCTGGTCGGTTGTGAACTGGCTGAGGATCTGCGCACCGGCGGTTTTTCCGTCGTTCTGCTGGAACAGGCCCGACGTCCCCTGGAGCGACTGCTCCCGGAGCCGCTGGCGGAAGAGCTTGCCGATCGTCTGCGCGCCAGCGGGATCACCTTCCTTCCCGAGTCGCGGATCGAAGGGATCGAGGCCGATGGCTCACGGCACTCATTGCAGCTCGCTGATGGGGCGCGCATCGAGGCGGACATCGTCATCTCGGCGCTCGGTATCCAGCCCCGGGTGGAGTTGGCCCGGGCAGCCGGTCTCCCCTGCGGTCAGGGTGTGATGGTGAACGGCCAGTTGCGGACCCGGGATCCAGGAATATTTGCCCTTGGCGACTGTGCTGAGTACGGGGGCCAGGTCATGCCCTTCGTGTTTGCGCTACGCGCCCAGGCAGAGGTGATCTCGGCGCAGCTGTGTGGTGAGGATTTGCAATACGATCCGCAGTCGCCCGTGGTGGTCGTCAAGACTCCGAGCCTGCCACTGACGGTGTGTCCGCCTCCCGCCGGGTGCTCCGGGGTATGGCAGCTCATCGAAGCTGGTTCCGATGGAAGCCATTTCGAATGTCGCAGGCAAGGCGAACTCGTTGGTTATGCCCTGTCTGGAAGTATGACAGCCCGCGCCCGCTCTCTGGAAACGGCGCCGCTTACAAGACAGAAGGCGGTCGCCTGACCCGTTTCCACCAGGTCTGAGACACGACCTCCGTACCCTGGTGGGCCGCCTGCCCATGAGGCCGTCCCGCATCTCAGAGACCGATCAGCTCCGCATGG
>RECA01000004.1 GCA_007692435.1 Thioalkalivibrio sp.
CTAGCGGCCTTGGGTCCAGCTTCTTCCAGCGCTCGCTATCGCGGCCGGGCGTCGGCCGCTCTCGGGGGTCGGACCAAGCCAACCCATTGCTTTACCTACAATAACCGCCCGTAAGCAGACCAAAAATTGGCCTTAAACGGCCGTTTTGAGCACGGTTTTTGGCCCCATAAGAATTTTGTTCGGCGAACATGGCCATTACATACCACTTCGCTTCGCTTGCCGAGCAAATCATCGGATTGGGCGTTACACCGCCGTTTTTCGGCCAGAAAACGGGCCGCTAAGGCGAAAAACAGCGCGATTTCGCAGCTTGTTTCCGCCTTGTTCAATGGTTTACCTTGGTCCGACCCCGAGGTTAGGTGAGCCTTGGTCCGACCCCGAGGTTAGGTTGAGCCTTGGTCCGACCCCGAGGTTAGGTTGAGGCGAGCGCGGCGATGATCCACCACAGGCCTACGCGGCATCCCGGCCTGACCGTCTTGCTCTGCGTCGCCTGGCTCCTGCTCAGCGCATTGCCCGCAGCAACGGGCGCGTTCGCCTCGCGGGACGATCTTCCGGCGCTGGACCAGTGCCGCTTCCTGATGTCGGGCGTCGGCAGCGAACAGCGTCAGCCGTTGGCACCAGAACGCCGACAAGCCCTGCACAGTCTGCTGGAGCAGACCCCGATCGGGTCCATGGTGGCCACCTACCTCCAGCACTTTGCCTCCGAGGGGGTCGGGGGTGGTATCCAGCCATTGCAGTTCCACGAGGTCGAGCTCGAGGGCGGACCCGCAGCGTCCTACTTCGAGTCGGGGGAGATGCATCTTAATGCACGCCTGTTTGGGGAGCCGGGCGCGGACGAGGAAGAAACGCGCGACCGGCTCTACACCGCCGCGAGCTTCGTGGTTCACGAGGGTGTCCACGCCATCGCCCACCATCTGCATGTCCACAGCCGTTTCCCCGTCTACCAGGCGGACACGAAGGTCAACGAAGCGCTCGCGTTCTTCGTGCAAGGTCTTTACCTCGATGAGGTCCGCGAACGGGAACCGAAATACCGGGAGGTCAAGGCCATTCCGGCATGGGACCACTGCACCGCGCAGATCGTGAAGATCCTCGGACAACTGGACATCACCTCCGATACCAGTCTCGATGATGCCTATGACCTGCTGGCCGAACTGCAGCTGGAATCCGATGACACCACGGCCCTGCGTCTGGCGCGGCTCTGGCACTACCTCCAGTTCATCCACGACAGCGACGAGTCCGAGCAACTCTGGGCACTGGGCGAGGCCGACCCCGTGCCGCTGGCAGTGGTCGCAACACTCACTGAGGGAATTGCCTACGACGTGGAACGCCGGCACTGCAACTTCGACCGGACCTTTGACCTGATGCGCAACCGCATCATCATGTATGCACACTACCCCGACACCCCACCGGGCGTGCCGGGCTGCCAGTACTTCTCGGATTTCGTCCATGCCCTGCGTGAAGAAGGCGAGATCTCCAGCGCCCTGCGCGAACAGATCGACCTCTGGCTGATTCGACAAGGGCTGCGAACGGCCCCGGAGGACACGGAATGAAGAGACCTCTCGCCGCTAGACTGCTCCTCGCAGCCCTATTGTTGGCGGGCAGCCCCGGGGCCATCGCGGAGCCGCCCGGGGCACCCCCAGGCGTCAGCGATCCTTGGCTGCCGGATTGGCGATCCTGGTTCGGCCCCAGGGACAGGCCGGCCACACCCGCCACGATGCACCTGCAGACCGCGGTGGCGCGCGGTGATGCCGGCCAGGTGCAGCGCATGCTGGATGCGGGTATCGACCCCAACGGTCTCGGCGATGGCCGCGATACGCCCCTGCAGATTGCGGTCATGAATGGGCGCTCCGACCTCGCCCGGGTGCTGCTGGAACATGGCGCTGATCCTGGCCTTAGCGCGAGGGATTCCCCGGAGTCCCCTCTGCACCTGGCCATGCGCGAGCGAGACGAATCAATGGCTCGGCTCCTGCTGGAATATGGAGCACCGCTGGAGGCATCCGTACCGAGGGCGATGGGAACACCCTTCGACCACATCGGGGATACACCGCTGCACATGGCTGCCGAAACGGGGGAGACCGGTCTGACCTCGCTGCTGCTCGGATATGGGGCGAACCCCGATGCCGGTAACCGCGCGGGCCTGACGCCCCTGCACCATGCGGTCGGCGCAGGCCAGCTAAAGGTGGCCACCCAACTGCTCGCCGAAGGCGCCGCGCTCGAACCGCGCAGCCGCATCGGCGCCACACCCCTGCACTGGGCAGTGGTCCAGGGGCAAACAGCGGCCGCGCAACTGCTGATCGAACGTGGCGCCGAGGTCAACACCCGGACTCGCAACGGCAGCACGCCGCTACACAGCGCCGCTGCCCGCAACGAGCCTGATCTGGTGGCGCTGCTGCTCGAGCACGGCGCCGACCCCAAGGTGGTCGGCCTCAGAGGCGAAACCCCATTGGCCCTCGCCCGTCGCCAGGGTCATCCCGACGTCATCCGCCTACTTGAATCCGGGACTGAATCCACAAGGAGCCTGTCGGACTGAGGTTGCTCCTACAGCGCCGGTGGCCATGCCCGGGGCTGGGCGTCCCAAGCTTGCAGTGCGGGCCGGCTAGGCATCAGGATGGCGGCATTTCATCGCGCCGTTTTCCCTGCCACGGAGCCATTC
>RECA01000003.1 GCA_007692435.1 Thioalkalivibrio sp.
GAGTGCGGTGGCTTGCCGCCGCTTTGCCCTGCAGGAGGCTTGCCTCCTGCCGCGGAAGCAAGCTCAAGCGATTGAAAGCGGGAGCAAGCTCCCGCACTCCATATTCTTTCACGCTAAAAGATGCCGTTGCGTTCGTGGTGGAACTCCGGTGCATCTTCGAGCGTTTGCCGGTCCAGATCGGTCCTCACGACATAGGCGCCCGGACGCTCGGGATCGGCCTGGACATCAATCTCCTCCCAAGCAATGGCGACATCCCGTTCGCCGATTCCCAGGAATCCGCCTACACCGACAACGATACCAATGACCTCGCCGTCCAGACCCAGAACGACGTCATCCACGGTACCAACCGTATCCTCACCGGCCGCCATACCTGGCTGATCGGGAGCACCCATTTCCTCCTCGTGTACGCCCGTAATCTGGGCGTGTACCGGACTGCCGAGCAGATTATTGGCGAGCATCTGCTCATCATCCAGCGAGGTGAGAAACATTTCCTGTTCCGCGCCCTCTTCTTCCGCCTGCTGCGCTACGGCCATCGCCGGAAACAAGAACGCACTCAAAACCAACGCCTTCCAGTATTGCATCTGGCCCTCCTCGGGTTGTGGATCAAGATGTTCGTGCCTGGAACCATGCCAACGACGTTCATCCCACTCCTTTTCCCTCAGGCCCCAACACTATGGGGTTCCGCGGATGCGATACAGAGGTGCGGATACCTAGGTAGATTCCCCCCAACGCATGCACTGAATAACGCCATCCCGGCCTTCGCAGCGCACCTTCAGAGGCCACCCGGACGATCTGGACCGGCAACTCCCCTTGCCATCAGCATCAGGGGGCATCTTCGGGCGGAGGTGGCCTCTCCCTGAGGTGACGCTGCAGAAAGCGATCCAGTTGATTCGCAAACGCCTGCCGGTCGCGCGGGTGGAGGGTGGCCGGGCCGCCGGTATCCACACCGGATGCGCGCAGGGCTTCCATGAAGTCCCGCACGTCGAGGCGTGAGCGGATCGTGTCGGCGCTGTAGAACTCGCCCCGCGGATTGAGGGCGTGCCCACCGTGTCCGATGACCTCGGCCGCCAGCGGGATGTCCGCGGTGATCACCAGATCGCCCGGCTGCAGCCGCGCCACGATCTCATTGTCGGCCACGTCGAAGCCCCTGGCGACCTGCAGCATGCGCACATGGCGGGAACGCGGAATCCGCAGGGGTTGATTGGCCACCAGCGTGACCGGCACTGAAACGCGCTCCGCTGCCCGGAACAGGATTTCCTTGATCACCGCCGGACAGGCATCGGCATCGACCCAGATGTGCATCGAGTTCTCCACGGTATTCACCCCTCAGGATGACACAGACCGTTGACCTGCAGGGCACCGGCAGGTGCCGCGCGCTTGTAAGGCGGTTGCGCGCATATCGCATCCACGGCATTGTTTGCGCGGTATCCGGGAGAGGATGCAGGGAGAGCTTCGCCTGTGAAGAACGCGATGACGAATCTGCACCTGGCGGTACTCGCCCTGGTTCTGGTGCTAGTGAGTGCGGTCTGGACCGTGGAAGCGGCGGCCGAGGAGACCCCCTCGACCGCGGAGCTCGAGGCCCTGATCGCCTCGCTTGAGGACGAGCAGGCCCGCAGCGAACTCGTGCGCAAGCTGCGCATCCTGAAGGAGATCCACGAGCCGAGACCGGTGCCGGGCATCCAGACCGCCACCGGTCAGCTCATGCAATCGATGTCCGAGGGGCTCGCCGTATTCGGCACGGGGCTCAACCATATCGCGCGTTCCCTCGAGCAGCTGCCCCAGGCCTACGAGTGGCTGGGCCATGCCGTGACGGACCCCGAGGAGCGTTCGCGCTGGCTGAACATCCTGTTGTGGCTCGCGGTGGTACTGCTCGCTGCCTACGCGGTCGGACGGATCGTGACACGGCTGCTGGCGGCACCCCGCACCCGGATCACTGGCACCGCGCGCGATGGCTGGCCTCAACGGCTGATCGGCGCGGTCTTCCTGCTCCTCCTCGACCTCCTGCCCATCGCCGCCTTCGCGGCGGCCGGTTACGCCGTGCTGGCGGTGGCGGCACCTCCCGAGCAGACCCGCCTGGTCGCCCTCGCCTGGCTCAATGCCTCCATCATCGTGCGCCTGGTGATGACCCTGAGTGGCCGGCTGCTCGCGGAGCGCGAGTCCGCGTTGCGGCTGATCCCGTCGAGCGACGAGACGGCGCACTACATCATGATCTGGGTGCGCAGGCTGGCCTCCACGGCCGTCTACGGCTTTTTCGGTCTGCAGGCAGCCTTGCTGCTCGGCCTCGGTGCGGCCACCTACACGACGCTGATGCACCTCCTCGGCCTCGCCATTACCCTGATGGCGCTGATCCTGGTCATGCAGAACCGCCATCCGGTCGCCGACTTCCTCCGCGGCCGCGAAACGGAGGACGAGTCGCGGGGGCGCGCCACGCTCTCCCTGTTCAGGCGCCGGCTCGCACAGTCCTGGCATCTGCTGGCGGGTGCCTACCTGATCCTGCTGTTCGCCGTGTGGGCGCTCGACTGGCGCTTGGGCTTCCTGTTCGTACTGCGCGCCACCGTGCTGACCATCGCTGCAGTGGTGGTGGCACGGCTTGCGCTGCACCTGGTCGATCGCCTGTTCGCGCGCTGGCTCAGCATCAACGCCGA
>RECA01000052.1 GCA_007692435.1 Thioalkalivibrio sp.
AGGAAGGCGGCTGACCCGACGGCGTCGCTGAGGGCATAGGAAGGATAAACGCCCTTTTTCAGGAAGGGGCAACGCTTTATCCACCGCGGTGTTTGTCAACATCGTTGTCCGCTTTTTCATGCGGCCTGAGCGAGCCCCGGGCCTGGGGTTTGGGCATGTTCCTTCGGTGGGTTGAGCCAGACGTGATCGATCGGCGTCCAGTTACGGGTATGGCGCGACCAGCGTCTCGGGCAGGATCGCCCGGGTGCGGGCGGTGCCGATGCGGGCACCGTACTTGCGCGGCCGGCCCGGCACACCGGGTGTCGGTGCAGGCGGCAGGTCGTAGAGCACGCTGTTCACCCGCAACCGGCTCAGGAGCTGCGCGCGCGGACCCAGCGCCTTGCGCAGCGGGCGCCACAGGCCGTTGTTGCCGAACCAACTGTCGGCGATGACCAGCACCGGGGTCTCGGTGAACACCGCGGCGACACGCGCGATCCGGCCCACGGCCTGTTCGAACTTGGTCGCGAACAACGGCGCCTTGCCGCCGACCTTGCGCTGTTCCCGTTCAACCGTAATCGCTCGCAGGTAGAAGGCGCACGCCAGCGGCAGGCAGGCCCAGCGACCATGGATGACCCGCAGCAGCCCCAGCGTGACCAGCGTCTGCGCCCAAGGGTAACGGCTCTGGTTGGTTTTGGCGGCATGGTCGAAGCTGTGCTCGCAGGCGGACACCTTTTTGCCGGTCTTCGGGTTCAGGGAATTGTCCAGGGCCAGCAGCAGGCGTCCGTCGGTCAGCGGTTCCGGGATGCTCCGCCACAGCAGCGCCCAGACCCGATCCCAGGGCAGCTTCGGCGACGCCATGGAGGTGGTCTGCGACATGTCGCCGGCCTTCGCGTTCTTGATTTCCTGAATCGTCAGCATCTGGGGGTATTCCGTGGCTAGGGGTATCCGATACTCCCCGTGGATACCCCCAGCAAGGGCGAAAAGGCGAGATGCGACGAGAGACCTGAAGATGAGGTTTTGATAAACGTAACTAGCGGAGGTAGAGACGAAAAAAGCGCCTGAAAGGGCGCTTTTTTGTGAGCTTTCAAGAGCTTGAAACCTCGGTGATGGCGGAGAGGGTGGGATTCGAACCCACGGTACGCTCGCGCGTACAACGGTTTTCGAGACCGCCCCGTTCGACCACTCCGGCACCTCTCCGCGGGGTCGACGCGGTGACGGTTCCGTGGCCGCAGGGGCCGGGGATTCCCGTCATCGCGCGCGGATGATAGCAGATCGCTGGCCGGCACGGTACGCGATGTGGCCCGTCAAACGTCAGGGCATCAGACGGGTAATCGTCCAGCCTTCGGGCTCGCGTGTATATTGGAAGCGATCATGCAGGCGGCTTTCGCGCCCCTGCCAGAACTGCACGAGTGACGGCTCGAGCCGGTAGCCGATCCAGGCCGGAGGGCGCGGAACCGCGCCGTCCGGGTAGCGTGCCCGCAGCGCGTCCAGGCGGCGTTCGAGCTCCTCGCGGCTGGCGATCGGCTGGCTCTGGTGCGAAGCGGCGGCTGCGTACCGGCTGCCCACCGGGCGGCTTGCGAAGTACGCGTCCGCAAGCGCCGGGTCGAGCATGCGGACCTCCCCGTCAAGGCGCACCTGGCGTTCGAGTTCGGGCCAGTAGAAGAGGATGGAGGCCTTCGGGTTGACGGCGAGCTGCTGTCCCTTGAGGCTGCGCGAATCGGTGTACCAGCACGGGCCTTCGTCATCGAGGTGTTTCAGCAATACGGCACGGGCGGCGGGCTGGCCGTCTTCGCCGACGGTCGCCAGAATCATGGCCGTCGGTTCGGGGTTCTCGATGGCCTTTGCGTCGCCCAGCCAGGCCGCGAGCTGATCGATGGGATTGGCCGCAAGATCGGCGCGGCGAAGCTGGCCGAGGCGATAATCACGGCGTGTGTGTCGGTGGTCGATGCGCGCCATCGGGGTTACCTCGCAATGTGGAGTGCTGGCGGGAGATTATTTCACCTTTCCGGGCCTGTGGGTCGGGTTGCCGGCGGAGCGGTGGAGGGGCTGGCAGGCCGTGAACGGGCGAGTTAAACGACGCGCGCACGGCGCGCGAAGTTCATTTTGAGGAGTCGTTATGGCAAAGCCGATCGTGACCGCAGTAGAACCCGCGGGTGTCCAGCTCGAAAAGGGCAAGGAGTATTACTTCTGTCGCTGCGGGCGTTCCAGCGATCAACCCTTCTGCGATGGGTCGCACGAGGGGACCGGCATCGAACCGATCGCGTTCACGCCCCGGGAGGACGGAGAGAACTGGCTGTGCATGTGCAAGCAGTCGGCCGATCTTCCGTATTGCGACGGAACCCACGCGCAGGTGCCAGAGAGCGCGGTCGGGCAGGAGTTCGGCGGCGTGGACGATGACGCGGAAGACGCCGGCGATGGCGCCGGAGACGATGCCGCTCCCGCGCCGCGCAACACCGAGACCGAACCCCACGTGGAGTTCATTCACGCCCTCGCACGCGGGGGCCTGGAGGCGGTCGGGGCCACGGGGCCCACGGTCGCGATGGGCGTGCCGCGCGATCGCACGCCGTCCTGGGACGATATCCAGGTCCTCACTGCGCAGTTGGCGCGCCGGCCGCTCGCTGGGGACGTCGAGGTGGACAGCGCACTGGTGATCGGGCCGGAGAGCCGGCGCCCGCTGCGCCTGGAGATGCCGCTGCTGGTCACGGACATGAGCTTTGGCTCGCTGTCCCGCGAGGCCAAGATCGCGCTGGCGCGGGGCGCCGAGCAGGCGGGTACCGGGATCTGTTCGGGTGAGGGCGGGATGCTGCCGGAGGAGCAGGCCGAGAACTCGCGCTATCTCTTCGAGCTGGGGCCGGCGCGCTACGGCTACTCCGAGGAACTGCTCGACAAGGTCCAGGCCTTCCACTTCAAGGGTGGCCAGAGCGCCAAGACCGGTGTCGGCGGGGTGCTTCCCGGTGCCAAGGTCTCGGAAGAGATCGCCGAGGTGCGCGGGATCGAGGCGGGCCAGGATGCGGTATCGCCTCCGGTGATCCAGGACCTGGAAACACCCGCCGATTTCAGGCGTTTCGCGGATTCGGTCCGGGAACGGACCGGCGGCATTCCGATCGGCTTCAAGCTCTCCGCGAACCACATCGAGCAGGACCTGGCCTTCGCCCTCGAGGCGGGTGCGGACTATGTGATCCTCGACGGTCGCGGTGGCGGCACCGGGGCCTCGCCGGCCCTGCTAAGGGACCATATCAGCGTGCCGACCATCCCGGCACTCGCGCGCGCACGCCACTATCTGAACCTGCGCGGCGCGAGCGGACGGGTCACGCTGATCGTCACCGGTGGCCTGCGCACGCCTGCGGACTTCGTCAAGGCCCTTGCGCTCGGTGCCGACGGCATTGCGCTGGGCAACAGTGCGATCCAGGCAGTGGGCTGTGTCGGCGCCCGCATCTGCCACACCAACCGCTGCCCGACCGGTGTCGCGACTCAGGACCCGGAACTGCGCAGGCGTCTGGATCCGGAGACCGGGAGCGCCGGGCTCGCCCGCTTCCTCGGGGCCTCCCTGCAGCTGATGCAGGTGCTGGCCCGTGCCGCCGGACGGGCGCGTCTGGCCGACTTCGGCCAGGACGACCTGATCACCTTCAATCGCGACCTGGTCGAGATGGCCAACGTGCCCTACGCCGGCGTGCACAGCCGCGACTGATGCCCGCGCCAGCATTCTTTGGAAGACACCTCAATGGAATCGGTCAAGCCACTGTTTTCTCATCGTAAATATTGGGCGGCGCGCTTCGGTATCGCGCCGTTCCTGCCGATGTCGCGCGCGGAGATGGAGAGCCTTGGCTGGGATTCCTGCGACGTGATCATCGTCACCGGGGACGCCTATGTGGACCACCCGAGCTTCGGCATGGCGATCATCGGCCGGCTGCTGGAGGCCCAGGGATTCCGGGTCGGCATCATCAGCCAGCCGGACTGGCGTTCGGCGGAGCCGTTCCGTGAACTGGGAAGGCCGAATCTCTTCTTCGGCGTCACCGCCGGCAACATGGATTCGATGGTCAACCGCTATACCGCGGACCGGCGGATCCGACGCAACGATGCCTATACGCCGAATGACGAGGGTGGGAAACGGCCGGACCGTGCGGTGATCGTCTATTCGCAGCGCGTGCGCGAGGCCTGGCCGGACGCGCCGATCGTGATCGGGGGCATCGAGGCGAGCCTGCGGCGGATCGCGCATTACGACTACTGGTCGGACAAGGTGCGGCGTTCGGTGTTGCTCGACTCCCGCGCCGACCTGCTGCTGTTCGGGAACGCCGAGCGCGCGCTGGTGGAGGTCGCCCACCGGATCGCGGGCGGCGAACATCCCCGGGACATCCAGGATGTTCGCGGCAGCGTGTTTCTGCGCAATGCGGTGCCCGCCGACTGGGTCGTGATCGACTCCACGGAGGTGGACGCCCCCGGCCCGGTCGACCCGAAGCCCGACCCCTACGCCAGCACCAGCGCCGCCGGATGTGACGAAAAGGGCGACGACCGGCCGGGCCAGCCGAAGGTGGTACGCCTTCAGCGGGCGGTCCCGCGCGGTCATCCCCGGGAGCGCACCGCGATCCGGCTGCCGGCCTACGAACAGGTGCGCGGCGATCCGGTGCTCTATGCCCACGCCTCGCGGGTGCTGCACCTCGAGACGAACCCCGGAAACGCACGCGCGCTGGTGCAGCGGCACGGCGACAAGGAGGTGTGGCTGAATCCGCCGCCGATCCCGCTGAGCACGGCGGAGATGGACGCGGTCTACGACCTTCCGTTCGCCCGCGCGCCGCATCCGGCCTACGGGGGGGCGCACATCCCGGCCTGGGAGATGATCCGCTTCTCGGTGAACATCATGCGCGGCTGCTTTGGCGGCTGTACCTTCTGTTCCATCACCGAGCACGAGGGACGGATCATCCAGAGCCGTTCCGAGGCGTCGATCCTGCGCGAGGTCGAGGAGATCCGCGACCGGGTCGAGGGCTTCACCGGCGTGATCTCGGACCTCGGCGGGCCGACGGCCAACATGTACCGCCTCGCGTGCAAGGACCCGGAGATCGAGCGCAGCTGCCGCCGGCTGTCCTGCGTGTATCCGGGCATCTGCAAGAACCTGGACACGGACCATTCGGCCCTGGTCGGTCTGTATCGAAAGGCGCGGGCGCTGCCCGGAATCAAGAAGGTGCTGATCGCGTCGGGGCTGCGCTACGACCTCGCGGTGGAGTCGCCCGAATACGTGCGCGAACTGGTGACTCATCATGTTGGAGGTTACCTGAAGATTGCGCCGGAACATACGGAAACTGGACCTCTTTCCAGGATGATGAAGCCGGGAATGGGCACCTATGACCGGTTCAAGGCGATGTTCGACCGCTTCTCGAAGGAGGCGGGCAAGGAGCAGTACCTGATCCCCTATTTCATCGCCGCCCATCCGGGCACGACCGACGAGGACATGCTGAATCTCGCGCTCTGGCTGAAGCGCAACGGCTTTCGCGCGGACCAGGTGCAGGCCTTCCTGCCGGGGCCGATGGCCCTCGCCACCGCGATGTGGCACACGGGCCGCAACCCGCTGCGCGGCATCCGCCGGGAAGGGGGTGAACGGGTGCACGCCGCGAAGGGACTGCGGGCACGCCGGTTGCACAAGGCCTTCCTGCGCTACCACGACCCGGAGAACTGGCCGCTGCTGCGCACGGCCCTGCAGCGGATGGGCCGGGCCGACCTGATCGGAAACGGCAAGCGGCACCTGGTGCCGAGCTACCAGCCGGCCGGCACCGGGCGGCGTTCGGGCCGGGCCGGAACGGGGGCCGCGAAGGGCAGGGGATTCAAGACCCAGCACACCGGGTTGAAGGACGCGGGGTCGCCGCGCCGCGTCCGCAGAACGCGGCGGGGCGCCTGAATCAGGCGGGCGGCTCGCGCGGTGGGTCCGTCTTCCGCAGGCGCAGCGGCGAGAGCCGCTCGCTGAGCGGCACGGACAGCACCTCGGGCAGTCCGAAGATCCGGTCCGCGAGCAGCTGGGCGGCTAGCGGGGCGTAGAGCAACCCGCGTGATCCGTGCCCGAGGCTGACGAAGACCCGCGGGATTCCGGCAGCGTGCGCCGTGCCCGCTTCGCCACCCGCGGGCTCGGGATCCACCTCCCCGACCGCCGGAAACCGGTCGCGGAAGACGGCGCGCGTGCCGTACCACGCGCCGCTCACCGTGACGTCGGCCGCCGCTGCGAGTGCCGGATCGGCCCAGTTCAGTTGCTGGAGATTCCGGGTGTTGTCGGCATCGTTTATACCGCTGTCGTCGCCCTCGCGGCGGTAGGTGGCCCCGAGCCAGTGCTGCCCCTCGTGTTCCGGCAGGCAGTAACCCCTGCCGGTGAGGGCCCTGTGCCCCAGGGTGTGGAGCCGGGTGCGTATCCGGGTGAGCTGCCCGCCGACACGCAGGGGCCGGGGCTGGTTCGCGCACGGCACGGGCCCCGGTCCCGTCGCGATCACCGCGGCGTCGAAGGCCTCCTGTCCGCCGTCGGCATAGCCGAGCACCGCACCCGGCTCGCCACCGGCGACGGCGACCACCTCGCGCGTATGGACGTCCAGTCCCTGCGCAAGATGCCGGCAGAACGCGCCCAGATCGACACCGAGGCCCCGGGGGTAGCGCAGGACGGGGCACTCGGGGTCGGTACTCCACACCTCGTAGAGGTCTCCCGCCACCAGGGGATCCGCGGCGGCCAGCCGGTCGAGGCGTCTTCTGGCGTGCGGCGTGATGCCCCGGTGTTCGATGCCCTCGGCGCGCAGGATGGCGTTCCTTCCTTCGGCACCGCTGGCACTCAGCAGCGCCCGGGTGGCGCGCATGCCGGCGAGCGCCAGGGCATTGCGAAGGGTGTCGCCGGCGCTCAGATGGGGTGAGAGCAGGGCGGCCGGGTTGCCGGAGGTCCGGGCCGCCACGCCAACGGGATCGAGCACGGTGACTTGCGCGCCACGGTCGCGCAGTGCGCGTGCCGTTGACAGCCCGGCAATGCCGGCGCCGATCACCGCGATGCGCTCCGGCGGCGCGCCGGTGGATGCCGCAGCCGCGCGGAAGCGGCCGACCAGGCGTTCCCGCTTGCCGCGAAAGCCGGCGCGCCGCTGCACGTCGAATCCCGACGCGGTGAGGTCACGGCGGACCTGCCCGGCGGCGGTGAAGGTGCCCAGCGTGGTGCCGTCGCGGGAGAGACGCGCCAGCTGCCGGAACACGGCGATGTTCCACAGGGCCGGGTTCCGGCTGGGCGCAAACCCGTCCAGGAACCAGGCATCCACCGCGCCCCGCACGTTCGCGAACCCCGGTGCGGCATCCCCGTAGACCAGGGTCAGCACCACGCGGTCCTCCGGAAAGTGAATCCGGTGCAGACCCGAAACCGGTGGTGGGTACTGGGCGAGCAGGCGCCCCACGTCTTCCGGCGGGATACCCTGCGCGAGCAGGGCTCGCTGCAGGTCGGCCGGCGCCAGGGGGTGTGCCTCTGCACTCAGGTAGCTCAGGAAGGCGCCTGCAGGGGCGTGCCGGCGCCAGGCGTCCAGTGTCAGGAAGAAGTTCAGGCCCGTGCCAAAGCCGGTTTCGCCGATCGCGAAGCGCCGGGCCAGGCGAAACCGCGTGGGGAGATCGTTGGCCTCGATAAAGACCGTCTGCACCTCCCCTCGCGGATCCTGCGCGCTGAAGTAGACGTCGTCGTACTCGAGCACCCTCGGTACGTCGCCGTCCCAGTGCAGGTGCACCGGGATCAGGGGCTTGAGCATCGGGTCCTGCACGCTGGGATTGTACCGGGACTCGGCCGAGCCCCCGTGGGTACTCAGCGACCGGTATCGGGCAGGGGTTGCATGGCCAGCTGCCCCGAGGCAGCGACCTCCCCGAGTTCGGCGAGCAGGTGCTGCGCGGTGGACTGAAACCTCGCCAGTTCTGCACCCGCCAGGGGCTCGCCTTCGGGCAGCTCGGCCCGCATCGGATCCACCGGCTGACCGTCGACGTGCAACTCGTAGTGCAGGTGGGCGCTGGTGGTCCGGCCGCTGTTGCCGGAGAGGGCGATGCGCTGCCCGCGCGTGACCTGCTGGCCGGGTCGCACCAGGGCCTTCTGCAGGTGCAGATAGCGCGTGCTGAGATCCTGTCCATGCTGGATCACCAGGAAGCGTCCCGCGAGGGGATGGCGCTCCACGTCGGTGACACGCCCGTCCGCGGGTGCAAGGATCGGCGTACCCACCGGCATCGCGAAATCGGTACCGTTGTGTGGTGCGACCCGGCCGGTGACCGGATGCCGCCGCCCACTGTTGAAGCCGGAGGTGATCCGGTGCTCGCCCTTGAAGGGGTGGCGTTCGAAGGGCGGCAGCAGCGGCTCACCCTCCGGGGTGTAGAAACGTCCGTCTGCGTGGCGTGCGGCGGTCAGGGTCCCGTTGGCCGCGGTCAGTGCAAAGGCCAGCAGTCGGATGTCGTAGGGTGTGTCGTCGCCGGCAACCGTCTCGATCTCGACCAGCAGGTTGTATTGGTCGCCCTCCCGGATCTCGTCCCCGGGCGGGAGGTGATCCTTGATGAGCAAACCGATCGCGCGCGCGGATGCCGCGCTCAGCGCCGGTTTCTCCCGGAGCGAGTCGGTGACGGTGCCGCGGACCTTGCCGGCCAGCACGCGGTGGCTGACTTCGCGCTCGGCGGCGATCTCAACTCTCGTGAACTGATCGGTTCCATCGAGCCGGACCCACTCGTACCCCTGGGCCTGGTCGGTCCAGAGCCGCAGGCGCTTCAGTTCGCCGGCAGCATCCGCCTGCCACTCGATCTCCTGTCCCGGGTGCACGACGTCGAGCAGACGGGCGTTCTCCGGGTCTCCAGCAAGCTGAAAAAGGGTGTGCATACGCAGCCCCCAGCGGCTGTTCCACAGGGCGCCAAGGTGTTCGCCCTCGCGCAGGGTGTGCCGGGACCACTCCGCATCGGGCCGGATGCCCACGTCACCGTCCAGCCCGGGACCGAGGTCGACGACCGTGGCCGGCGGCATGCGGTCGGGCCCCGGATCCTTCAGCAGTGCCTGCCCATCGACTTCGAGCTCCCCCTGCTGAAGGTCTGAGGGCGCCGCCTCAAATGGCTTTAAATCAGCACAAAGTGGCGCTTTCTGGAAGCAGTCTCGGAAGTGCAGCAACTGATCGTGCGCCGCCCCGGCCAATGTGGCGGGTGCACTGGCGGGCGACTCCGCGGCCGGAGCCGGACGCGCGGGGAGGAGGCTCGAGACAGTGATGGCGGCGACGCCGAGGCTGCCGAAGACAAGCAGGGAGAACAGTATGCGGGGTACCGGCATGGTTCTTCGCGGGCTTGGGGCTGGCCTTGTATACCATCAAACATCGTGAAAGAAAAATCGACCTGCGGCGACTCGAGGGGATCCGGCGGTTCAGCTGCGCACGCCGACCCCCCGGTTGAGCAGGATCAGCGCGACGAGATAAAGCCCGACGATGAAGGCGATAATGATCGCGTAGGACAGCCCCAGTGGCAGATCGGTGGTGCCGAGCAGACCGTAGCGGAAGGCATTCACCATGTACAGGATCGGGTTCAGTTGCGACACGCCCTGCCAGAAGTCCGGCAGCAGCGAGACCGAATAGAAGACGCCCCCGAGATAGGTGAGGGGCGTCAGCACGAAGGTGGGCACGATGGAGATGTCGTCGAAGGTCCGCGCGAAGACCCCGTTGATCAGGCCGGCAAGGGCGAAGACGACCGAGGTCATGACCACCACGGACAGGGTCACCGGGAGGCTGTGCAGGCTGAACGGGCTGAAGAACAGCGAGACCAGGGTCACGCCGACGCCAACCGCGAGACCCCGCGCAACGCCGCCGCCCACGAAACCGAGGATGATCAGGCTGTTCGGGACGGGTGATACCAGGAGTTCCTCGATATGGCGCTGGAACTTGGAGCTGAAGAACGACGAGACCACGTTCGAATAGCTGTTGGTGATCACCGCCAGCATGATCAGCCCGGGCACGATGAAGTCCATGTACCGGATGCCGTCCATTTCGCCGATGCGGGATCCGATCAGGCCGCCAAAGATGATGAAGTACAGGGCCATGGTGACCATTGGCGGCAGCAGGGTCTGTACCCAGATGCGGGCGAAGCGCAGCACCTCCTTGGTGACGATGGTGCGCAGGGCGGTCCAGTTTTCCTGCAGGTGCAGCGGGTTCACGATGCGCCCCGGGCGCTGAGACCCCCGGACTCCGCGGCTTGGGTCATTCGGATGAAGAGTTCTTCCAGGCGGTTGGTCTTGTTGCGCATGCTCTGTACACGGATCCCCGCCCCGTCCAGGAGTTGGAAGAGATTGTTCAGGTCTTCTCCTCGGTTGATGTCCGCCTCCAGCGTCAGTTCATCGATATGCCGGAGCCGTATGCTGTCGTGCGCGGGAAGCTGCTGCGCCCCCGCCCGCAACTCAAGCACGACGGTCTCGGTGTCCAGCTTCGCCAGCAGGCTCCGCATGGTCGTGTTTTCCACGATCCGGCCGTGATCGATGATCGCGATGTTGCGGCACAGCCGTTCGGCCTCTTCGAGGTAGTGGGTGGTGAGAATGATGCTGCGCCCGTCGCAGTTGATGTCCTGCAGGAATTCCCACATGGACCGCCGCAACTCGATGTCGACCCCGGCGGTGGGCTCGTCGAGAATCAGCAGCCGGGGTTCGTGCACGAGGGCGCGTGCGATCATCAGCCGGCGCTTCATGCCGCCGGACAGGGTGCGCGCCATGTCCTTGCGCTTGTCCCACAACCCGAGTTCGCCGAGGTAGCGCCGTGCGCGTTTCCAGGCCTCCGGGCGCGGTATTCCGTAGTAGCCGGCCTGATTCACCACCACCTCGGCCACCGGCTCGAAGTTGTTGAAGTTGAACTCCTGCGGGACCAGCCCGATGTTCCGCTTCACCTCCTGCACCTCCCGGCCCAGGTCGTGGCCGAAGACCCGCACCGTGCCCGAGGTCTTGCTGACCAGCGAGGTCACGATCCCGATGATGGTGGACTTTCCCGCACCGTTGGGTCCGAGCAGTGCGAAGAAGCTGCCCTCGGCGACCGTCAGGTCGATGCCCTTCAGGGCCTCGAAGCCGTTGCTGTAGCTCTTGCGCAGGGCGCGGATCTCCAGGGCGACGTTACTCATGGGGGTCCTTGATGCTATTCCGTGGCTTGGTTCGCGCGGGGCACGAGACGGTATCATGGCCGTGCCGTCCGGGCGTGAACATGACGCACAAATGACCCCGTACAATCCCGACCGTTCAGGAGTTCCCGTGGAATCCCATTTCGTTGCCTCAGCCGATGCCGCCGTGTCCCTGGTCCCGGTTACGACCGAATCCCTGCCGGAAATCCTGGCCGCGCGGCCGGAACGATGGCGCAACTGGGCGGGGCAACGCGACTTCAAGGGGCGGGCGGGCACCCTGCTGCGGGTGCCATCCTCCGAGGGGCAAACCGAGGGCGTGCTCGTGGGCTACGATGCCACGCAACCGATCTGGATGCTGGCGCAGGCCGCACAGCGGCTCGAGGGCGGGACCTACCGGCTGGATGACGGACTGCTGGACGCCGAGGCGAGGCTCGTGGCGGCGGTGGGCTGGGGCCTGGGGTGTTACCGCTACGAACGCTACCGCAAGGCCGAACGGGAGCTTCCCCGGCTGGTCTGGCCCGAGGGGGTGGACGCCGGGCGGGTCGAGGCGATGGTCGCGGCGCACGGCCTGGTCCGCGACCTGATCAATACGCCGCCGCGGGATCTGATGCCGGAGGACCTGGCCGGGGCGGCGGCGGAGATTGCCGCCGAGTTCGGCGCGGGAATCGAGACGGTGGATCAGTCCAGCGCGATTGCCGACGGCTACCCCTGTATCCACGCAGTGGGCGTCGCGAGCGTGCACCCGCCGAGGGTGATCGAACTGAGCTGGGGCGGGGCCGGGCAGCCGCACGTGGTTCTGGTCGGCAAGGGGGTGTGTTTCGACTCCGGCGGTCTGAACCTGAAACCAGGCAACGGCATGCGCCTGATGAAGAAGGACATGGGTGGTGCCGCGATCGCCCTCGGGCTGGGCCGGCTGATCATGGAGCTGGGCCTGCCGGTGCGGCTGACGGTGCTGCTGGGTGCAGTGGAGAACGCGGTGGGCTCCAGGTCTTTCCGTCCGGGGGACGTCCTGACCGCGCGCAACGGCAAGACCGTCGAGATCGACAACACGGATGCGGAGGGGCGTCTGCTGCTGGCGGATCTGCTCGTGCGGGCGGGGGAGATCGATCCCGATCTGGTCATCGATTTCGCGACCCTGACCGGGGCCGCGCGCGTGGCGGTGGGGACCGAGATTTCGGCCTTCTTCAGCACGGACCCGGGCCTTGCCCGGGGACTGGACGGCCCGGCCCAGGCGTGGGACGACCCGGTCTGGGGGCTGCCGCTGCACGAGGGCTATCGGCACATGCTGAAGAGCGATGTCGCGGACACGGTGAACTCCAGCTCAGGCGGCTTCGCGGGGGCGATCACCGCGGCGCTGTTCCTGAAGGAGTTCGCGCCGGACGGCGTGCCGTGGCTGCACTTCGACCTGATGGCGTGGAACAGCCGCAACCGCCCCGGCCGCCCCAAGGGCGGCGAGGCCATGGCCCTGCGCGCGGTCTTCGGCCTCCTCGAGTCCCGCTTCGCCTCGGGTCAAGGCGCCCCACCCCCGTAGGAGGCCAGCCCCCTGGGCGACCTTCCCCGGCGCCCGGTCGCCGAGAGGGCTCGCCTCCCACGGGGGCCGGGGCGAGCACCGTAGGAGGCCAGCCCCCTGGGCGACATGCCCCGGCGCCGGAATCGCCGAGAGGGCTCGCCTCCCACGGGGGCCGGG
>RECA01000129.1 GCA_007692435.1 Thioalkalivibrio sp.
GCCACAGGGCGCCCACTGCGGCAAGGGGCCACAGGAGTGCGGGGATCAGCCGGCCCGGGGTGTGCTTTGACGGCGGCGGCGGCGGCGGGAAGGGATCGCTCATCCACGGCAACATAAGTGTTCGGGGAAACCTTGGGCAAGCGTGATGTCCTATTTTCAAGGATATTGCCGCCGCGCCGATTACGGGTACCAAGCTCCGGGTCGCCGCTGAGTTCTCCGGCAATTCGGCGGCAGGGGGATGTCGAACCTGCCACTTGGTGGCAATGCATGGCGCGGCACAGGGCCAGGTGACTGGGTTGATCAGAAGGGGTGACCATTGAACGCGAGGATAGTCGCAAAGGCGATCACGTCGTTGGTCCTCGCACTGCTGCTGGCCGCCTGCGGGGGCGGCAATGGTGACGATCCCCGGGATCTTTACCGGGTATCAGGCGTGATCGTGCCGGATGCGCTGAACAGGGTCGACACCGACACAAACGATCCGGACACGCCCCTGATCCCCAACAACACCCCGGAAGAGGCGCAACCGGTCCTCGCGCCGGCACTGATCGGGGGTTTTGTTGCCGCGCCCGGAACCGATACCCGCTTCGGCCCTGACGGGGACAAGTACGATATGTTTCGCGTGGATCTTCAGGAAGGTCAGAAGATCGTGCTGGATTTTCCGGAGTCTCCAGGGGTCGATCTCGGCCTGTACCTGTTCGACGAAGACGGTGAAGCCCAGGATGCGACGGTCGGAAACTCTGCGCCGCTGAGTCTGGCGCCCGACGCTGCCGGAACCTACATCGTGGCCGTCCGCGCTGATTCCGGGATGTCCAACTACGCCTTGCGTCTGGATGCCACACACTCCCTCGCGTTGGAGTCCCGGCGCGCGCCCCGGGTCTCCGACGACTTCGTTTCCGGCGACCTGATCGTGCGTCATCCGCGCGACCGTGGAATTAGCATGGCTGATACCGCACGCGGGATGGGCTTGCGGATCGCGGCCGGGCATCCGGCGCGGGAGCAACTGTGGCGAGTTTCGGGGGATCGGGCCGGGCAGGCCATGGAGGCCCTGTCAGGGTGGTCTCCGGTACGGCAGAGGCTTCGCTGGGCCGATCCCGAAGATCAGGCGCGATACGAGACCCTGCGGGCCATGAAAACGCTGGGTGAAATGCCTGATGTAGAGGCCGTTTCGCTTAACCATATCGTGCGGCCGACGCGTCTGCCCGATGACCCGTTTCAGGGTCTGCAATGGTTCCACCGCAACATCGATCTGCCCCTTGCCTGGGACATCGGCACTGGTGAACCCCCGGATTCGGAGGTCGTGGTGGCGGTGATCGACACCGGGGTGTTCCTGGAGCACGAGGACCTCCGGGGCCAGTTGCTTCCCGGCTACGACTTCATCCAGATGGAGCCTACCGGCGACGACCCCGGAGATTCGCCAATGCTCGGCGCGAGCTCATGGCACGGCACGCATGTCGCGGGTATTGCTGCGGCTGCGACCGACAATGCAACCGGTATTGCCGGAGTGTCCTGGGGCGCGCGGATCCTGCCGGTCCGGACCCTCGGGGAAGGCGGCGGTACCCTGTACGACACCCTTCAGGGCATCCGCTACGCAGCAGGGCTTCCGAACGACTCGGAAACCGTTCCCGAGCGGCCTGCGGACGTGATCAACCTGAGCCTGGGGGGCGGTTCCTTCTCGCAGGCGCAGGCTGATCTGTATCAGGGTATCCGTGACGAAGGGATCTTCGTCCTTGCCGCATCCGGGAACAGTGCTGGTTCGGTCACCTTTCCGGCGGCCTACGATGCGGTGTTCGCGGTCGGCGCCACCGATGCGGTGAACGATCGAGCCTCCTACAGCAGCTTCGGGAACCAACTGGCCTTTGTGGCCCCGGGTGGGGACATGCGGGTGGATCGTACCGGGGATGGTTACCCGGACGGCCTGCTCAGCACGCTGGTCGACGATACGAGCGGCTCCCGGAAGTCGGCCTACGCCTTTTACCAGGGGACGTCGATGGCGACCGCGGTTGCCTCCGGGGTGGTGGCACTGGCGCGTTCGGTCCATCCCGAACTGACGCCGGAGCGGTTTGAGCAGGTGCTGGTCGCAGGGCTTCTCACCGACGATCTGGGTCCGGAGGGCTGGGACCCGGAGACGGGCTGGGGACAGATCAACGCGCTCAGGACATTGATGGCCGTGACCGATGGTGACTCCGACCTTGATCCCGTCCTCACAGCAAGGCCGGGGCGCCTCGAGTTCGGGCTGACCGAAGACCTCCTCGAGTTTTCGTTGCGCAATGTCGGTGGCGGCTCGCTCCGGGTAACCGAGGTACAAGCGAATACGCCCGGTCAAACCGATTGGATGCAGGTCAACCCGAAGTCGGTGGGTGCCGACGGACTGGGGTCCTACACCGTGATGGTCGATCGCGACGGTCTTCCGGACGGCAGCTACGAGGGGAGTATTACGGTACAGACAGAGTCGCTCGAAGATCTGGTCATCCCCGTGCTGCTGCGGGTGGCGGCACCGGAACTCGCTCTGGACACGGTGGGACGCATCTACGTGGTGCTCGTGGATGCCGATGGAGAGGCCGTTGCGGCAAGGGGTGTGGATCCGGAGAACGGTGTTTACAACTATCGCTTCGATGATGTGGCGGCTGGCGAGTACCACATTGTCGCCGGCACCGACATGAACAACGATGGCTTCATCTGCGACGCCGGCGAGGCCTGCGGGGCCTTCCCTACGCTATCCCTGTTCGAACAGGTCCAAATCGATCGAGATCGTGAAGGGCTGGATTTCTCCGTAGGTTTTCGGGCACGTGTCGGGGATACGCTACTGGGGTCTGGACAGAGCGGTGCGGGCGATGGGTCGGCCGGCTTTGCCCGGCCCTAAGGGCTACCGTCACCGACTGCAACCTCGACCAGACGGATTTCGCCGCAGTGCGTGCAAACAGCTGGAGAAGCAGCGCTACCATCCCCCCGGGAAGGGGTTATGGGCTTCGCGCTTCTTCCGGGCTACAATATGTGCTGGGAGCAAGAAATAGCCGCGTTGATCGTGGCGCACATTCAGGGCGATTCGATGCCCGCCGGTTTCCAGAACCGGGCTCCGCCTCCTGGGCAAATGTCTTGAGATTCGCCAATGTGCTGGTATGTCGGGCACGTTTGCAAGCCGCCCATGCGGGACCGTCCGAAGCCTTGGGGGCTTGAACGGTTCAGGGTCTTCCCGGGAGTGGTCCAGCGCGATGCCGAACGGTTTCCGCATTTTTGCGTGCGATCAACCGTGCATTTCTGTGAAAAGGAAGGAGAAAAGCCCCTGATGAACGACCCTCAAGCAGTCTCGCCGCGGCGCCGTCTGCAGGAACTGCTGGCGATCCCGGACAGCAAGCGCAGTGAAGAGGAATGGGACGAACTCATCGAGCTGGAGATTTCGCTGGCCTCGGTGAATCAGCTCGGCGAACCGGAAAAGCGCAATCGCCCCAACGGTGGCTCCGCGCCTTCCGGAGAAGGCCGTCCCGGGGGTCGTGGCCCGAGGGGTCGCAAGGGTGCGGCGCGCCCCCAGCGCCGTCAGCCCCGGGCTGCCGGCAACTGACGTCCGGCAACACCCTGTATCGCCGGCCGACGATCGGCACGGCACCCGTCATTCCCCTGCCCACCCGCCGACCTTGTGCTCGCCCGGCGGCGCATGATGGCGTGATCCTGGCTACAGCCACGCCCTGAGGCCGTCACCGGTTGCATGATGTGTGCAGCTCCGTGCCCGGTTCCAGCGCCCGGTCTGGTATCGTTCCGGCGTGGTCCGGAGAGGGTCGGTGATGGTGGCAGAGCAGGTCCTGCAACCCGGTTTCATGGTCGTGCACGGAAACCGCATGCAGGATCTGCGTGCGCTGGCCATCGAGTGGATGCGCCGCCATCCCCTCGATCCGCTCGAGAACGAGACCATCCTGGTCCAGAGCAACGGCATCGCGCAGTGGTTGAAGCTGGCGCTCGCCCGGGACCCGGAAGCGGAGGACGGTGGCTGCGGCATCGCCGCCGCGCTGGAGGTGGAGCTCCCCGCGCGCTTTCTCTGGGCCGCCTACCGGGCGGTGCTCGGACCCGATGCGGTGCCGGCCGATTCGCCCTTTGCCAAGGCCCCGCTGACCTGGCGCCTGATGCGCCTGCTTCCCGAATCGCTGGATCAGGATGAATTCGCCCCGCTGGAGCGCTTCCTGGGCGGGGACGAGGACCTGCGCAAGCGCTGGCAGCTGGCGCGGCAGCTGGCCGATCTCTTCGACCAGTATCAGGTCTACCGCGCGGACTGGCTGGCCGACTGGGCCGCGGGGCGCGACCAGTTGCGCGATGCACGCGGTGCGATTGCGGCCCTGGATGCGGGTCAGGCCTGGCAGGCGTCGCTGTGGCGCGCGATCCGCGCCGACATGGACCCGGAGCAGCGGGAGCAGAGCCGTGCCGCGGTGCACCGCCGGTTCATGGAACGGGTCCGGAGCCTGGACCGGCGGCCGGCGGGCCTGCCGCGCCGCATCGTGGTCTTCGGCATCTCGTCGCTGCCGTCCCAGAGCCTCGAGGCGCTGGAGGGGCTCGCGCGCCTGTGCCAGGTGCTGCTGTGCGTCCACAATCCCTGCGAGTACTTCTGGGCCGACATCGTTGCCGACCGGGATCTGCTGCGGGCCGCGCGCCGTCGCCAGGCACCGCGGCCCGGCATGCCCGCGGAGCTCACCGACCCCGAGCGGCACCAGCACGCGAATCCGCTGCTCGCGGCCTGGGGCAAGCAGGGCCGGGACTACATCCGGCTGCTGGACGAGCACGACGATCCGGAGCGCTACCGGGCGCTGCTGGAAGCGCTCCCGTGGCAGCGGATCGACCTCTTCGAGGCCCAGCCGGACGGCAGCCTGCTGGGCCAGATCCAGGATGACATCCGCGCACTGCGCCCGCTCCACGAGACCCGGGAGCGCTGGCCCCCGGTGACCGTGGCGGGGGACCCCTCCCTGCGCTTCCACGTGGCCCACAGCCCGCAGCGGGAGGTGGAGGTGCTGCACGACGAACTGCTGGAGCGCTTCCAGCGGGATTCCGGGCTGCGTCCGCGTGACGTGATCGTGATGGTGCCGGATGTCGAGGCCTACGCGCCGCACGTGCAGGCGGTGTTCGGGCAGCTCGACCCCGCCGATCCGCGCTTCATCCCCTTTACCCTGTCCGACCGGAGCCGGCGCCGGCAGGAGCCCCTGCTGGCCGCGCTGGAGGGCCTGCTCCACCTCCCGGAATCCCGCTTCGCGGTCAGCGACCTGCTCGACCTGCTGGAGGTACCCGCGGTTAGGCGCCGGTTCGGCATCGAGGGCGGGCGCCTGCACCAGCTGCATGCCTGGATCGAGGGCTCGGGGATCCGGTGGGGACTGCACGCCGGGCAGCGCGCGAGCCTCGGCCTTCCGGAGGGCCTCGAGCAGAACACCTGGCGTTTCGGACTGCGGCGGATGCTGCTCGGATACGCGGTGGCCGGTCCCGGTAGGCGGCCGGCGCCGTGGGCCGGCATCGAGCCCTTCGACGAGATCGGCGGGCTGGACGCCGCCCTCGCCGGACAGCTCGCCAGGCTGCTCGATACGCTGGACCACTGGTGGGAGCGGCTGCGGGCGCCGGCAGCACCCGCCGAGTGGGTGACGCGGCTGCGGGGTCTGCTGGACGCCCTGTTCGCCGCCGACGAGGAACGCGAGCAGTGGCTGCTGAACCAGCTCCACGAGGCCCTCGAGGACTGGGAGACCGACTGTGCCGCTGCGCGGCTCGAGGAGCCCCTGCCGCTGACGGTGGTGCGCGAGAGCTGGCTGGAGGCCGTCGATCAGCCGGCACTCACGCAGCGCTTCCTGGGAGGCGCGGTCAACTTCTGCACCCTGTTGCCGATGCGCGCGATCCCGTTTCGGGTCGTCTGCCTGCTCGGGATGAACGACGGCGACTATCCGCGTGCGCCGATCGCGATGGACTTCGACCTGATGGCCCGCGACTACCGCCCGGGCGACCGCTCCCGGCGCGAGGACGATCGCTACCTGTTCCTGGAGGCCCTGCTGTCGGCCCGCGAGCAGCTCTACGTCAGCTGGGTGGGGCGCAGCGTGCGCGACAACGCCGAGCGGCCGCCGTCGGTGCTGGTCAACCAGTTGCGCGACCACATCGCCTCCGGCTGGCAACTCGAGGGCGCTGATGGCGAGGCGCTGCTGCACGCGCTGACCGTGCTGCACCCGCTGCAGCCCTTCAGCCGGGACAACTTCCCCGCGGATGGGAAGGGGCCGCTGTTCACCTTTGCGCGTGAATGGGCCGGGTACCATCACGCACCGCCGCCCGATGAGCGCCTGGCCGGGCCGCTGCCCGAACGCGAGCCCGAGGGCCCGCTCCGGCCGGAGGACCTCGGCGGCTTCCTCAGGAACCCGGTGCAGTCCTTCTTCAACCGTCGCCTTGGCGTGCACTTCGACGAGGATGTGCCGGCGCCGATGGACCAGGAGCCCTTCGCGCTGGACGGACTCGAACAGTGGCAACTGCGCGAGGCGCTGGTCGCCGCGGCACTGGAGCCCGCCGGGGACCCGGCCGGCTGGCCGCTGCGGACGGACGCGGCGCTGGCGGGCCTGCAGCGGGCCGGGCGCCTGCCGCTTGCCGCCGTGGGCGCTGCCGAGGCCGACGGGCTGCGTACCGAGGTCGCGGAGCTGCTGGAGCGCTATCGCCTGCTGGCTGCCGAATACCCGCTGCCCCTCGACGGGAACGAGCTTCTGCATTTCGAACACCAGGGGATCGCGATCGAGGGCGAACTGGCCGGACTGCGCGGCGACGGGAAGGGTGGGCGGTGCCTGCTGCTGCCGCGTCCCGGTAACGTGACCTCGGGCCGCAAGGCCGTGCCGCGTCACGACGTGCTCGTGTATCCCTGGGTGTTGCACCTGATGGCGAATGCCTGCGGGCTGAATCTCGCCACGCGGGTCGTCGGTACCGATGGGGCGCTGCGCCTCCCGCCGATGCCGGAGGAACGCTGCGAGGCGATCCTGCGTGAACTGATACGGGGCTGGCTTGATGGGCAGTGCCGGCCCGCACCGGTGGCCCTGCAGGCCGCGTTCGCCTGGCTGCAGGCGGAGGCGGAGGGCCGGGACCCCCACGCGGATGCGGTCAGGGCCTACGCGGGCAGCGAGCACCAGGCAGGGGACCTGCAGCGCAGCCCCTACCACCGCCGGATGTACCCCGATCCCGAGTCCCTGCTGCAGGATCCCGGCTTCCGGCACTGGACCGATATCCTGTACCGGCCGCTGTTCGAGGTGGTCAGGGAGGCCGGGGCATGAACGGGCGTGCAGGCCACGCACAGACGCTCGCGGATCCCGCGACCCTTCCGCTGTACGGCAGCCGGCTGATCGAGGCGAGCGCCGGCACCGGCAAGACGTGGACCATCGCCGCGCTGTACCTGCGCCTGGTGCTGGGTCACGGCGGCGAACAGGCCTTCCGGGAGCCGCTGCTGCCGCCGCAGATCCTCGTGGTCACCTTCACCGAAGCGGCGACACGGGAACTGCGGGGGCGCATTCACGCGCGCCTGCTGGATGCCGCCCGCCACTTCCGGGGCGATGGGGCCGGTGACCCGGATGCCATGCTGCGGGGGCTGCTGGATGCCTATCCCGATCCCGGGGACCGGGCGGCCTGTGCGCGGCAACTGGAACTGGCCGCGGAGTGGATGGACGAGGCCGCGGTCTCCACCATTCACGGCTGGTGCTTCCGGATGCTGCGCGAGCACGCCTTTGACAGCGGCAGCCTGTTCGAACAGCAGGTCGAGCCCGATCTCTCCGAGCTGCGAAACGAGGCGGTTCGCGACTACTGGCGCTGCATGGTCTATCCGCAGCAGGGTGCCCGTCTGGCGCTGCTGCGCTCGGTTCTGGGCCGCGATCCCGACATGCTCGAGAGCCGGATCCGGCCGCTTCTGGGGGGCGAGCCCCCGCGCCCGGCCCCGCTCGGGGAGCTGAACGACCATCTGGACCGGCGCCTGGACCGGCTCGAGCGGCTCAAGGGGCCGTGGCGGGATGACTTCGACGCGGTCGCGGACAGCCTTCGCGCGGCGCTGCCGGAACTGAACGGCAACCAGTACCGGGACCCGGATGCCCGTCTCGAGGACATGCGCGCGTGGGCCTGCGATCCCGTGCTCGCGCTGCCGGGAGATCCGAAGAAGGAGCTGGCGCGCCGGTTCAGCCGCGAGGGCATGCAGGCGCGCCTGAAGCGGGGCCGTTCGCTTCCCGATAGGCTCCACCCGGCCTTCCAGCTGCTGGACGGCTACGCGGACGCATCCGACGACACCCCGGAGGCGGTGCTGCGGCACGCCGCCGCCTGGGTGCGGCACCGGCTGGAGGCGGAGCAGCGGCGGCGCGCGCAGCTTGGCTTCGACGACCTGCTGAATGCGCTGGACGCGGCGCTGCGCGGGCCCGGGGGCGCCCGGCTCGCGGAGACCATCCGGGCCCAGTTCCCGGTCGCGATGATCGACGAGTTCCAGGACACCGACCCGGTACAGTACCGGATCTTCGAGCGGATCTACCGCGTCGGCGAGGATCGTCCGGAGCAGGGCATCTTCCTGATCGGCGACCCGAAGCAGTCCATCTACGCCTTTCGCGGTGCCGACATCCACAGCTACCTCAGGGCCCGGCGCGACACGGCCGGCCGTCATCACACGCTGCAGGTCAACTACCGTGCCTCGCAGGCCTTCGTGGAGGCCTGCAACCGCCTCTTCGGTTTTGCCGAAGGACACGCCGGCGGAGCCTTCCTGTTCCGCGGAGCCGACGGCGGCGACCCGGTGCCCTTTGAAGAGGTGCAGGCCGCCGGTCAGCCGGAACGTCTGCGGGTGGATGCGGCGGACCCGCCCGCGCTGGTGCTGGCGCAGCTCGACGATGCCGCGCCCGTCGCCACCGGAGCCTACGTCGAGACCATGGCCGAACGCTGCGCGAGCGAGATGGTGTCACTGCTGAATTCGGGCCGCGACGGCGGAACCGGCTTCGACGGTCCGCAGGGGTTCCGCCCGTTGCAGGCGGCGGACCTGGCGGTGCTGGTGCGCACGCGCAAGGAGGCCGCGGTGATCCGCGGCGCGCTGCGCCGGCGCGGCGTGCGCAGCGTCTTCATGTCGGACCGCGAGTCCGTGTTCGCCACCCCGGAAGCGGCCGACGTGCTGCGCTGGCTGCGCGCCTGCGCGGAGCCGGAATCGGATCGGCTGCTGCGTGCGGCGCTCGCCACCGCCACACTGGATCTCGGGCTGGAGGAACTGGATCGGCTGAATCGCGACGAGCCGCACTGGGAGGCGCGGGTGCTGCAGTTCCGGGAATACCGGCGCGTCTGGCGCGAGCAGGGGGTGCTGCCGATGCTGCGGCGGATGCTGCACGAGTTCGGGCTGCCCGCGGCGCTGTTTCACCGCGGCGACGGGGAACGCGCACTGACCAACCTGCTGCACCTGAGTGAACTGCTGCAGGCGGCATCGGGCGAGCTGGACGGGGAGCAGGCACTGATCCGGCACCTGGCCGAGCACCTGCAGGGTGAAGGCGATGCCGCCGAAGAGCAGATCCTGCGCCTGGAGAGCGACGAGGGGCTGGTGCAGGTGGTGACCATCCACAAGGCCAAGGGCCTGCAGTACCCGCTGGTCTTTCTGCCGTTCATCTGCGGCTACCGCCCGGAGGACGGCAAGCGTCCGCCGCTGGTCTGGCACGATGCGGCGGGTCGCCCGCGGGTCCGCTGGCACCCGGACGACGCCGATGTCGCCGAAGCCGATCGCGGGCGCCTGGCCGAGGACCTGCGTCTGCTCTACGTCGCCGTGACCCGCGCCCGGCACCAGTGCTGGCTGGGGATCGCGCCGGTACGCCGGGGCGGGGGCCGAGGCAATGAACTCCACCGCAGCGCCTTCGGGTACCTGCTGGCCGGCGGCACGGAGATCCCGTGTGGACAGCTGCGGCCGGCACTGCTCGCGCTCGCCGGCGCGGCACCGGGCATCGCGGTGGTTGCCGCCCCGGAGCCGGCGGAGGCCGCTTACCGTCCGCCGGCAGGGGCGGCCCCGCCGGGGCCGGCCCGCGAGGCCCTGCGCGCAGTCCGGGAGCACTGGTGGATCGCGAGCTACAGCGCACTGCGCGCGGAGGGGCCGCCGGAGCACGGGATCACCGCGATGGCGGTCCCGGACACCGCGCTCGAGGAGCGCTTCGCCGAGGCCATGGACGAGGCCCTGGACGAGGCGATGGACGAGGCCCGGACGGAGGGCGCTGGCATGGAACCACGCGGCACATCCGGCCTGCACCGCTTTCCACGCGGGCCGGAGCCCGGGACCTTCCTGCACGGACTGCTGGAGTGGGCGGCCCGGGAGGGGTTTGCCGCCGTGTCCGCGGACCCGGAGCGGCTGCGCGATACGGTGGCCCGGCGTTGCCGCCGGCGTGGCTGGGGGCACTGGGTGGAGCCGGTCACCGGGTGGCTCGGGCGGCTGCTCGACGAGCCGCTCGATCTGCCGGACACCGCCGAGCCGCTCCGGCTGTCCCGGCTGGCGGCCTGTCAGCCCGAGCTCGAATTCTGGTTCGAGACGCACTGGGTGGACGCCCGGCGCATCGACGGCGCGGTCCGGGCCGCCACGCTGGATGCAGCGCCGCGCCCGGAGATGGAGACCCGGATCCTGAACGGGATGCTGAAGGGATTCATCGACCTGGTCTTCGAACACGGGGGCCGCTATTACACGCTGGACTACAAGTCCAACTGGCTCGGCCCCGGGGCCGCCGACTACACCGCCGCAAGGATGCGGGAACGGGTGCTCGACAGCCGCTACGACCTGCAGTACGTGCTCTACACCCTGGCACTGCACCGGCTGCTGAAGGTCCGTCTGCCCGGTTACGAATACCAGCGGCACCTCGGCGGCACGCTCACCTGGTTTCTCCGTGGCGTGGACTCGCCCGGACGCGGGCTGCATTTCGAACGGCCGCCGGCGGAGCTGATCGAGGAACTCGACCGGATGGTCCGGGCCGCACCCGATCGCGCAGCGGAGGTCCTGCCGTGAACCCCGCGGTGCGAAGCGAAGCCCTGGACTCCGCCACCCGGGTGCTGGAACTGCTCGATGCCTGGGTCGGGCTCGGCTGGCTGCGTGCACTGGACCACGCCTTCGCCGCCTTCCTGCACGAACAGGTCCCGCAGGCCCCGCCGCTGCTGCTGCTCGGGGCGGCGCTTGCGAGTCATCAGCTCGGGCGAGGCCACGTGTGCCTCGATCTCGACGCAACCCTGGCCGACCCGGACCGAAGCCTCTCGCTGCCGCCCGAGGGGGCCACAGGCGGTCACATTTCCAGTCCCGTTCCGCTTCCCGCGGGCCTGCTGAGGGGCCTGACCGCCAACGTCTGGGCGGAACAGCTGTCGCACCCCGATCTGGTGTCGGCCGGAGCCGGCGACACGCCGCTGGTGTGTAGCGGCGGCCGCCTGTATCTGCGCCGGTTCTGGGAATGCGAACAGTACATCGGCGAGGCCGTCAGGAACCGGCTGGCCGGCAGCGGGACGCTGCGTGCAAGCGTCGATACGGCCTCCCTGAGGGCCTGGCTGGATCACCTCTTCGGCCCCCCGGGGCAGGGCGGCACCGACTGGCAACGGGTCGCCTGCGCGCTGGCCGCGGGCGGCCGGTTCACGGTGGTCACTGGCGGTCCCGGCACCGGCAAGACCACGACGGTGGTTCGGCTGCTGGCGCTGCTGCAGGCGTTGCAGAAGGAGGCGGGCGAGACGCACCCATTGCGCATCCGCCTGGCGGCACCCACCGGCAAGGCGGCCGCGCGCCTGGGGGCCTCGGTGGCCGGCGCCATGCACGGGCTGTCGCTGCCCGACAGCGGGGTCGGCGCCCGGATCCGCGCAGCGATCCCCACCGACGTCGGCACCGTGCATCGACTGCTGGGAAGCCGGCCCGGCTCCCGGCACTTCCGGTACCGTGCGGGCAACCCCCTCGCGCTGGACGTGCTGGTGGTGGACGAGGCCTCGATGATCGATCTGGAGCTGATGACTGCGGTCTTCCAGGCCCTGCCGCACCACGCGCGCCTGGTCCTGCTGGGTGATCGCGACCAGTTGGCCTCGGTGGAAGCGGGCGCGGTGCTCGGCGAGATCTGCGCCCGGGCCGGTGGCGGTCACTACACGGCCGCCACCCGGGAATGGCTGCGAGGTGTCAGCGGGGAGGACATCCCGGGGTCGATGCTGGATGCCCGGGGCGAGCCGCTGGACCAGCACATCGTGATGCTGCGACGGAGCTACCGCTTCGGCGAGGACAGCTCGATCGGCCGCCTCGCGCGCGCCGTGAACGCCGGGGACGCCCCGGCCGCGCGTGCGGTGCTGTCCGGCGGCGGGGTGCTGCCGGACCTGTCCATGCTGGAGCTCGAGGGTGCCGGCGAAGGCGCCCTGGAGCGCTGCGTGGTGCAGGGCGGCGCCGATGGCTTCCGGACCCCCGGGGACGGCGCCCGGCCCGCCGGTCACGCGGACTACCTGCGCAGGATGGTCGAGGACGATCCTGGAGACGATGCCGACCCGGACGCGGTCTCCACCTGGGCGGACCGGGTGCTCGAGGCCCACCGCGGCTTCCAGCTGCTGTGTGCGGTGCGCCAGGGCCCCTGGGGGGTGGAACAGCTGAACCGGCGGGTCGAGGCGGCCCTGCGCGCCGAGGGCCTCATCACCGGTCGCGGCGTCTGGTACGCGGGGCGGCCGGTGATGGTGACCGCGAACGACTACGGCCTGGGCCTGATGAACGGCGACATCGGCGTCACCCTGAACCTTCCGCATCGTGATGCCCCAGATCGCGATGC
>RECA01000109.1 GCA_007692435.1 Thioalkalivibrio sp.
GCACCGTAGGAGGCCAGCCCCCTGGGCGACATGCCCCGGCGCCCGAATCGCCGAGCAGGCTCGCCTCCCACGGCGGCAAGGCCCGGCACCACGCACACCATCGCCCGCCAGACCGCCTCAGCGCAGGAACAACGGATACGCCGGGTTGTTCGTCTCCTCCCACCACGGGTATCCGATCTCCTTCAGAAAGGCACGAAAGCGCGCGCTGTCCTGCTCCGGCACCTGCATCCCCACCAGCACCCGCCCGTAGGCCGCACCGTGATTGCGGTAGTGGAACAGGCTGATGTTCCAGTCCGCGCCCATGCGGGTCAGGAAATGCAGCAAGGCCCCCGGCCGCTCCGGAAACTCGAAGCGGTACAGGCTCTCGTTCTCCACATGACTGGCGTGCCCGCCCACCATGTGCCGCAGGTGCAGCTTCGCGACCTCGTTGTCCGTCATGTCGAGCAGCGGGTAGCCCTCGGCCCTCAGCCGCTCCAGCACTTCCTGCTTCTCGGCATCGCCGCCCTCCACCTTCAGCCCGACAAAGACGTGGGCGTCCGTGTCGTCCGAATACCGGTAGTTGAACTCGGTGATGCCGCGCTTGCCGATCGCCTTGCAGAACCTTCGGAAGCTGCCGGGCCGTTCGGGAATGGTGACGGCGAACACGGCCTCCCGGCGCTCGCCGATCTCCGCGCGCTCCGCCACGTGCCGCAGCCGGTCGAAGTTCATGTTGGCGCCGCTCAGCACCGCACCGAAGCGCCCGCCCTGTATGCCTTCCCGCTGCACGTACTTCTTCAGGCCCGCCACCGCGAGTGCGCCCGCGGGCTCCGCGACCACCCGCGTGTCGTCGAAGACATCCTTGATCGCGGCACAGATCTCGTCGGTGTCGACGAGCAGGATCTCGTCGACAAACTTGCGTGCCAGCCGGAACGTCTCCTTGCCGACCTGCCGCACGGCCGCGCCGTCGGCAAAGATGCCGACCTGGTCCAGCACGACGCGCCGCTTGCAGCGCAGCGCCTCGTACATCGACGGCGCGTCGTCCGGCTCCACGCCGATCACCCGGATCTCGGGGCGCAGGCGCTTGATGTAGGTCGCCATTCCGGCCAACAGGCCGCCGCCGCCGACACAGACGAAGACCGCGTCCAGCGGGCCCGAGTGCTGGCGCAGCAACTCCATCGCGACCGTGCCCTGCCCGGCAATCACCGCCGGGTCGTCGAAGGGATGGATGAAGACGTAGCCGTGTTTCTCCCGCAGTATCTGCGCATGCGCCGAGGCCTCGTCGAAGGAGTCTCCGTGGAGCACGGTGCGCCCCCCGAGCCGCCGCACGGCCTCCACCTTGATCCGCGGCGTCGTGACCGGCATCACGATCACCGCCTTGATGCCCAGCTTCGAGGCCGCGAGCGCGACCCCCTGCGCGTGGTTGCCGGCCGAGGCCGCGATCACGCCACGAGCCCGTTCGGCCTCCGTCAGTTGCGCGATCCGGTTGTAGGCGCCGCGCAGCTTGAACGAGAACACCGGCTGCAGGTCCTCGCGCTTCAGCCACACCGAGGAGCCGATCCGCTGCGACAGCGTCGGCATGATTTCAAGCGGGGTCTCCCGCGCCACGTCGTAAACCGACGCGGTCAGGATCTTTTCCAGGTAGGGGTAAGCCATGCGCGGAAGATACCATGCCGCAGCCGCGCCCCGACATCGGCAACCCCCGGCGGCAGGCCGCCGGCCAGGCAGCTTGGACACCCGACCTCGCGCTGGGTATCCTCGATTGGTTTCAATCACCTCCGGGAAAAGACATGACTCAGGATGAACTGAAGAAGGCCGTCGCCGAAGCGGCCCTGGAATACGTGCAGAGCGGCTGGATCGTCGGTGTCGGCACGGGCTCCACCGCCAACCACTTCATCGACGCGCTGGCGAAGATGAAGGGCAGGATCGACGGCGCGGTCGCCTCCAGCGAGGCCAGTGCCGAGCGGCTGCGCGGCCACGGCATCGAGGTGCTCGATCTCAACGCCGCCGGACCCCTTCCCATCTACGTGGACGGCGCCGACGAGGCCACGAGCCACCTGCACCTGACCAAGGGCGGCGGCGGCGCGCTCACGCGCGAGAAGATCGTCGCCGCCGCGTCGGAGACCTTCATCTGCGTGATCGACGAGACCAAGCAGGTCGACTACCTGGGCGCCTTCCCGATGCCGGTGGAGGTGATTCCGATGGCCCGCAGCCACGTCGCACGCGCACTCGCCGCACAGGGCGGCAACCCCGTGCTGCGCGAAGGCTTCCGCACGGACAACGGCAACGTCATCCTCGACGTCCACGGGCTGCGCATCATGAATGCGGTGGAACTGGAAGGCGAACTCGACCACATCGCCGGCGTCGTGACCAACGGCCTGTTCGCGCGCCGTCCCGCCGACATCATGCTGGTCGGTTCCGCAACAGGCGTGGACAAGATCACCGCCTGACGCCCCGGGGCCCACCCCCAAAGGCAAAAGCGCAAGCACCCTATGGAGTGCGGCGGCTTGCCGCCGCTTTGCCCTTCAGGAGGCTCGCCTCCTGCCGCGGAAGCAGACCCAAGCGCATGGAAGCACACTCAAGCGCCTGAAAGCGGGAGCAAGCTCCCGCACTCCATAGTGCGAACGGAGCGCAAGAGACCGCAGGCCATCCAGCCAAGGTGGCAGCATGCATTCTCACGCCCAAAACGCCCCTCCAAGGCCTGAAAAGCCCCCCGCAATTGGCGCCTTATTCGCGCAAAAACAGCGAGTTGCACTGGCCCGACCCCCGGAATCCCCGGTCAGGCGGTGACGACCAGCTTGCGGATCTGCATGTCGCGCAGGGTATGGGGGATGCCGCCGACGCCGAGGCCTGACTCGCGCAGGCCGGCGAAGGGCATCCAGTCGACGCGGAAGGCGGTGTGGTCGTTGATCATCACCGCGGAGGCATCCAGGGCGTGGGCCGTGGCGCGCGCGGTGTCGAGATCGCGCGTGAAGACCGCGGCCTGGAAGGCCCAGGGCAGGCTGTTCGCGCGCGTGACGGCGTCGTCGAGATCGTCGTAGCCGTACACCGCGACCACGGGGCCGAAGACCTCGTCGGTGCTGACGCGGGCCCCGGCCGGCGGTTCGCGCAGCACGGTGCAGGCGTAGGTGGTCGCCGATCGCGCCTCGCCTCCCGACAGCAGCCGGGCGCCGCCTGCGACCGCCTCCTGCACCCACTGGTCGACGCGGGCGACCTCCGCTGCGCGAATCAGCGGCCCGACGTCGACGTCCTCGCGCGTCGGATCGCCGATGCGCAGGCGTTCGGCGCCGGCGGCGAGTCGGTCGCCGAGTTCGTCCAACCGATCGCGATGCGTGAAGACCCGCTGCACCGACACGCACACCTGCCCGGCGTGATAGAAACCGCCCTTCAGCAGCTTCGGGACCGCGTCGTCGAGATCCGCGTCCGCGGCCACGATCACCGGCGCCGCGCCCCCGTGCTCCAGCGCGCAGCGGGTCCCCGGCGCGAGCAGCGAACGCAGCTTCCAGCCCACCTTCGCACTGCCGATGAAGCTCAGAAAGCCCACCCGGGGATCGGTCACCAGCCGCGTGGCCACGTCGACATCCCGTGTCACCAGCGCCTGGCACCAGGGCTCCGGCAGACCCGCCTCGTGGAGGATGCGCACGAAGCGGAAACAGGAGAGCGGCGTCGCCTCGGCCGGCTTCACGATCACGGGACAGCCCGCCGCCACGGCCGGGGCCACCTGGTGCGCGATCAGGTTCAGCGGATGGTTGAAGGCGCTGACCGCCACCACCACACCGACGGGCTCGGGCAGCGTAAAGGCCTGTCGGCCGGCCGAGGCCGGATTGAGGCCCATCGGAACGACCTCGCCGCCGTCCGTGCGCAGGGCCTCGACACAGAGACGCACACTGTCGATCGCGCGCGCGACCTCGGCGCGTGAATCAAGAAGCGGCTTCCCGCCCTCGCGCGCCGCCTCCACCGCCAGGAACTCGGCCTGCGCCGAGAGGATCGCGGCGCTCCGTTCGAGGATCGCGATCCGTCGATGCACCGGCAGCCAGCCGCGCCGGTCCCGGAACAGCCGATGCGCCACCGCGAGCGCGGCATCCACCGCTGCCTCCCCGACCGTCTCCACCTCGGCGATCGGTGCCTGGTCATAGGGCGCGAGGACCGGCATCCGGCCGCTCGGGCCGGTCGGGCCCGCCGTGGCGGCCATCAGCGCAGGGAAAAAGTCGGTCATGGGCAGGTCCTCCAGTGGGCCATGCGGGAAGTTCGGTAACTATGGAGCACAGCCAGAAGTGCCGGAGCAAGGCGGGCAAGTGCCGGAATAGCCACTCTATTTCAAACCTGCCCAACGCAGCGCCGGCGTGTCTGGCGAAGCGATCTGATACCGAACTTTCCGCGTGGCCCACTAGGCATGCACCGGCGTCAGATCGCCCGGCTGCGCGCCTTGATGTCCTCGTTCAGGATGTGGTCGTTTTCGCTGTAGTCCACCGGTACGTCGATCAGATGCACCCCCGGCGTGGCCAGGCAGGACTCGAGCAGCGGCCGCAGGTCCTCCGCGGACGCCACCCGGTGTCCCCGTGCCCCGTAGGCCTCGGCATAGCGCACGAAGTCCGGATTCCCGTAGTCGAGGCCATAATCGTCGAAGCCCATCGCCGACTGCTTCCAGCGGATCATCCCGTAGGCGTCGTCGCGCAGGAGCACCACCACGAGGTCGAGTCCCAGGCGCACCGCGGTCTCGAGCTCCTGCGAGTTCATCATGAAGCCGCCGTCGCCGCAGACCGCGATCACCGGCCGGTCCGGACGCACCATCTTCGCCGCCATCGCCGAGGGCAGCCCCGCGCCCATCGAGGCGAGCGCGTTGTCGAGCAGCACCGTGTTCGGCTGGCGGGCCCGGCAGTTGCGGGCGAACCAGAGCTTGTAGATGCCGTTGTCCAGCGTAACGGTACCGTCGTCGGGCAGCACCGCGCGGATGTCGGCCACCAGGCGCTGCGGATACACCGGGAACCGGGCGTCGTCGGCGCCCTCGAGCAGATGCGCATCCAGATGGCCCTTCACCTCCATGAACCGGCCGAAATCCCAGTGCGGCTGTGGCCTGATGGCGGCGGTCAGACGCTCGACGCTGTCGGCGATGTCACCGATCACGCCCTGGTGCGGGTGGTAGACCGCATCCACCGAGGCGGTCACGTAGTTCACGTGGATCACCCGCGCCTCTCCCGCGCGGGCCGCCTCTTCGACGTGCGGCGGCGCGTTCTCCGGCTGACCCATGATGAACGGCGGCTTCTCCACCACGTCGTGGCCAACGTTGATGATCAGGTCGGCGGATTCCACCGCCCGGTGCAGGAAGTCATCGCCCGACAGCGCGGCATTCCCGAGGAACAGCGGGTGGCGTTCATCGACCACGCCCTTGCCCATCTGGGTGCTGAAGAATGGAATCCCGGTGGACTCGACGAACGCGGGCAGCGCGCGGCAGGTCTGCCGCCGGTTGGCGCCGGCGCCGATCAGCAGCAGCGGATGGCGGGCCGTCTCGATCATCTCCACCGCGGCCCTGATCGAGCCGTCGCTGGCGCGCGGGGTCTCGAAGCGGCTGCGGGGGATCACCCGTGCATCGGTCTCCTCCCGGGCGATATCCTCCGGCAGCTCGAGGTGGACCGCGCCGGGGCGTTCGTCCTCGGCGCGCCGGAAGGCCTCGCGCACGCGCGCCGGAATGTTGGCCCCGCTGCTGATCTGGCGCGTGTACTTGGTGATCGGGTGCATCATGTCGACCACGTCCAGGATCTGGAACTCGCCCTGCTTGCTCGCCTTGATCGGTTTCTGGCCGGTGATCATCAGCATCGGCATCGCACCGAGCTGGGCGTAGGCAGCGGCCGTGACCAGGTTGGTGGCGCCCGGCCCGAGCGTTGACAGGCACACGCCGGTCCTGCCGGTGAGACGCCCGTAGGTGGCCGCCATGAACCCGGCGGCCTGCTCGTGCCGGGTCAGGACCAGACGGATGGACGACTTCCGGAGTGATTCCAGCAGGTCCAGGTTCTCCTCTCCCGGGATCCCGAAGACGTACTCGACACCCTCGGACTCCAGGGCCTTCACGAACAGATCCGATGCCTTCATAAGCGGTTTATCCCCTCGTATTCGCGTGTGGTGCACGGACGGTGCGGATCCGCGCAGGGATCGTCTGTCCTGGTGAGGCAGTAGCGCGGCATGAAACGTTCGGGATCGGCCTCCTCCAGATGCATCGCGAACGCGGGCGGCGCGGTTTCCGGGTCGCGGAGCGCGCCGGCCATCACGTAGGGGAAGATCTGGTCGTAGCGCCTCACCTGGAACTGATCGACGCGGCGGAAGATGTGGGTGCGGGTCAGTTCCGAGGTGTGGAACAGGCCCGCGGAGGCGATCAGCTCGGCGGTGGCGTGCACCGTCTTTCGGTGGAACTGGGCAACGCGCTGCGCCTTGTCGGTGACGACGAGGCCCCGGTAGAGCCGCGGGTCCTGTGTCGCGACACCGGAGGGGCAATGGTTGGTGTTGCAGATCAGCGAATGCACGCAGCCCAGCGCCAGCATCATGCCGCGGGCGCTGTTGCAGAGATCGGCCCCGAGGGCGAGATTCTTCACCAGGTGGAACCCCGTGAGCACCTTGCCGGAGGCGATCACGCGGATGGAGTCGCGCACTTCGAAACCGGTCAGGCAGTCATCGACGAGGGCCAGCGCCTCGCGCAACGGCATGCCCACCGAGTTCGCATACTCCAGCGGCGCAGCGCCGGTGCCACCCTCCCCGCCGTCGACGGTGATGAAGTCCGGCAGGATGCCGGTGGCCACCATCGCCTTGCAGATCGCGATGAATTCGCTCTCGCGCCCGATCGTCAGCTTGAACCCGACGGGCTTTCCGCCGGACAGCTCCCGCAGCCGGGCCACGAACGCCAGCAGACCGACCGGCGAATCAAAGGTACTGTGCACCGGCGGCGAGTCCACCGTGGTGCCGGGTTCCACGCCCCGTATCGCCGCGATCTCCGGAGTGTTCTTCTCCGCCGGCAGGATGCCGCCGTGTCCGGGCTTGGCACCCTGCGAGAGCTTGATCTCGATCATGCGCACCGCCGGAAGGGTCGCCTTCTCCGCGAAGGCCTCCGGGTAAAACCGGCCGCGCGCGTCCCGGCAGCCGAAGTAGCCGGTTCCGATCTGCCAGACGAGATCACCGCCGTGCTCCAGATGATGGGGCGCCAGCCCGCCCTCGCCGGTGTTGTGGGCGAACCCGCCGATCGCCGCGCCCCGATTCAGCGCGAGGACCGCATTGCGACTCAGCGCACCGAAGCTCATGGCCGAGATGTTCAGGATGCTGGCCCGGTACGGTTGGGTGCATTGCGGCCCACCGATATCGACCCGCAGGTCGAGCACGTCGGCGGCGCGGATCGCCGCTACCGAGTGCCCGATCCATTCATAGCCGTCGCGATAGACGTTCACCCGGGTACCGAAGGGCACGGTCTCCAGCTCGCCCTTGGCCCGCTGGTACACGATGCTGCGGAACATGCGGTTGATCGGCGCACCATCGGTGTCCGACTCCACGAAGTACTGGCGCATGAACGGCCGCACCGCCTCCATCATCCAGCGGCCGCGGCCAAGCAGCGGGAAGTTGCGCCGGATCGAGTGGCGCGTCTGCACAAGGTCGTGAAAGCCAAGGGCCAGCAGCGGACCGATCACCACCGCTGCCCAGAGTGCCGGCGGCCAGAGCCACGACCCCACCGCAAGCAGCAGCACGGCGACGACCCCAAAAACGAGAAATCCCACGTACATGCCATCCCTCCGGCCCGGTCGTGCAGGCGCTCACCCGCGGTTCTCCCGGGGTGCCGCCTGCCGGACCCCGCGTCATGGCGTTGAGGCTAGTCCCGCCGGCAGTGCCTGCACATACGGGTTACCACGAAGTCCCGAAGCCTGCCGTCGCGCAGCAAGCGGACATCGGCGTCGGTCCGCGGATAACCCCTAAGCAAAGATACGTAGGGTCAGCCGTCCCCTCCGGTGCTTAACTTCGAGTCAGTCCAACGCGGGATGCCCCCGCTGGACGAGACCGAGGCGCAACCGCTTGCGCCAACGCTGACAACCCAAGCACTGGAGAATGACCATGTCCAACACGAAGACCACCGCCCTCTCTGCAGCCGGTATCGCCGGCGCCGTTGCCCTGGCCATGGCCGGCGCGACCTTTGCACCAACCGCCTCCGCCAGCATGGAGCGTTGCTACGGCATCGCGCTGGCCGGCGAAAACGATTGCGCGGCCGGCGCGGGCACCAGCTGCCAGGGCTCGTCCACGATCGACTACCAGGGCAACGCCTGGACGCTCGTTCCGGAGGGCACCTGCGAATCGATGGAGCTTCCGGGTGACCGTACGGGCAGCCTGAGCGAACTCGACCGTGACCTCCCGGGCGGCTCCTGAGCCGGACATGCGCGAGCGCAGTTCAATGCCAGGGCACGCAGGGGGTTGCGCGGCGGCAGTCCGCAACCGGCCCGTGGCCCCGATCCCGGCATCCGCCGGGGTCGGGCTCAAGCCCGCGCACTACCAGCACATCCTCGAGCATCGGCCCGCGATCGGCTGGTTCGAGGTCCACCCGGAAAACTACATGGGCGCGGGCGGTCCGCCGCATCGCTACCTCGAGGCGATCCGCGAGCTCTATCCGCTGTCCCTGCACGGCGTGGGGCTCTCGATCGGAGGCGCCGGGCGGCTGGACCGCGCGCATCTCGAACGCCTCGCCACCCTGGTGCGACGGTACCAGCCCGCCCTGTTCTCCGAACACCTCGCCTGGTCGACCCATACCCGCGGCTTCATGAACGACCTCCTGCCGCTACCGTACAACGAGGAGACCCTCGCCCACGTCGCCGGGCATGTCGCCGAGGTCCAGGATGCCCTGGGGCGCCGGATGCTGGTGGAGAACCCGGCAACCTACCTGCGCTTCGAGGACAGTTCGATCGCGGAGACACAGTTCCTCGAGGAACTGGCAACGCGTACGGGCTGTGGCCTGCTGCTCGATGTGAACAACGTGTATGTGTCGGGCACCAATCACGGTTTCGATCCGCCGGGATACCTCGACCGCTTTCCGACGCGCCTTGTCGAGGAGATCCACGTCGCCGGGCACGTCCGGCGCGAGGATGACCTGGGCCAGCCCCTGCTGATCGATTCCCACGACGCCCCGGTCGCCGACCCCGTCTGGGCACTCCTGGAGCAGGCCCTGCAAGTCGCCGGGCCGCTACCGGTGCTGGTCGAGTGGGATTCCTCCATTCCCGCATGGGACGGACTGATGCGGGAGGCGACACGCGCACAACGGATCCTGCACGCCCGAACCACGGAGCATCGCCGCCATGCCGCGACTGCATGATACCCAGAGTCATTTCGCCACCGCCGTGCACGATCCGGAATCGGCGCTGCCTCCGGGCCTGCTGGGCCGCGCGGGGGAGGTACCGACCGCCCGTTTCGGCGTCTACCGCAACAACGTCGGGTCCAGCCTGGTCGATGCGGTCGCGGCGAACTATCCGACGATCCAGCGGCTGGTCGGCACGGAGTTCCTTCGCGCGATGGTCCAGGTCTACGTGCGCGACACGCTGCCCGAGACGCCGGTCCTGATCCACTATGGAGCAACCTTCCCCGGCTTCGTGGCCGCCTTCGAACCCGCGCAGCGCCTGCCCTACCTCGCGGACGTCGCGCGCATCGACTGGGCATGGCACCAGGCCTATCACGCGGCCGAGGCCAACCCGCTCGGACCGGAGCAGCTCGCGACGATCCCCGCTGACGAGCTGGCCGGACGCCGCATGCTGCTGCACCCTTCCGCCGGGGCCCTCTCGTCACCCTGGCCTGCACTGTCGATCTGGCACACCAACCGACACGACGCGACCGTGAAGCCCGTCGACCTGCGGTCCGGCGGCCAGGACACGCTGATCTGCCGGCCCGCCCACGAGGTCGGCGTCTGGCACCTGCCGGCAGGCGGTGCCGGCTTCCTGCACGCGCTCGCCGGACAAGCGACGCTCTCCGACGCGGCGCGGCAATCCGCGGAGCTGACACCCGCCTTCGACCTGACCCGAACCCTGCAGGCGCTGCTGGCCAGCGGCGCGATCACCGGAATTCGATAACCCCGATCCCGAAGGAGAACACCGATGAACACCGCCGCTGATGAATCCCCCCGTGCCCCGGGACGATTCCTGAAGGGAATACAGGGCCTCGTCGGCCTGTTTCAGTTCCTGCCGGCCTCGCTGACACTGCTGGTGCTGCGGTTTGCCGCGGCCATCCCCTTCTGGCGTTCCGGCGTGCAGAAGTGGGACGGATTCCTGGAGTTGTCACCGGGCACTCGCTGGCTCTTCGAGAACGATTTCCAGCTGCATATCCTCGGTGAGACCTACCCGATGCCGATGCCGGTGCTCAGTGCCCACCTCGCCGCGATCGGCGAGATCGTGCTGCCCATCCTGCTGATCATCGGCCTCGGAACGCGCTTCGCCGCATTCGGACTGCTGATCATGACCGGCGTCATCCAGCTCACCGTCCCCGACGCGTGGCCGACCCACCACCTGCCGTGGGCCGCGATGCTGCTGGTACTCATGACCTGGGGTCCGGGCAAGGCCTCGCTGGATCACGCGGTCGCCCGCTGGTACGGCATGCCCGCCCGCTGAATACACCAGCCTCTCCCCAAAGCACCAGAATCCCCCTCCCCCGCTTGCGGGCCCGAAGGGCGAAGGGCAGGGAGGCCCGGAGTAACGGCTGGGGAAGGGGCGCCGCGCATCAGCCTGCCCCCTCGGCGCCGCCTCTGACGCCTCGGTTCAGCGGTATTCGGGATCGAGGCGCGTGCGCGAGAGGTTGTTGGCGTAGGTCGCCAGAGTGAAGGCGGCGATGATCGAGATGATCTCCAGCAGTTCGTCGAAGGGTATCCCCCGCTCCTCGAACAGCGCGATCTCGGCCTGTCCAAGGTAACCGGAGTCGGACATCAGGCGGCGCGTCGCGTCCACCAGATAACGGTAACGAGACTCCATCGGCTCGAAGCCATGCAGCACGGCGGTCACGGTATCGTCGGCCACCCCAGCGTCCCGCGCTTCGCGTGACATCACACCGCGGCAATAATTGCACCGGTTGCTCATCGCCACTTCGAGGGCGACGACCGCCTGCTCGTCCCGGCTGAGGCGTCCATGGCGTTCCAGGATGTCCTCGAAGCGCACGAAGGCCGTCAGGGCAACCTGGCTGCGCGCCAGCATCCGATACAGGTTCGGAACATTATCGTCGCAGTTGGCGGCGACTTCCTGCAGGATACTGTGTCGTTCGTGTTCGCCTGGATTTTCCATCCGGCGCCTCCCGGTGAACATGGCTCACTGGAAGCATGCCCGCCAACAGTGGCGGCGACCATTGGTAAAAACCCATAGGCCAGGAAGGCGCGGACCGGACGACGCCCGGCGGCCGGAGGGACCGATCCGGCCGAGGCTCAGGGCTCGACGTTCCCGGCGGCTTCCGGCACCGCAGACCCATCGGGCAGCCACAGGCGGAACACGGTGCCCGTCGGTCCCGTGCGGAGCAGCCGCAGGTCACCGCCGTGGTTGCGCGCCAGTTCCCAGGCAATGGCCAGGCCGAGACCTGATCCCCCGGTGCCACGGCCGGTGCCCTTCTCGGCGAAGAGGCATCCCTGCACGGACTCCGGCAACCCGGGCCCGTCATCCTCACAGTCGATCACGGTCCGGTCGCCCTCGCGGGAGCCGACGATCCGGATGTGGTGACTGCCGGCAGTGATCGCGTTCCGTATCAGGTTCGTCAGGATGCGGAAGACCTGGTCGAAGTCCGCATCCAGTTCGATTTCCTCCGCGTTCGGGGACTCCATCGCCACCCGCGCCACCTCGCCCGGCCCGATTCCGGCATTCAGCTCGGCCATCAGGTCGGACAGCAGGAAGCGCTCGCGCCTGGGCTTGCCTTCCTTCGCGCTGCCCACCTCGAGCGTCTGCTGGCACATCCGGACGGCACGATCCACCGATCTGGCAATCAGGTCCGCACTCTGCCTGACCAGCGGGTCCTGGTGCCGACGCAGCCGGTCACTCATCAGTCGGGAGGAGACCATGGTGTTGCGCAGATCATGGGTGAGCTTGCGGATCGATCGTCCCAGCTCGGCCAGCTCGACCTCGCGGCGATCGTGCACCACCGACAGCACGTACTCGCGGTCGGATATGTGCACCAGCGTCGCGCGTACCTGGGCCGGAACCAGGTCCCCGAGCTTGGTCCGGCAGGACAGGTCATCGGCTTTCCAGCGCCCCTGTTCCCGAACGGCGAACAGAAAGGCATCCAGCCGCGGTATCTCGTGCGGGTGAATCTCCGTCGGACTCAGCGTGGCCAGCTCCTCAGGGGTATACCCGAGGAATTCGCAGGCCGCGCTGTTGGCGCCCACGAAGACGCCCTTTTCCGGATCGATCAGAAGGGCCGGGTCATACAACTCCTCGAAGAGCTTCACGATGCTCTCCCGCGCGGACCCAAGGGATTCAATCAGGATCATGGCAAACCGGCCCGGCAATGCTGAGTTGCACAGCATAAGTCCGATGGCGGTTTCGAAGCCAATACAGGCCGCTTCGTGCAACCTGACTGGCATGAAAGCTCCACATGAACCCGACCCCCGCAGGAGGCGAGCCCTCTCGGCGATTCCGGCGCCGGGGCATGTCGCCCAGAGGGCTGGCCTCCTACGGTGCTCGCCCCGGCCCCCTGTAGGAGGCG
>RECA01000135.1 GCA_007692435.1 Thioalkalivibrio sp.
GGGTCGGGCACCCGCGCACCGTGTTACCCCACTCCCGCCCCATCCCGGGCGCGGCCGACCTGGCGGGCGGGATCTCCGGCTCACGGCTGTGGCCCTACACCATCCGTTTTCGGGACCGCATCGGCGGCTCCGTGGTCTTCGCGGTGCCGAGCCTGCTCACGGAACCGTGGAACCCGGTCGCCGGCAGCAACTGGATCTTCGATACCATGATGATCCGCGCGCTCGCGGACATCGAGCTGGTGCCGGATCCGTTCACCGGACTCTACTGGCCGCAGCGCATCGATCGCGCGGAGGTGACGGTGCAGGAGGGGGTGCCGGTGATCCGCACCCACGACTGGCTCACCCTCGAGACGAGCCCCGAGCTCGAGGTTCACCCGGACACCTGGATCGACTGGGATGCCGCGTCCGGGCGCTTCGTCACCGTGGAAGAACGTCACCCCGAGGGCCTCACCGCAAGGACCCGGACGCGTGTGCACTACGAGGCCGACTACCTGGAGCGCCACTGGCACGACGGCTCGCCGCTGTCCCTCGCGGACATGGTGCTGCCGTGGATCCTGAGCTTCGAGCGCAGTGACGAGGACAGTCCCCTCTTCGATGCCAGTCACGTGCCCACCTTCGAAGTCTTCCAGCGCCACTTCCGCGGCTGGCGCATCGTCTCCCGGGACCCCCTCGTCATCGAGATCTACAGCGACCAGATCTACCCCGATGCGGAGACCATCGTGGCCTCCCGCACCCCGTCGGTCTCCCCGTGGCACACGATGGCCCTGGGCATCCGCGCGGAGGCCACCGGCGATCTCGCCTTCTCCTCGAACAAGGCGGACCGGATGGGCGTGACCTGGATGAGCCTGGTCGCCGGCCCAAGCCTTCCGATCCTGGACCGGCATCGCGATGCCGCCCTCGCGGACGACTTCCTGCCCTTCCCCGAGACCCTCGCGGAGTTCACGGAACCGGGCGAGGCCACCCGGCGCTTCAGTGCGCTCGTCGACTGGCGCGACCGGCGCGGTCACTACTGGGTCGGAGACGGGCCGTTCTACCTGCACTCCGTGCATCCGCTCGAGCGGGCGCTCGTGCTGCGCCGCTTCGAGGACTTCCCCGACCCCGCCGACAAGTGGCTGCGGTTCACCGAGCCAGCCATTCCCGAGGTCGAGCTGGACGGCCCGATGGTGGTCACGGCCGGCGACTCCGCCGAGTTCACGCTGCAGGTGACCTTCCAGGGCGAGCCCTACCCCGAGGACGCGATCGAGAGCGTGCAGTACCTGCTGTTCGACGGGACCGGCAGCCTCGCGCGCAAGGGCACCCTGACATCCCTTGGGGACGCGACCTGGCGGCTGCAAATCGACCCGGAGGACCTGGCGGCGCTCGGCACCGGGGCAAACAGCCTGGAGGTTGCGGTGATCTCGCGACTGGTCGCCCTCCCCTCCTTCGCCTCGCAGGTCTTCGCGACCGTGCCCGCACGCGACGTGTCCGAACCCGGGCAGCACGAACCCGGGCAGCACGAACCGCCGGGAGATGGCGCATGACCGACCGCGACGGTGCCATCGCCCCACCGGCTCGCGGATTCCTGCGCGATCTGCGCCGCCTCAGCGTCTTCACCGCGAAGCGCCTGGCCGCGCTGTTCCTCACCGTGCTGGTCGGGGTCTACCTGACCATCCTGATCGCGAACATGGGCGGCCAGGTGGACGAGCTGCGCATGGTGCAGATCCAGAGCACCGTCGCGGAGCAGGTGCGGGCCGATCCCGCCTTCTTCGATCTCAGCGCAGAGGAGCGCAACGAACTGATCCAGCGCCAGGTGCAGCTCGAGGTGGATCGCCTGCGCCTGGACCAGCCCTTCATCGTGCGCAGCGTGGACTACCTGCAGCAGGCGATCCGGCTGGACCTGGGCCGGTCCGAACACATGCACAGCGACCGCGGCGCGCGCGAGGTGTACTGGATCATCGTCGAGCGTCTGCCGGCCACCCTGCTGCTGTTCGGCACCGCAAACCTGCTGGTCTTCTTCGCCTCGGTCTTCATCGCGCTGGGACTGTCGCGCCGCTACGGCAGCGCGCTGGACCGCAGCGTGATCGCGCTGGCCCCCAGTTCGGCCGCACCGGGATGGTTCTACGGAATCTTCCTGATCCTGCTGTTCGCCTTCGTGATCCCGATCCTGCCGGCCGGCGGCATGGTGGACGTGCCGCCGCCGGAGGGCACGCTCGCCTACGCGGCCAGCCTGCTCCGGCACATGCTGCTGCCGGTCACCGCGATGTTCATCTCGACGATCTTCATCTCGATCTACTCCTGGCGGACCTTCTTCCTCATCCACTCGAGCGAGGACTACGTCGAGATGGCCCGGGCCAAGGGCCTGCCGTCGGGCCTGATCGAGCGCCGCTATGTGCTGCGGCCGACGCTCTCCCCGATCATCACCAGCTTCGCCCTGATGTTGATCGGGCTGTGGAGTGGCGCGATCATCCTCGAACAGGTCTTCAACTGGCCGGGACTGGGCACCCTGCTGTTCCAGGCCATCGGACACCGTGACACGCCGGTGATCATCGGCACGGTGGTGATCTTCGCCTACCTGCTGGCGGTCA
>RECA01000033.1 GCA_007692435.1 Thioalkalivibrio sp.
ACGCTTCTTTCATGGTCGGGGGTGGTTGCCAGGCGCCATGACCGTTAGCGTGAAAACCTCGGAGTCTCCCCTCTCCCGCTTGCGGGAGAGGGGCCGGGGGTGAGGGCCGGGCCCAGAAGGGCCTCCGGAATCGGCCCTAACGGCAGCCTTTCCGGGCCCCAGTGTCGCCGCGCGTGCTCCAGCAGGTCGTCGACCGCTGCCGGCCCAGCCGCGGCAAAGCCGGGATCGACGCCCGGGATGCCGATCGCGGCCAGGATCGGCGCGAGCAGTGCGGCGGGGCGCTGGCGCGGCACCGGGACGGCACCCGAGGACTTCGCCAGCTTCCGGCCGCTGTCCGCGATCACCACCGGGTGGTGCAGGTAACGGGGTTCCGGATGGCCGAACGCCCGGTACAGCTGCAGTTGCCGCGGCACCGAGCCCAGCAGGTCGACGCCGCGGACCACGTCGGTGACCCCGAGGGCGACGTCGTCGACGACCGTCGCGAGCTGGTAGGCGAACAGGCCGTCGGCCCGGCGGATCACGAAGTCGCCGCCCAGCCGGTGCAGGTCGAAGCCGAGCGGACCCAGACCCCGGTCCGTGATCGTCCAGTGACGCTGCTCGGCCCGCAGCCGAATCGAGCGGCCCTCCCGGCCGGGCGGCAGGCCCTTCCGGCACGTGCCCGGGTAGATCGGCCCCTCAAGGCCCATGAGGCCGGCGGTGGCCACCTCCTGCCGGGAACAGGCGCAGGCGAAGGCCCGGCCGTCCGCCTCCAGTCGCGCGAGGGCGTCCCGGTAGGCGGGTTCACGCTGGCTCTGAAACACCACGGCGCCGTCCCAGCCGAGCCCGCATGCGTCGAGGGTACGCAGGATCTCGTCTGCGGCGCCGGGCACGGTGCGCGGCCGGTCGATGTCGTCGATGCGCAGGTGCCACCGACCGTGCCGGCTGCGGGCGTCCAGCCAGGAGATGACCGCGGCGGCCAGCGAACCCGCGTGCAGCGGACCCGACGGGGTTGGCGCGAAACGGCCTGTGCGGGCGGTCAAGAATCAGGGACGGGCGGGTCGGTGAAGGGTTGTGCGCTACCCGTGGCGGCGGGGCGCTCAGGCCATCTGCTTTTCCTTGATCTCCGCCAGCGTCTTGCAGTCGATGCACAGCGTGGCGGTGGGTCGGGCCTCCAGCCGGCGGATCCCGATCTCCACGCCGCAGGCGTCGCAGTAGCCGTAGTTGCCCAGATCGATGTCGCGCAGGGACTCGTCGATCTTCTTGGAGAGTTTGCGCTCACGGTCGCGCGCCCGCAGCTCCAGACCGAATTCCTCCTCCTGTGTCGCGCGGTCGGCTGGATCGGCGAAGTTCGCGGCCTCCTGCTTCATGTGACCGACGGTCCGGTTCACCTCCTCCAGCAGCTCCTGCTTCCAGGCGAGCAGCAGCTGGCGGAAGTGTGCCAGCTGCTCGTCGCTCATGTACTCTTCGCCCGCCTCCGGTTCGTACGCGGCAATGCCGCTGGCCACCATGTGCTTGGAGGAAGGCTTGGTCTTCTTCGGGTCTGCGGCCATGGACGCTGGTCTCCGGGTGGAATAGCGCGCCTTATCTATCAGAGACGGCCGGTTCAGGCAAGGGGTGAACGTGCGGGGTGTGCGAATTCGGCCGGCCGGATAGCCGGGACGCCGCGCCTGCGGGAGCCTCTCCGGGACGCGGCCGGGTCCGCGCCGCGCCGGATGCTGTGGAGGGTGTATGGAGAAGCTCGGGGCACTGATATTCGACGTCGACGGCACGCTCGCCGATACCGAGCGTGACGGCCACCGGGTCGCCTTCAACCGCGCCTTCGAGGAGGCGGGTCTGGACTGGTACTGGGATCAGGCCCGGTACAGCGCACTCCTCCGCGTGACCGGCGGCAAGGAGCGCATCCGCCTCTACCTCTCCGAGGACTGGCCGGATCTGCTCCAGGCACCGGGCATCGACGAGCGCATCCGTATGCTGCACGGCGCAAAGACGCGGCACTACCTGTCGCTGCTCGAGACCGGCGCGATCCCGCTCCGGCCGGGCGTGCGGCGGCTGCTGCGGGAGGCGCGCGCGGCGGGCCTCCGGCTGGCGATTGCCACCACCACCACCCCCGAGAACGTGACCACGCTGCTGCGCACCGCGCTCGGCGCGGAGGGCCTGCAGTGGTTCGAGGTGATCGCGGCGGGCGACATCGTTCCGGCGAAGAAACCGGCCCCGGACATCTTTGATCTCGCGCTGGCGGAACTGGAACTCGCACCCGCGGCCTGCCTCGCGCTGGAGGATTCCGCAAACGGGCTGCGGGCCGCCCGCGGGGCCGGTCTGCCTACGGTGGTCACCACCAACGGCTACACCCGGGACCAGGATTTCTCCGGTGCCGTCGCGGTGCTGGATGGCCTTGGCGAACCCGACGCCCCCGTGACCGTGCAGGCCGGAACACCCCCGGCCGCCGGGCATGTCGATGTCGCCAGCCTGAAGACCTGGCACCAGGAAGCACAAGGGCCGGCCCGAGCACCGTAGGAGGCCAGCCCCCTGGGCGACCGTCCCCGGCGCATGATCGCCGAGAGGGCTCGCCTCCCACAGGGGG
>RECA01000080.1 GCA_007692435.1 Thioalkalivibrio sp.
CGGCAGGAGGCGAGCCTCCTGCAGGGCAAAGCGGGAGCAAGCTCCCGCACTCCATGGGGCTTGCGCCTTCATCGCTTTTGGGGGCGCGGATCGCGGTGATCGTTACCGAAGCATCTCCGCCTGTCCGGGGCGCGAGCGGGTGGTGCGCTCCTTCGGGCCCTTGCGTGCGGCGATGCGCACCAGCTCGTCGCTGTCTTCGAGCAGGCGCTGGCGTTGCTCCTCGGTCAGCAGCGGGTTGCGCGCGACAAAGTAGCGCAGGTTCGGGTCCGCGTCGCAGACACAGGCCTCGACCTGCTCCGGCGTGAGGTCCTTGCGTTTGGCGCAGTTGAGCCGCACGGTCTGGTTGGGATCGCTGAGCAGCAGGGCGATCTCCTCGAGGGTCAGGTCCACGCGGCGCGAGAAGTAGGCCTTCACCTGCGCGTGCTGGTCGCGCACCAGCAGCGGTCGCCAGTTCGGGTCCAGGTCGGCGGAGAGCGCGAGGTCCATGCGCGCATCGAAGGATAGCGCCCGGTAGCGTTCGGAATAGTTGGCCAAGGTTGGCACGCGGAAGTGGGTAACGCCGGGAGTTTGCCCAAGGCGGGGCTGGCGCGGCAAGGCTGCTGCATTGTTCGTGGCGTTTTGGGCGGGTGTGGGGATGGCACTGGCGGGCCGGGAGTAACGGGGTGAGGGCCGGGCCCGACGCCGAACCCCCCCACCCCAACCATCGCCCGCAAGCCGGGGGAGGGCGCAGGAGGGCTGGGATGGTGGCGGGCAACCCCGCCCCTTTACAGGAAGACTGTCCATGCCGTTCAGTCGTAGTATCATCAATTTGTAATGACACTGATCTGCGCATGGGGGCATCCCCCGGTTGCATTGCACTATCGGGGGGCGCCGGGTCGCGGTCCGGTAACCCTCACGGAGCGATTGGGCGCAGCGCCTGACCCGGGGTAACAAGGACTGCGGGCGGGGCGGGCCCCCTCCCGGTTGCGCGGATTTTCGAGGTAGACCATGGCACTGGCAGAATCCGAGTATTTCGTTCCGGAAACGGCGACGATCGTTTCCGAGCGGCCGGATCTGGACGCGGCGGAGCGGGCGGCGCTGACGGCGCGCATCAAGACGCTGCTGGAAGAACGGGACGCGGTGCTGGTGGCCCACTACTACGTCGACTCCTCGCTGCAGCGCATCGCCGAGGAGACCGGCGGCTGCATCGCCGATTCACTCGAGATGGCGCGCTTCGGCAAGGAGCACCCGGCGACCACGCTGGTCGTGGCAGGGGTGCGCTTCATGGGCGAGACCGCGAAGATCCTGAGCCCGGAGAAGCGCGTGCTGATGCCGACGCTGGAGGCGGAGTGCTCGCTGGACCTCGGCTGCCCCGCCCCTGCCTTCCGCGCCTTTCGGGAACAGCATCCGGATCATGCGGCGGTGGTGTATTCGAACACCTCGGTCGCGGTGAAGGCGCTTTCGGACTACGTGGTGACCTCCAGCATCGCGGTGCCGCTGGTCGAATGGCTGCGCGACCAGGGGCGGAAGATCCTCTGGGCGCCGGATCGTCATCTCGGGGACTACATCCGCCGGGAGACCGGCGCCGACATGGTGCTGTGGGACGGCTCCTGCGTGGTGCACGACGAGTTCCGTTCGCGGGAGCTCGAGAAGCTGCGCAAGGCGCACCCGGCGGCCGCGGTCCTGGTGCACCCGGAGTCGCCGCGCGACGTGATCCTGCAGGCGGACGTGATCGGTTCCACCAGTCAGCTGATCGCGGCGGTGAAGGACCGGCCGGAGTCCGAGTTCATTGTCGCGACGGACAACCGCATCTTCTACAAGATGCAGCAGGCGGCACCGCAGAAACGCCTGATCGAGGCCCCGACCGGCGGCCACAGCGCGACCTGCCGCAGCTGCGCGCACTGCCCGTGGATGGCGATGAACGACCTGACCAGCCTCGCGAACACGCTGGAACGCGGTGGTCCCGAGATCTTCGTGGACGAAGAGGAGCGTGTGAAGGCCCTGACCGCGACGCAGCGCATGCTGGATTTCGCGGCCGCCCACCGCCGGCGCGTCCTTGGGGATGCCTGAGTCCTACCGCTCCCGCCTGGCAGCTTCCTGACCCGTGTACAAGCGCCCCGCACGATTGCTGGTCGCGGCCGTTACCGACGACGGTCGCGCGCGGTTGGTGAAGGACGTGGCCGGGGAACCGGCGCTGGCGGAATGGCTGGAGGTGCGTCCTGCACGATCCATGGAGGACCTGCGCCGGGAGGACCTGGAGTGGGCCGATCTGCTGGTGGCCGTGGATGCCGAGGCCGCCGAGGGGTTTCCGGCGCAGCGCCCGGTCAATTGCCGTCTGAAGCGCTGGGCGTTGCCGCCGGCCGGCAGTCCCGACGTGGAGGCCGCCGCGCTGCTGGCGCTGCAGTGCATGGCCGGCGGAATGCGCATGCTGTCGCGCATGGATGCCGAGGACCTCTGAAACAGCCCCCATTGTTGCAATGCCCGCCCGCGGTGGGTCGCCGAGGGGGCTCGCCTCCTACGGGGGTTGGTGGTGCCACGGATGTAGGAGGCCAGCCCTCTGGGCGATGGTTTTCCGGCGGTG
>RECA01000002.1 GCA_007692435.1 Thioalkalivibrio sp.
GGCACAACCAGATCGAGCCCGGGGACCGCATCGGCTTCGACCCGGATGCGGACCGCCGCCGGTTCCACGTGAGCGACTCCGGAATCACCGTAATCGGCTCCGGCCCGAAGAGCTACTTCGCCCGCAGCGCCCGGTGAATCACCACCGGTAGCTATTCCTGCCGGGGATTGCGGCGCTGCTTCGCGAAATGCGGCTAAGCCGGACGGAACACGAGCCACCGCGACAATCGCTCTCCGTCCGGGGATTCCACGGATCATCCGGCCCGGGCGGACCGCCGAGCAATGGGTGAAGTGTCTCCGGAAATGCCCGGACGGGTCATGGATGGCGCGATCGCTCGAACAGGCAGAAATTGAAGGGCTGCACGGCACCGCCGGGCGTGGTGTGGTCCTCGGTGGCATACCGGACCAGTCGCAGATCCCGACCCAGCGCCGCGTGGAGGCTCTGGGGGCCATAGCGCATCACCGGCAGACCGCTGCAGCGCTCCGGACCACTCTCCGCGAATGTGGCCATGATCACCCGCCCACCCGGTCGCAGACTCCGGCGCAGGCGGACCACATACGCCTGCCGGTCCGACGCGGTCGTCAGAAAATGAAACACGGCGCGGTCATGCCAGAGATCAAAACGCGCTGGGGGCAGATCGGCCTCGGTGATGTCCTGCTCCAGCCACGATACCTTGCCGCCGGCATCACCCAGACGGGACCGCGCGGTTTCCAGGGCCTCCCGCGACAGATCGAGCACCGTGAGATCCTCGTATCCCGCCGTCAGCAATCCATCCACCAGCCGGGAGGCTCCGCCCCCCACATCGATGATACCGGCGGATGGCGACAGGCCCGTTTCCAGTATCCACTCCAGCGACAAACCACCACCCTGCTGATACCAGCTGAGCGAATCGCTCGGTCGACTGGCGTAGACGTCATCCCAGTGCGCTCTGTCAGTCATGGTGATTACTCAATCAGCGGCACAGCCCAACTACCCTGTGGGACCATCCAGCGCCTGCTCCAGATCCGCGATCAGATCCTGCGCGTCCTCCAGACCCACCGAAAGCCGGATCATCGAACCGCTGATGCCACGGCGCTCCCGTTCGGCGTCGCTCAGCCCGTGGTGGGTCGTGGTCACCGGCTGGGTCGCGAGGCTTTCCACACCGCCCAGACTCGGGGCGATCGCGAACAATTGCAGGCGGTCGACGACGGCACTGGTTGCCGCGGTGCCGGCATCGATCTCGATCGTCAGCATGCCGCCGAACCCGGACATCTGCTCCGCCGCCACCGCGTGCCCCGGATGACTTGGCAAGCCCGGGTGCAGTACCCGCCGGATGCGCGGGTGCCGCTCCATGGCCTCGGCGATGGCGAGCGCATTCTGGTTCTGCTGCCGCACGCGCACGACCAGGGTCCGGATGCTGCGCGCGAGCATGGCTGCGGTCTCCGGCGCCGGCACGGTGCCCAGATTCTTGCGCCAGCCCGCCACCGGCGCGACCAGCTCGGCCGGGCCCATCAGTGCACCGGCGGTGATGTCGCTGTGCCCGCCCAGATACTTGGTGGCGCTGTGGGTCACGAAGTCCGCCCCGAGGGCCAGCGGCTGCTGATTCACGGGCGAGGCGAAGGTGTTGTCCACCGCAAGCCGCGCGCCTTGGGCGTGTGCCTTGCCCGCGAGCGCCTGGATGTCGAAGATCTCGAGTACAGGGTTGGTCGGCGTTTCCAGGAACACGAGTCCGTAGCCGTCGGCGAGGAGTTCGTCCAGACGCTCCTGCTCGTCACCCAGCAGTAGTGCCGTGCGGATACCCAGTTGCGGCAACTGGTCCGCCAGGAGTTCCAGCGTGCCGCCGTAGGCATCGCCGAGGCAGACGATGCCGTTGCGGCCGTGGGCCAGGAACAGCGCAGCCTCCGCGCCCATGCCCGAGCTGAAGGCCAGCGCCGCTTCGGCCCCCTCCAGGCTTGCGAGCTTGGCCTCGAGGCTCTGGATCGTAGGATTCAGACCATAGCGCGTGTACAGGCTGCCGGGCTTGAGACCATCGACCACGTCCAGCAGGGCGCGCGTCGAGGGGAAGGCGAAGGTCGTCGTCGTGTAGACCGGGGTGTGCGGGCTGCCGTGAGCATCACGGGCCTCGCCCGCGTGCACGCAGCGCGTCGAGAGCGCCGATTGTGATTTCGCGTTCATGGATAAAGGGCTCCAGAGTGAATCGGGAGAATCGAACCCAGGCAGGGATCTGTTCCGGACGGGTCACGCCGCCACCGTAACCGACAAACATCAGGTAATCCGCCATCGCCTCGATGGCCTCGTTCTGGGCCGCGTGCAGGGCGGATGGTCCTGTCAGGGCGCCCGGGGAAAGAGGCCGTCCGGAAGCAAGGCCTTGTGGCGCATGGCTTCATTCCTGTTGGTCGTTGACGCCGAGCCGGTGCCGTGTTGTTCGGGTTGGCCGCTCTCAGCGCGGATGCCGTCGATGGGTCTGCGGCAAAGACCTTAGCCTACTGGTTGAACATTAGCCGCAGGACGGGCACGAAGGGATGACCATCGGCGTCAACCTGTTCCGGGAGGCCATATGGGAACGCCG
>RECA01000163.1 GCA_007692435.1 Thioalkalivibrio sp.
CCGCGTGCTTCAGGACATTGCGATCGCCGCATGGCGGATGACGCTACGCTCTTCCGCCCTACCGGTTCCCGAGGCGCACGCCGTGTTCTTTCACGCTAATGCCGGGAAGGCCCCCGGACCTTCGGTCTCAGGCGCGAAGGTCGACGCTGTGCAGCGTCAGCATCTCCGGATCGGGGGCGAGGCGGGCCTCGAGGCGCTCCCGCAGGCGCCGGGTCTCGGCCGCGGAGATGTAGGTCTCGCGGCCGGCCGTGCCCTCGTGCTGCCATGGGCGCTCGTGTGCCCCGAGGTCCCCGGATTGCCGCGCCTGCTCCCGCGCGACGCCGACGCGCATGCGCGCCGCCCATTCGGCGTCGTTGCGCGGGGTACGGCGCTCCGCCGCGTCGTTGCGCTCGCTCCTGCGGGCGGATGCGTCCTCCCGGGGGTCGTCCAGCGGGCGGAAGGGGTCGATGATCGCCGCGCTGCCGGCAAGGCCCGCGCGAGCGCCCGCCGGCCGTCGCGAGGCCGGGTCGTACGCAGTGACGACGGGCGGGTGTTCGATGATCACCGGGGCGGGCTTCCGGGGTGGCTCCGTTGGGGTAAAAGTTTAGCAGAATGATGGGGTTCGTTGGATATTGGGGGTCTTTGAGCGCCGCAAGGGCGGTGGAAGGCGGAGTGCGATGACCCGTAGCGTGGAAATGGAGCCACGGAAGACACGGAAGAACACTGAAAAAGAGCTTGAATAGCCTTCGTTTCCTCGCCGTCCGTGTCCTTCCGTGTCTTCCGTGGCCAGCCCTTTTATCGCCGGGGTGGCGGAGCGCCATGACCCTTGGCCGGGGGGACGGGAATCCGGCGCGAGGGGTTGCGGGGGCGGGGCTTGGGCGCCGGATTTCTGTCGCTTTGGGAGCAATAAATCCCAGGCTGTTGTTTTATAATTACTTTTTTAATTGGCACGAAACTGGCTTGTGATCGGGTGACCTGTTCCAGGAATCCGACTCATGAACCAGACATTCTCCGAATCCATCCGGCGCAGCCTTCCGGCGGGTCTCGCCGGGCAGGACCAGCCGCTTCCGGGTGCCTCCGGTGCGGCGCTCTCGCCGGCCGAGCTGGCGTGGGAGCTGCAGAACACGCTGGACCCCACCGCGGTCCTCGGGCGTTTCTCGCGGGTGATCCAGATGGCCTTCCCCCACGACGGCTTCACCTACGATCACCCCGGCCTGAGGCTGCATGTCAGCCAGGGGCGGGTGTCGCGTCACAGCTGCACCTACAACCTGGCCCTGAAGGGCCTGGACCTCGGCGAGTTGCGCCTGATGCGCGGCCGGAAGTTCCGCGAGCAGGACCTCGCGCAGCTGGAGACGATGCTGCCGGGGCTGGTCTTTCCGTTGCGCAACGCCCTGCTCTACCGGCAGGCGGTGGAGGCCTCGCGCACGGACCCGCTGACCGGCGTGCAGAACCGGACCGCGCTGGAACACCTGCTGACGCGGGAACTGGCGAGCTTCGAGCGCGGCGGCGAGCCGGTGGCGCTGCTGGTCGTGGACCTGGATCACTTCAAGCACGTGAACGACACGCTCGGCCACTCCGCGGGGGATCGCGTGCTGAAGGCCGTCACCGGCTGCCTGGTGGGGGCGACGCGCGCGAGCGACATGGTCTTCCGCTCCGGTGGCGAGGAGTTCGTGATCCTGATGCGGGTCGCCAATCCCGCCGACGGCGTGCGGGCCGCGGAGCGGGTCCGTATGGCGCTGGAGCATTGCGCGGCCGTGCAGGACTCGGCGCCCGGCCACCACGTGACCGGCAGCATCGGCCTCGCATTCGCCCGCCGCCGCGAGACCGCGCTGGAGCTCTTCGACCGCGCGGACAAGGCGATGTACGTGGCCAAGCGCAACGGACGGAACCGGGTTGAGGTGGCATCGGCGTAATTCGGGGATGTGGGCCCGCTGCGCTTGGCCCACCCTACCCCTGACGATGAAAAGGCGCGCCACGGAAAACACGGAAGCACACAGAAAAGAACCTCTATATTCCTGGTGTCCGTGCCTTCCGTGTTCTTCCGTGGCTGCATTTTCACGCTAACTCCCATGGCGCTGCGCCACCCCCGACCATGAAAAAAGCGTAGGGCGGAAGAGGGCGAAGCCCGTCATCCGCCATCCGGCGCCAGGGTAGCCGCGTGCTCCAGGACATCGCGATCGCCGCACGGCGGATGACGCTACGCTCTTCCGCCCTACCGGTTACCGAGGCGCAGGCCGTGTCCTTTCACGCAAACTTTCGTGGCTTTACGCCACCCCAGGCGATTAGAGGCCCGCGTTCCCGTTTGTCGGGAGGGTTGGGGACGCAGATGCGGTATCGTATTGGGTATGTGCCCGTACCCTCTGCCCTGCCAGCCCTCCCGGTCCGAACGATGACGCCGGGGCTCGCAGAAGTGCGCGAGATGATCGACCGCCTGGTCGCCTTCGATACCGTCTCGCGCAACTCGAACCTGGAGCTGATCGACTTCGTCCGTCACTGGCTCTCGCGCCACGGGGTCGCGTCCCACCTCGTCGCCAGCGACGACGGCGAAAAGGCGAATCTGCTCGCGACCGTGGGTCCGTCCGTTCCGGGCGGCGTGGTCCTGTCCGGCCACACGGACGTGGTGCCGGTGGACGGACAGCGCTGGACCACGGATCCGTTCCGCGTGGTCGAGCGCGACGGGCGTCTCCACGGGCGCGGCACCTGTGACATGAAGAGCTTTCTGGCGATCGCGCTGGCGCTGGTGCCCACCATGCGGGACCTGAAGCGGCCGATCCACCTTGCCTTCAGCTACGACGAGGAGGTCGGCTGCCGGGGCGCGCCGCGTCTGATCGATGCGATGCTGGCGCGGATTCCGGAGCCTGCTGCAGTCATCGTCGGCGAGCCGACGGAGATGCGCGTGGTCAGTGCGCACAAGGGCATCTCGGTGCTGCGCACGGTCGTCACCGGACACGAGGCGCACTCGAGCCAGACGCACCGGGGCGTGAGCGCCGTCACCACCGCGGCGCGCCTGATTACCCACCTCGACGACCTCGCGCGTCAGCGGGCCGTCGATGGGCCGTTCGCGCCCGGCGTGGAGCCGCCCCAGACCACGATCCACGTCGGCACCGTGCACGGGGGCACCGCGGTCAACATCATCTCGCGCGAGTGCCGCTTCGAATGGGACATCCGCGCGATCGCGGAGGACCCCCCCGAGCGGATCCTCCGGGCATTCCGGCGCCACTGTGACGAGCGCGTGGTGCCGGAGCTCCGGCGTATCGCACCCGGCTGCGAGGTGGCGACCGAGCTTCTGGTCGAGGCGCCGCCGCTCGCACACGAGGATGCCAACCCGGCGCTGGAACTGGCGTGCAGACTGGCTGGTGTGGATACTGCCGCGCGGGTACCCTTCGCCGCCGAGGCTGGTCTGTTCCAGAGATCCGGGCTGCACAGCGTGATCTGTGGCCCGGGGTCCATCGACCAGGCCCATCAGCCGGATGAATTCATCACGCTGGACCAGGTGCGGGCGGGGCTGGATTTTCAGCGCAGGCTGGTGGCGACGCTGTCCTGACGCCGGCCCCGGTATGCGGCCCGGGACAGCAGAACGATGGTGTGAAGACAAATGAGCGACAAGCAACCGGACGATCCCGACCACTTCAGCAGGCGTGTACCCGATGGTGACGATCGCAGGCGCCTGGTCTGCGACACCTGTGGGTTCATCCAGTACGAGAATCCCCGCATCGTGGTCGGTGCTGTCGCCGGCTGGGAGGATCGCATCCTGCTCTGCCGCCGCGCGATCCCGCCCCGCAAGGGATTCTGGACACTGCCCGCGGGCTATCTGGAACTCGGCGAGAGCCCGGAGGCGGGAGCCGTTCGTGAGGCCTGGGAGGAGGCGCGGGCGGAACTGGAGATGGATCGGCTGCTGGCGATCTACTCGCTCACGCGGATCAGCCAGGTGCAGCTGATCTATCGCGCCCGCCTGAAGCACCCGCGGGTTGAACCGGGACCGGAATCGCTGGAGGTCGGCCTGTTCCGCTTCGACGAGATCCCCTTCGACGAAATCGCGTTTCCCTCGGTGCTCTGGGCACTCAAGGACTACCGCGAGACCCTGGACCAGCAGGCCTTCCCGCCGCGGGTGGAGCCCCCGAGCCGGCCGGTACCCGGGATTCCGGCCGGACGACCCGAGGGCGACTGATTCCCGCCACCGCGACCGGTGAGCGGGATGGGTACTTTTACCTAGGTGCTCGCCTGTCTTCCTCCGGAGCCGGTCCTGGCCTAGCATCCCTCAAAGGCTGACCCATTCGTCATCGCAGGGAGCGAATGCCTCAGGGGAAACACTGCATCAGGGATTCAAGGATGCGCCGGCAAGAGCGCACCGACTCGTGTTCCCGCGGGAATACGGAGGAGAAGGCAAGCATGAATCAACATGATGACGACTGCATCTTTGTGCGCGCAACGGTGCTGCTGGATTCCGGCGACGGGCCGCCGGCGCGGGTGCAGACCCGCAGACTGTGCCGCAGTGGCGTCTTCGTCGAATACTCGGGCCCGGTCTCGGGCCCGTCGGTGGAGATCGTCTTTCCCGAGCCCGGTTCCCGGACGGGCGGATGCCGGCTGTTCGGGACGATCACCCGCCGCTGGCCCGACGGGGTGTGGATACGCTTCAGCCACGATCTGCGCTCGGCGGCGGAGATGCTGATGCGCAACGGGCCCGTCCGGACCCCGCGCACGCCGGTGCATCCGGCGCATCGTCACGCACTCCTGTGACGGGTATGCGGGACCCGGCTGACGGTCAGAGCGTCAGCGGGAAGCCCCGTACCAGCGCGCCGGGTAGCAGTGCGCTGCCGGTGGAGCGCTGGCCATAGGTGCCGGTATCGACGATCCGCTCGCGCTCCCGAGTCAGACCAAGCAGCCCCTCGCCGAGCAGCTGGTACAGGCTGACATCGAAGCGCATCGGCTCCACCGGCGCGACCGGGATGCCGCCGGCCACCTGCAGGCACGCATAGCGCGTCATCCCGGTCACCGCGCACCGGGCGCGGTCCGAGAGGTTGCCATACCAGAGATCGGCGATCAGCAGGCCGTCGCCCACTGCCCGTGCGGCCTCGTCGGTGGCGAGGGTGCCCGGTGCCATCTCCAGGCTCCGGGGCCGCTCTGCGGCCGCGTTGACCGGCACGCCGTACTCGCGGCTGGAGCGGGCATCCGCGAGGCAGCCGGCGTGCCGGCCGCCGTTGATCAGGGCCACCCGGTCGGGCAGCGTGAAGCCCTCGGGGCTGAAGCGCGGTGCCTGGCCGCCGGCGGAGTGCTCGTCCAGGCTCACCTGGGGGTGCAGTTCCACGGCGCCGTCGGCGAGACGGAGCAGGGGCGTCTGGCGGGTGCGCTCGGCCCGCAGGCCGAACCCCTGCCAGGCGATCACGGAAAGGATCTCCATCAGTGCTGCCGGAGCCAGGAAGACGCGGTAGCGGCCGGGCTCCAGGCGCACCGGTTCGCAGGCCATGATCTCCAGCTGATCGCGCGTGCCCCGGATCCTCGAGGCCAGGGCCTCCGGGTCCCACTCGCGGCCCGCATAGCGGCCCTTCACCGCCTTGTCCGCCCGGTGATAGAGACTCCAGTCGAGGCTGAAGCTCTCGGTCTCGAACCAGTGCCATTGCCCGGCGGAACCGGCGAAGCCGCGGCACAGTCGCCCGGTGGCGCAATGCCCGACCAGATCCAGGCCCTCGGCGGTCCCGGTCAGCACCTCCAGGAGCTCTCTGCTGTCGGGAAGCCGGCCGGCGCGGAAATCCTCGCCCGGGGTGCCCGGTCCTGCGCAGGCGTGGTGGGGATCCGGCGGCAGATGTGGCAGCAGGGCCCGCAGTCCGTCGGTCGCCGCGCGCAGTTGCGGCGCGTCGGCATCCGGATCGCCGGTCAGCGGCAGCGCGGCCTGCGCATGCCGGCCGTCGCGCATCAGGTCCAGCGTGAGGCGTTGCTGCAGCACGTTGCCCGCCTGCCGGACCCGGTTGCCGTTCAGCCGGGCGAAATCGGAGTCCTCGCCCTCGAAGTAGGCGGTGAAGGCCTCACCCGGCTGCATCAGCCCGTGCAGCAGGTCGGCCGCGCGTTCGAGGCTGCTGCGCATCAGGAGCCGGCCCCGCCGAAGACGGTCACGCCACGGAAGAGGCAGGGTGGCGAGGCGTGCCCGACGGCGATCATCTGGTTCGGTTCACCCTTCCCGCAGGTCCCCACGCCCATCACGCTGAGGCTGTCGCGGTCGCCGACCCCGGCGAGGCTGCGCCAGAACGCTGAGGAGATGCCGCGGTATCCGGGATTGCGGACCAGCCCGCGGAGTTCGCCGTCCTCGATACGCCAGCCGAGTTCGCAGCCGAACTGGAACTTGTTGCGCGAGTCGTCGATGGACCAGGAGCGGTTGGTGTCCATCAGCACCCCGTGCTCGACTCCCCGGATGAGGTCGCCCAGGCTGCTCTGGCCGGGTTCGAGGTTCAGGTTCGCCATGCGGTCGATCGGGGGCCGGTTCCAGGAGCTCGCCCGGGCGCAGGCGACTCCCGGCAGCCCGGATCGGGCCTGCGATGTCGTTCCGCCCAGCCCCCGCAGCAGCAGGCCGTCGCGGATCAGCCACTGCCGCTCAGCCCGGGTGCCCTCGTCGTCGTAGCCGAAGGAGGCGAGCTCGCCGGCCACCCCGGGGTCGAAGGTGACGTTCAGGAGTTCCGATCCGTAGCGGTAGGTCCCGAACATCTCCGGTGTCACGAAGCTCGTCCCGGCATAGTTGCGCTCGTCGCCGAGGATCCGGTCCAGCTCCAGCGGGTGCCCGATGCTCTCGTGGATCTGCAGGGTCATCTGCCCGGGCATCAGGATCAGGTCCAGGGTCCCGGCGGGGCAGTCGGGCGCATCCAGCAGGGCCAGCGCATCGCCGGCCACGCGTTCCGGCTGTGCCCCGAGTTCCAGCGTGTCCAGCCGCTCGAGGCCACCCTGGCCGCCTCGATCCGGGCCGAAGCTGCGGACCTGGGTCTCGCCGCCACGGTTCGCCACCGCGCGCAGCAGGGGCACCAGGATGTGCTGCGCCTGCCGGATTTCGGCGCCCTGCGCATTGACCAGCAGGGTCTGCCGACGCTGGAATCCGAGGCTTGCGGACCAGTCGACGATGTCATCGTGGATCTTCATGCGCCGGGCCAGCTCCTGCAGCAGCCGCAGCTTGGCCGCGGTGTCCAGCTCCGTCCAGGGCCGCAGGGCCGGGGCCTGCCACTCGTCCCGAATGGCGGGCGGTCCGAGTGCAGGGGGCGGGAAGAGGCGCAGCGGCGCGGCCCGGTGCGCCCACTCGCGTGCGCGCTCCGCCGCCTTCGCAAGGCCGGCCCGGGAGAGGTCGCCGGTCGCCGCGTAGCCCATGCCGCCACCGTCCGAGACGGTGATCATCGCGCCCGTGTCCCGGGCGAACTGGACCGGCTCGACCACGTCCCGCCGCACGGACAGCGTCTCCGACTCGACATCGGCAAGGCGCAGCGACCAGTCGTCGACGGCTGGCACGAGTTCCCGGAAGCGCCGTGCGGGAACCTCGAGATCGGTCGGTGTGCTGATGCTCATCTGCGGGTGTCTCCGTTGGCCGCCGGTCCGGCCCCGGTGCCGGCGTCATCCGGCCCCTCCAGGACGCGGGTTGCCGGCACCACGTTCGGCGGGTCCCCGCGCTCGATCCGGTTCTGACGCCGGGACTCCTGGCGAATCCGGAGCAGGTAGCCGGCGATGGCTCCTCCGGAGGAGCTGATCAGCAGCACCCCGAGCGACAGGAACTGGGTCAGCAGCAGCAGTGCGCCGAGGCCCGCGATTCCGGCGAAGGCGCCGTAGAGCTTGACGCTCGAGCGGTTCCTGACCCGCTGGGTCTCCCGCTTGACCTGCTTGCGCGCGCGCTCGACCGCCCGCGCGCGCTCCTCGGCCGTCAGGCGCCGCTGCCGTTCGCGTTCCTGCGCGAGGTCGGCCTCGGCGCGCAGCACGGACTCGGCACTGTGACCGCGGGCGATGGAGGCGAGCCACAGGGCGGCAAACAGTGCGGAGGCAACGGCCAGCGCGCCGAAGGTGAGTGCTGCATCGGCGGAACCGGTTCGCCACCACGCGTAGAACAGCAGCGCGGTGACCACCTGGATCAGGACCAGACTGAAAAACAGCTTCACCGTCAGCGGTATGCGGAACCAGCCTCGCAATCCTCTCTCCCTTCTCAGATCTTTGCCGTGCTCCCGGCCGTATCGCCGCGGAGCGCGTCCCGGACCGGCCGGACAGCGCACGGTGAGGACCCGCCCGTGAGTCGTGGCCACTGTGCGCAGTCTAGCAGCCTGCCCGACCCGGATGCCCGTCGCGAACGGGGTGATAGGCCCGGCGGGCTCGAGGCGCCGGCCCGGCGGTCCGGAGCGGCACTTCCGGACGATGTCGACGGCCGTCGGCAACGGCTGGAACAGGCGCCGGGGGCCTGGATCCAATGCCTTATGGGGCGGCCGTGCGCTCGATCAGCCGTTACCCACTGCGCGGCCGCCGTGGTGACCGTCCCGCTTGATGTCGGGCAGCGTCGCTGCCGGGTTATGCTGGCCCTTCAACCCGAAAACGGAGGCCCTCGACCAATGCGTGACCCATCATTTCTGACCCGTGCCCTGGCCCTTCTGTGCGCGCTCGCGCTGTTCGGAGCGGCGACGAGTCCGATCCACGCCTCCATGCTGGGAACCGGTTCCCTGCTCGAGGCGGAACAGTCCGCGGTGGATCGCGACCGGCTGCTGGCGCAGCTGGAGCGCGAGGACGTCCGCGAGCAGCTCCAGGCCATGGGGGTCCAACCGGAGCTTGCGGCCGAGCGCATCGCGCGGATGACGGATGCGGAGATCCGGATGCTCAGCGAGCGGCTGGACGAGTTGCCCGCCGGGGCCGGACTGCTCGGAGTGGCACTGTTCATCGTGCTGCTGCTGGTGATCACCGACGCGCTGGGCATCACCGATATCTTCCCGTTCGTGCACTCGCAATGACGCGGAAAATGCCGACCGGGTTGGGGGGAGTCGGCCCGGCTCAGGCCGGATCCTCCCCGAGCCGACCGGTCTCCAGCAGCTCCAGCGCGGCATCCGCGACACGGTCGTCGGCCCCGCCGGGGCCGAGCCGGTCCCGCACCTGGCCGAGCGCGTCGCGCATCGCGGCCAGTCTGGCCGGATCCTCGAGCAGGCCCAGGGCCTCGGCGCAGAGGGCTTCGGGATCTGCGGCACCCTGCAGCCGCTCGGGAACCAGGCGCGCACCACCGACGATGTTGGCGAGTGCAATGTGGGGCACACGGACCAGGCGAGAGAAGAGCGCGTAGCTGAGTGGCGCCATGCGATAGACCACGATCATCGGCGTCTGCAGGAGTGCGGCCTCCAGGGTGGCGGTGCCTGAACTGATCAGCAGCAGGTCGCTTGCGGCCATCACCTCGCGGGCCCGGCCGGATCCGGTGAGCAGCGTCACGGGGAGCCCATCGGTCGGCGCCAGGGCCTCCAGCGTCTCGGGCCTGAAGCCCGGGGCCAGCGGCACCACGAACTGCAGGTCGCCATGCCGGTGCTGCAGGCAGCGTGCGGTGGCGACCATCAGCGGCCAGTGACGGCGGATCTCCCCCTGCCGCGAGCCCGGCAGCAGACCCAGCAGGCGTCTCCCTTCCGGGACGTTCAGCTCCCGGCGGAGGTCTCCGATCGGGGCGTCCATCTGGTCCACCAGCGGATTGCCGACGTAGCGGACCGGAATCCCGTGTTCCTCGTAGATCCGGGTCTCGAACGGGAACAGTACGGCCATCGCGTCGACACTGCGCTTGATCCGGTGGATCCGTTTCTGGCGCCATGCCCAGATCTGCGGGCTCACGTAGAACAGCACGGGGATCCCGAGCCGGCGGGCGTGTGCGCCGAGGCGCAGGTTGAATTCCACGTAGTCCACCAGTACCAGCAGCGCCGGCCGAGCCTCCTCGAGGTGTCGCTGCATCCGGTGCAGGAGCCCGCGCAGACGGGAGTACTGCGTGATCACCTCCCACAGACCCATCACCGCGAGTTCGGAGACGTCGACCAGCGTCTCGGCCCCGGCAGCGCGCATCCGTTCGCCGCCCATGCCGGTGAAACGCAGGTCGGGTCGACGCAGGCTCAGGGACCGCATCATGCCCGCGGCGAGGTTGTCGCCGGAGCTTTCGCCGGCGCAGACGACGACGTGGGTCCCCGGCATCAGGGCCTCGGGACCGTGCTGTCGCCCCGCGCGGTCGCGCGCGGATCAGCCAAGGGCGCCGCGGATGCGTTCGGCGATGAAGTCGATCTGGGCATCCTCCAGCTCCGGAAACACCGGCAGGGACAGGCAGCGGGATGCGACCGCATCGGTCACGGGGAGGCTCGGCGGCGGCGTGTCGCGATTGTCGAACGCGGCCTGGCGATGCAGCGGGATCGGGTAGTAGATCGCGTGCCCGATATCGGCCTCCTGCAGGGCCGTCATCACGGCCTCGCGGCGATCGGTGAGCATGGTGTACTGATGGTAGACGTGGAGCCCGATGCCATCCTCGAAGGGGATCTCCACGTCCACGTCCGCGAGCGCCTCGGCGTAACGGGCCGCGACGCGCCGGCGTGCCTGGTTGAAGGCGTCGATCCGCTTCAGTTTCACGCGCAGGATGGCTGCCTGGATCTCGTCGAGCCGGGAGTTGTAGCCGATCTCGTCGTGATGGTAGCGGATCCTGGAGCCGTGATTGCGCAGCTTCAGCAGCCGCTCTGCCGCCGGCGTGCAGTTGGTGGTGACCAGACCCCCGTCGCCGTAGCCGCCGAGGTTCTTGCTGGGGAAGAAGCTGAAACAGCCGAAGGCGGTGGCGCTCCCGGTCTGGACGCCGTCGATGGATGCCCCGAAGGACTGCGCGCAGTCCTCGATCAGCAGCAGCAGGTGGTCCTCCGCAAGCCGGGTCAGTGCCGGCATGTCCGCCGGCTGCCCGAACAGGTGCACGGGGATGATCGCGCGGGTCCGCGGCGTGATGGCCCGGGCCACCGCTTCAGGGTCGATGTTGAAGGTGCGCGGATCGATGTCGACGAAGACCGGCTGGGCTCCGACGTAGCGGATTGCCTCTGCGGTGGCGATAAAGGTGAACGGGGTGGTGATCACCTCGTCCCCCGGCCCCAGATCGGCCGCGCGCAGCGCCAGGTGCAGCGCATCGGTGCCCGACGCGCAGGTGATCGCGTGGGTCACACCGAGGTATTCCGCAAGCTCGGACTCCAGGGCGTGGACATTGGGACCCAGGATGAACCGCGTGCTGTCCAGGACCTCGGCGATGGCCGCGTCGATCTCGCCGCGGAGGTCCTGATACTGACGCTTCAGGTCGACCATTGGAATCATGTCTTGGCTCCCCCTTGCCCGGGGCCTGCAGCCCGGGTCATCACATTCAGGTTGGAACGCACCAGGTCGGTGATCGTCGCCGCGGTCTCCAGGGCCCGTTGCCCGGCCCGGCCATCGACGATCACCGGCTGCTCGCCTCTCGCCGCGGCAACGAAGGCCTGGATTTCGGTAAGCAGTGCATCGGCGTCGCCGAAGATCAGTTCCTCGGTCCGGATCTCGGGGACCCCGGTCTCCGGGTCATCTTCGCCCATGTGGTGCAGCGCGAGGGTCCGGTTCTGGAAGTCGATGGAGGCATAGCCGTGCGGCTGGAAGACCCGCATGCGCCGCTCCGACCGGGTGCTGACCCGGCTCGAGGTCACGTTGGCCACGCAACCCCCGGCAAATTCCAGGCGCGCGTTCGCGATGTCGATGTCGCCGGTCAGGATCTGCGCACCGGAGGCGCGGACATCGGTCACCGGCGCATTCACCAGCGTGAGGATGATGTCGATGTCGTGGATCATCAGGTCCAGCACCACCGACACGTCGGTGGCACGGGGCTTGAACGGGGCCAGCCGGTGCGATTCGATGAAACGCGGCTCGAGCGGCTCCTCCAGCAGCCGCCGCAGGGCCGGGTTGAAGCGTTCGAGGTGTCCGACCTGCAGCACCACGCCCCGGTCCTCGGCGAGCTGGTTCAGCGCCTCCGCCTCCTCGATCGTGGTGGTGATCGGCTTTTCCACCAGCACGTGGCAGCCGACGTCGACGAAATCCCGTGCAATCGCGTAGTGCAGGGTGGTGGGCGCGGCGATGCTCACCGCGTCAACCCTTCCGAGCAGCGCCCGGTGGTCCAGCAAGGGCTCGCATTCATGCCTCGAAGCGACCTCTCGGGCGGTGGCCGCATTGCTGTCGACCACCGCGACCAGCTCGGTGTCCGGGAGTTGCGCGTACTTGGCGGCATGCCATTTGCCAAGGTGGCCGACACCGACGACTGCACAGCGGAGTGGAGGAATGGACATGATGAACCCCGACGGGTTTTGATCGGATGCTGTGGTAGTGTACCGCGCCGGGCCGGTTGGAGGCGGCGCGGGGGCATGACAGAACACGGCGTGCGCCTCGGGAACCGGTAGGGCGGAAGAGCGTAGCGTCATCCGCC
>RECA01000001.1 GCA_007692435.1 Thioalkalivibrio sp.
CGATCCATCGCTACGCGCAACCGACATGAACCGACCGCACGCCGGGCTGGCACTGCCCGACCCGCCGGACGAACTGGTCCGCTTGAGCCGGACGCTGGGCGACCGCATCGCCGAGCACATCCGGCGCGACGGCCCGATGCCTTTCGACCGCTACATGGCCATGGCCCTGTACGAGCCGGGACTGGGATATTACGTCAACGGCCTGCACAAGTTCGGTCAGGCCGGGGATTTCGTCACCGCGCCCGAGCAGGGCGGTCTGTTTGCCGCCGCGCTAGCCGACCAGATCGACCAGATCGCCACCGCGCTGGGCGCGGCCTACACCATCATGGAACCCGGCGCCGGGTCCGGCGTGCTGGCCCGTGACCTGTTGCAGACGCTCCGTACGCCGCCTGAACACTACCTCATTCTCGAGCCCAGCGCGGTCTTGCGCCAGGTCCAGCGCGAAACCCTGGCCAGCCTGCCGGATCACCTGGCCGGGCGGGTCGAATGGATTGACGCACCACCGGACCAACCTTTCGACGGCGTCATCGTGGCCAATGAAGTCATCGACGCGCTGCCGGTGGCCGTGTTCGAAACCGGTCCAGAAGGGCCACGCGAGCGCTGTGTCACGATCGGTGATACGCGCCTGGAGTGGACCACGAATGCGCCACGACCGCGCCTGGTCGAAGCGTTCGAGCGGCTGCAGCACAGGCTGGGCCGCGGCCTGGCGCAAGGTTATGTCAGCGAGATCTGCCTGGACCTGGGCGGCTGGCTTGACACCATCACCGCCCCGCTGCGCCGGGGCAGCGCACTGCTGATCGATTACGGCTACCCGCGCCAGGAGTACTACCTGCCCGAACGCTCGGCCGGCACGCTGGTTTGCCACTATCGCCACCGCGCCCACTTCGACCCCTTTGTCTGGCCGGGCCTGACCGACCTGTCAGCATTCGTCGACTTCAGCGCCGTTGTCGACGCCGCTGCCGAATGCGGCCTGACCGCAGCCGGATTCACCAGCCAGGCCGACTTTCTGCTTTCCCTCAACGCCCATGAGCATGTCGCCCGGGCCGACGACGACCGGGTTCGCCTGCGGCTGGCCGGCGAACTCAAGCGCCTCATCATGCCGGGAGAGATGGGCGAAAAATTCAAGCTGCTGGCGCTGCAGCGCGGGCTGGACATCAAGCTGTCCGGGCTGGCCGAAAACAACCGGCTAGACTCCCTGCTCTAATTCCCGCAGCTACGCTGATGGCTGCGGTAGACTGATTTTTTCACTGCCTGGACGGGTGCCCAATGGCCACAACCTACGACTACATCATCGTCGGCGCAGGTTCGGCCGGCTGCGTGCTGGCCAACCGCCTGAGCGCCGATCCGGACCGGAGTGTGCTGCTCGTCGAGGCCGGCACGCGCGACCGCTATCCCTGGATCCACATTCCCGTCGGCTATCTCTACTGCATCGGCAATCCGCGGACCGACTGGATGTACATGACCGAGCCCGATCCCGGCCTGAACGGGCGCGCGCTGAAGTATCCCCGCGGCCGCACCCTGGGCGGCTGCTCGTCGATCAACGGCATGATCTACATGCGCGGCCAGGCCCGAGACTACGACGGCTGGGCCGAGGCGACCGGCGAGCCGCAATGGGCCTGGGAGAACGTGCTGCCCGACTTCGTCCGCCACGAGGACCACTGGCGGATGGCGGCGGGCGCGGGCGAAGGCTTCCGCCGGCACCACGGGCAGGGCGGCGAGTGGCGCGTCGAGAAGCAGCGCCTGCGCTGGGAGCTGCTCGACAGCTTCGCGGAGGCCTGCGTCGCGGCGGGCATTCCGCGCTCGGAGGACTTCAACGGCGGGACGAACGAGGGCGTCGGCTATTTCGAGGTGAACCAGAAGAACGGGTGGCGCTGGAACACGTCCAAGGCCTTCCTCCGCCCGGTCCGCGGCCGGCGCAACCTCGAGATCCGCACCGAGGCGGAGGTCGGCGGGGTGTCGCTGCGGGAGGGCCATAACGGCCTCTCCGCCACCGGCATCTTGCTGCGGCCGAAGGGGGGCGGCGCGCTCGTCCCCGTCGAGGCGCGGCGCGAGGTGATCCTCGCTGCGGGGTCGGTCAACTCGCCGAAGCTCCTGCAGTTGTCGGGCGTCGGGCCCGGCGACCTGCTGCGCGCGCACGGGATCGAGGTGCGCGCCGATCTGCCGGGGGTCGGCGCGAACCTCCAGGACCACCTTCAGATCCGCGTGGTCTTCAAGGTGCACGGCGTGAAGACGCTGAACGAGCTCACCTCGCGCCTCGTCGGCAAGGCGATGATCGCGGCCGAGTATGCGCTGCGCCGCACCGGCCCGATGAGCATGGCGCCCTCGCAGCTCGGCGTCTTCACCCGGTCCTCGCCCGACCGCGCGCACCCCGATCTCGAGTTCCACGTCCAGCCCCTCAGTCTCGAGGCGTTCGGCGGGGCGCTGCACACAATCCCCGCCTTTACCGCGAGCGTGTGCAACCTCAATCCGACGAGCCGCGGCCGCATCGAGATCCGCGACCCGGACCCGGCAAGCCCGCCGAGGATCATGCCGAACTAC
>RECA01000130.1 GCA_007692435.1 Thioalkalivibrio sp.
AGCCCTCTCGGCGACCCGGCGCCGGGGCATGTCGCCCAGGGGGCTGGCCTCCTACTGCGACCGGCGCGGACTCCTCCCACCCGGCCGCAGATGATTCGACCGCGAAGCCGGACTACACTCCCGCCTTTGCCGGACATTCACCTCGCCTTCATACAGGACAACGCCATGCAGGAATCCGAACGCCTCTTCGCCGCCGCCCAGGTCCACATTCCCGGTGGCGTGAACTCGCCGGTGCGCGCCTTCAAGGGCGTTGGCGGCACGCCCGTGTTCATGGAGCGCGCCGAGGGCGCCTACATGTTCGACGCCGACGGCAAGCGCTACATCGACTACATCGGCTCCTGGGGCCCGATGGTCGCCGGTCACGCCCACCCGGAGGTGATCGACGCGGTGCGGGAGGCCTGCCTCAGCGGCCTCTCCTTCGGCTGCCCGACGAGCCTCGAGGTCGCGATGGCCGAGAAGGTCTGCGAACTGGTGCCGTCGATGGACATGGTGCGCATGACCAGCTCGGGAACCGAGGCGACGATGAGTGCAGTCCGCCTCGCGCGCGGCTACACCGGCCGCGACCGCATCGTGAAGTTCGAGGGCAACTACCACGGCCACGGCGACGCGCTGCTGGTGAAGGCCGGCTCCGGTGCGTTGACGCTCGGGCAACCCAGCTCGCCCGGCGTCCCCGCGGTGCTGGCGGAACTCACCAGCACGCTGAGCTACAACGACATCGAGGGCGTGCGCGCCTGGTTCGCCGAGCACGGATCCGAGACCGCCTGCGTGATCGTGGAACCGATCGCCGGCAACATGAACTGCATCCCGCCACAGCCCGGGTTCCTCGAGACCCTGCGCGAGGTCTGCGACCAGTCCGGCGCGGTGCTGATCTTCGACGAGGTGATGACCGGCTTCCGCGTGGCCCCCGGCTGCGCCCAGTCCCTGTACGGCGTGGCACCCGACATCACCACGCTCGGGAAGATCATCGGCGGCGGCATGCCGGTGGGTGCGCTTGGCGGCCGACGGGAAATCATGGAGCACCTCGCCCCGGTCGGGCCGGTCTACCAGGCGGGGACCCTGTCGGGAAACCCGATCGCGATGACCGCCGGCCTGAAGACGCTGGAGATCCTGAGCCGCCCCGGGTTCCACGAGGGGCTGCAGGCGAAGACGAAGCGCCTCGTCGCCGGCGTGCTGGCCGAGGCCCTCGATGCCGGCGTGCCGATGAGCGCGAACCAGGTCCCCGGCATGTTCGGCCTGTTCTTCACCGACCAGCCGGTGACCGACTACACGCAGGCGACCCAGTGCGATCTGGCGGCGTTCAAGCGGTTCTTCCACGGCATGCTGGACGCCGGGATCTACCTCGCCCCCAGCGCCTTCGAGGCCGGCTTCATCTCCAATGCCCACAGCGACGCCGACATCGACCAGACCATCGCTACCGCCCGTGACGTGTTGAAAGGCCTTCTTGACTAGCGCTGTTCCAGCCAGAGGGCTGCGCCCGGGCCTTGTGGGAGGCGAGCCCTCTCGGCGACTCGGGTGCGCGGCAGATCACCGGCGGCAGGGGCTTCGGCCAGCGCTGATTCGGCCAGAGGGCTGGCCTCCTACAGGGCTGCGCCCGGCCATTGCGATGATGCGCATCAGACGGCACCCCGGCAGCCCCTCGTGGAAGCCCTGCTGATCGACGGCGGCCCGCTGGGCCTGCTGATCCTCTTCCTGCTGCTCGGGCTCGTCACCGGCATCCCCGCCGGGATGTTCGGGATCGGCGGTGGGCTGGTGCTGGTGCCGGTGCTGGTCTGGCTGTTCGCACTGATGGGCTTCGACAGCCAGTATCTGGTGCAGGCGGCCATCGGGACCTCGCTGGGGGCGATCATCCCGACCGCGATGCTCTCGGCCCGCGGCCACTACCTGCGCGGCGGGGTGCACGGTCCGTCCGTGCGCCGGCTCCTGCCGGCCATCCTGGTCGGCGCCGTAATCGGCGCCTGGCTCGCCATCCAGATGGACGGACGCGCCCTGTCACGCGTCTTCGGCGCCTTCGAGATCGCGATCGCGCTTTGGCTGCTATTCAGCGTCCGTCCACCGAAGCGGCCGGAGGCGGGTCGCGCGGTCTGGTTCCTGGCCGGTACCGGCATCGGCGGGGTCTCGGCGCTGATCGGGATCGCCGGCGGCACGCTGACCACGCCCTTCCTGCTGAGCCAGGGACGCGACGTCCGCCGCGCGATCGGCTCGGCGGCGGCGCTGGGCATCCCGATCGCGATCGCCGGCAGCCTGGTCTACGCGCTGCCCGCCCTGCTGCAGCCCCGGCTGGACACGCCGGAGTGGAGCGTCGGCCACCTGTATCTGCCGGCCATCGCCGGAATCGCGCTCGGCGCGGCAGTCAGCGTGCGTGCAGGGGTGTGGCTCACACATCACCTGCCGGTGCTGATGCTGCGCCGGGCCTTTGCGGGCGTGCTGATGATTGCGGGCGTGTACATGCTGCTGCGCTAACGGCCATGGCGCAACGGCCACCCCGAAGGATGAAGGCGCAGGCCTGTGGAGTGCGGTGGCTTGCCGCCGCTTTGCC
>RECA01000178.1 GCA_007692435.1 Thioalkalivibrio sp.
GCATCTCCTCGCGGATGATGTCGTTGCAGAGCTCCACGCATTCATCACAGATGAACACGGAAGGTCCGGCAATGAGTTTCCGCACTTCGTGCTGACTCTTGCCGCAGAAGGAGCAGTACAGCAACTTGCCGTCGTTGCGAGGGGATTTTTCGTCGCTCATCCGTTTGCCTCGGTATGCAAAACTTGCAGGTTCAACATGCCCCGTTTACCACCCCGATGCAAGCGAGCGGCCAACCCGTCGGGTTGAGCACGTCATTTTGGTGTCTTTGCCTCGCGCTGCTCCAGGACGTGGTCGATCAGGCCGTATTCGCTCGCCTCGGGCGCGGTCATGAAGCGGTCGCGCTCGGTATCGGCACGAATGGTCTCCACCGACTGGCCGGAGTGGTGGGCCAGGATCTGGTTCAGCTCCTCGCGGATCTTCAGGATCTCGCGGGCGTGAATGTCGATGTCGCTGGCCTGGCCGTGGTAGCCGCCCAGTGGCTGGTGGATCATCACCCGGGAGTGGCGCAGGCAGTAGCGCTTGCCGGGCGCGCCGCCGGCCAGCAGCACCGCACCCATGCTCGCCGCCTGACCCACGCAGAGCGTGCTGACGTCGGGCTTGATGAACTGCATGGTGTCGTAGATCGCCATGCCGGCGGTCACCGCACCGCCGGGGGAATTGATGTAGAGGTTGATCTCCTTTTCCGGGTTCTCCGACTCCAGGAACAGCAGCTGGGCCACGATCACGTTGGCCATGTAGTCTTCGACGGGGCCCACGCAGAAGATCACGCGGTCCTTCAGGAGACGGGAGTAGATGTCGTAGGCACGTTCCCCGCGCGAGGTCTGCTCCACGACCATGGGCACGAGGTTCAGTGCCTGCGTGTGCTGAGCCCCGGTACCAGCCGGCGGTTGTGTCATTGGTTCGTCTCCTTGTTGGGATTCATCAGCGCGTCGAAGCTGCTGGGCTGGTCCGTGACCTGCCCCTTCTCGAGCACCCAGTCCACCACCTGGTCCTCGAGCACCAGCGATTCCAGGCCGGCCATCGCCTGTGGCTGGGACCGGTAGTGCCGCTTCACCTCTTCGGGCTGTTCGTAGGTCTGGGCGACGGTCTCGAGTTCCGCCTCGAGCCGCTGCCGATCGAGCTCGATCTTCTCCGCGTCGAGGATCGCGCGAATCACCAGCCCGAGCCTGACCCGGCGCCTGGCCTCTTCCTCGAACAGGGAATCCGGCAGCGGCTGTGACTGGCTCGCACCGCCGAAGCGCTGCTCCGTCTCGGCCCGGAGACGATCGACTTCCTGCTTCACCAGGCTCGCGGGGAGTTCGAAGTCGTGCTTCTCGACCAGCGCGTCCATCACCTTCTGCTTGACCTGACTCTTGATCTTCTGGGCGAGTTCCCGGCCCATGTTGGCCCGGACTTCCTCGCGCAGCTTCTCCACGTCCCCGTCCGCGATCCCGAAGGCCCGCGCGAAGTCTGCGCCGACCTCGGGCAGGCGCGGCTCCTCCACCTTGTGCACCTTCAGCGCAAACCGCACGGGCTGCCCCTTCAGGTTCTCTGCGGGGTAGTCCTCCGGGAAGGTCACCTCGATGTCCTTCTCCGCGCCCGGCTCCACGCCAACCAGCTGCGACTCGAAGTCCTTCAGCAGCCGTCCGGCGCCGATCTCGACCGCGAAGCCCTCGGCCTGTCCGCCCTCGAAGGGTTCACCGTTCAGGGTCCCGGTGAAATCCAGCGTCACGCGGTCGCCCTCGGCGGCGGGGCGCTGCACCTCGACCCATTCCTGCTGCTGGCGGCGCAGGGAGTCGATCACCTTGTCCACGTCCGCGGAATCGATCTCGGCAACGGGCCGCTCGATCGTCACGTCGGACAGATCTGCGACCGCGACCTCGGGGAACACCTGGAACGATGCCACGTACTCGATCGGCTTCCCCGGCTCAATCGTCTTCGGCTCGATGTTCGGCCCGCCGGCCGGCACCAGGCCCTCCTGCTCGATCGCCTCGCGGAAGCTCTCCTGCAGGACCTCGCCGAGGACCTCCTGGAACACGCCGGCGCCGTAGCGCTGCTGCACGATCTTCAGCGGGACCTTGCCGGGACGGAAACCGTCGATCCGAACGCGCCGGCTCAGTGCCCGCAGGCGCTTCTCCACTTCCGGGTCGACCCGGTCGGGCGGTACCTGCACCGTCATCCTGCGGTCCAGGGCGCCGGTGGATTCGACAGAAACTTGCATCAGTTGGCCTCGTGTAAGAGCTGTGATTCAGGAGGGAAGTCCGCGCGACCGGCACCTTCGTACGTGTGGTCAGATGGACGGCATGGTGCGAAAGGAGAGACTCGAACTCTCACGGGTTTCCCCACTGGAACCTAAATCCAGCGCGTCTACCAGTTCCGCCACTTTCGCATAGCTGTGTTGAAGATGACCGGACAGTTTACCGCGTGACGGGTTTTGCGTCACTCTGCAGCCCAGCCGGCCCCCGTGGGAGGCGAGCCCGCTCGGCGATTCCGGCGCCGGGGACGGTCGCCCAGGGGGCTGGCCTCCTACGGTGCT
>RECA01000212.1 GCA_007692435.1 Thioalkalivibrio sp.
CCGAGGAGGTTGCCCGCTCCGGCGCCGTCAACCTGCTGGTGTTTGCCAGCGCCGCCTACCTCATCAACAGCCGGTATCTCACGCGAAGCTCGCTTTCACTACGCGGCATCTTCGGCAGTCGGCCGGTGTGGATAGCGATCGCGCTCGTCGTGCTCTTCCAGCTGGCCTGGACCTATACCCCGCCGATGCAGGTGCTGTTCGGCAGCGGCGCGCTGGCCTGGCACCACTGGGGCATCATCATCACCAGCGCAGTCATCGTGTTTCTGCTGGTCGAAGCGGAGAAGGCGTTCTGGCGCTGGCGCTCCGGGGGTCGGACCAGCGCAACCCTATGATTCCACGCCAAAACCTGCCGATTTTCACGCTGATTTCGGCCTTAAACAGGCATTTTTACCCCCAAAAAACACCCTACAGCGGAGCGATTGGCTGACCCGCCACGCATGGACCCCCTGCCCCGCTCGGGATGCGCCTGGACGCTGTATTTTGGGGGCAAAAAGCCGCGTTTAAGGGCATTTCAAGGGGCCGAAATGCCCTATTTTTCCCTTATTATCAACGCCTTGCCTTGGTCCGACCCCGATAGGTGGGTATTCATCCGCCCTGGTATTACTACGCCTTTTTGCCTGCGTCGGCTCTCCCTAGAGTAGGAAGGGTCAGGCGGGTTCCCGGATGTATCCCGGGGCGACCGTCACGTTGCGCACGGCACGTCTGCTGACTGGCGATGCGTGCTTCGCAGGACGGGCCCGGTCGACACGGCCCCGAGCACGAGGCGATCCGTGTGAGCCTTTGGCGGACCTCACAACCTCACAGGAGTCCAACATGCTGGTACGCGAAGTAATGACCTTGAACCCGATCATCCTCAATCACGCTGCCTCGACGCAGGAAGCGGCACAGCACATGCGCGATGCGGGCGTGGGCGATGTTCTGGTCCACCAGGACGGCAGGCTTCTTGGCATCATCACCGATCGCGACATCGTGGTCCGGGTCGTAGCCGATGGCAAGTCGCCGGAGCTGACGACACTCGGAGACTGCTGCAGCGAAGAGCTGCACACCCTTGAGCCCGACATGGATGCCGAGGAGGCGGTTGCCACCATGCGTGAATTCGCCATACGCCGGATTCCGGTTGTCGAGCAGGGACAGGTCGTCGGCATCGTCTCCATCGGCGATCTCGCCATCGAGCGGGACGAACACTCGGCACTGGCCGACATCAGTGCCGAGGCCCCCAACACCTGATCCAGCATGCGAATTTACAGAACATGCCGTCGACGCGTTCGGTGGGGTTCTGGAGAACGGTCCCGTTCCGTTACGTCGGTGCCCGGCACTGCGTCCGCGCGATGCGCCCCTCACCGAAAGCCGTAGGGAGCCAGCGGAAAGCATGACTTCCTCACCAGGGACCGCGCTGACAACGCGCCTGGTTACCCGGCCTGGGCGGGTTGGCAATCGTTACATCCTGCCGGGTTTCAAAAAAGGAGAACCATGATGGCTTTTCCAACGCTGTTTCGGCCCCGTTCAATTGGTCGCCGGCATGAATCGCCGCAGACCTTCGAACAGATGATGGAGCGCCTGTTCGACGAATTCCCCATGGAGACCGGCAATGCCGGCTATCCGGTCGACATCCGCGAGGAAGATGGTCATTTGATCGTCGATGCCGAGATGCCCGGCTTCAAAAGCGACGAGATCGACGTCTCCGTGGCGGACGACATGTTGACGATCCGAGCGGAACGCTCAGCCGAAAAACCCAAGGGCCGTTCCCATCTGCAGGAACGGCAGTTCACGCGGGTACAGCGCTCTTTCCGTCTTCCAGGCACCGTTGATCCGGATTCGGTCGATGCGAAGCTGGAGGGAGGCATCCTCCATCTCGACATGAAGCAAAGCGAGAGCGAACGTGTCCGCAAGGTCGAGGTGAAGTGAGGGCGCCAGTCAAGGCCACGCTTCAAGGCGGAAGTACGCTGGCAGCCGCTGGCGACTTCCGTCGCAATACAAACTGACAGGAGGTATCTCATGGCAGACACGTCGAAGATTCAGGGCGAAGGCGATCGAGAGTCTGCGAAGCGTTACAACGAGGACACGAAGGAGTTCGTCGAGTCCGGCAAGGTCGACGAGGCCGCCCGGAAGGCGGGCGAAGGCGACAAGGAGGAAATGGAACGCGCCGAGAAGGCCGGAGAGGAGCGTGCGAAGGAATACGATCCGGCAGTCGACCGGGACTACTCGAAGCCGACCAAGTAAGTGATCCCTCTCAACGGTCTGGCGCTTGGACGCCGGCTTTTTGGGGCGAAAAGGGGCCTCTAAGCCCCTTTTCAGGGGTATAAACACCCCTCTTTTCCCTGAATATCAATCGCTTGCCTTGGTCCGACCCCGCAGGACGACGCGGTAGCGGGCCTGGCCGCTGCGCAGGTGGGCGATGGCGTCGTTGACGCGTTCGAGGGGGAAGTGTTCGGTCACCGGGGCGATGCCGTGTCGGACGGCGAACTCGAGCATCCGGCGGATGGTCGCGGGGCTGCCGACCGGAGACGCGGAGATGCTCCGCTGTCCTGCCAGCAGCGGGAACACGGCCACGTCGATCGGCTCCAGCGTGGCGCCGACGAAGTGGAGCCTGCCCCGGGGTTTGAGCGTACCCAGGTAGGCGTTCCAGTCCAGTTTCACGTTGACGGTCGAGAGGATCAGGTCGAAGCGGCCCGCGGCCGCCTCGAGCACCTTGGCATCACGCGAGTCCAGGGTATCGTGGGCACCCAGGCGCAGCGCCTCCTCGCGCTTCGACTCGCTCGTCGTGAAGGCGGTCACCTCGCAGCCCCAGGCGTTGAGGAACTTCAGTGCCAGGTGGCCGAGGCCACCGATGCCAACCACCCCGACCCGGGCGGTCGGCGAAACTTCGTATTGGATCAGCGGGTTGAAGACGGTGATGCCGCCACAAAAGAGCGGACCGGCGCTGGCGGCATCAATCCCCTCCGGGAGCGGCACGACACTCGCGGCGGCGGCCCGAACCCTGTCGGCAAACCCGCCGTGGTGGCCAATGATGGTGCCCTGCGCCTCACCGCACAGGTTGTGGTCTCCGGACATGCAGGTATCGCAGTGCATGCAGTAGCCGGCCTGCCAACCCAGGCCCACCCGCTGCCCTGGCTCCAGGCCGCTAACACCCGGGCCTGTCGCGCCGATGCGGCCAACCACCTCGTGCCCCGGCACCAGCGGATAGCTGCTGATGCCCCACGCGTTATCGAGCATGCTCACGTCGCTGTGGCAGATCCCGCAGTACTCGACCTCGATCTCCACCTCGCCCACCCCGATTGGCCCCGGATCGTACTCGAAGGGCCGTAGCTCACCGCCGGGTTCAAATGCCGCATATGCGTGGATCATGAGTCACCTCTGAGGGTCTGTGTCCTCCGTCAGCATACATCGCGGGCCAGGCGAAAGCCCAGCATCTGCCAGCGCTGCTGCGGATAGAAGAAGCTGCGGTAGCTGGCGCGGACGTGATCGGTAGACGTCAGGCAGGATGCTCCGCGCACGGTCATCTGGTTGCACATGAACTTGCCGTTGTACTCGCCCAGGGACCCGTCCAGCGGCTCGAAGCCCGGATACGGCATGTACGGCGACCCGGTCCACTCCCACACGTCGCCGAAGAGCTGCGCGAGCCCGGAGTCCGCGTCTTTCACCGGGGCAGGATGCAGCCAGCCCGTTTCGAGCAGGTTGCCCGCGACCGGTTGCCGCGCGGCGGCGGCCTCCCACTCCGCTTCTTCCGGCAGCCGCGCCCCGGCCCACCGGGCAAATGCATCCGCCTCATAGAACGACACGTGGCAGACGGGCGCGTCGGGTTGCAGCGCTCTCCAGCCACCCAGCGTGAACTCCTCTGCACCGTCCTGCGACCAGTACAGCGGGCGGTCCCAGCCCTCCGCCTGCAGCTGCGCCCACCCATCGGCGAGCCACAAGGCCGGGTCGCGATAACCCCCGTCTGCGATGAACTCGCGGTACTCGGCATTGGTCACCAGCCGGTTTGCCAGCGCGTGCGGCCGCAGCCGGACCGCGTGCCGGGGGGTCTCATTGTCGAAGGCAAAGCCCTGCCCGTCCGCGCCGATCCGGGTCTCGCGCCCTTCCTGCTCCACGAACGCGAGAGGCGGGACCGATCCGGCGGGTGGCGTTGCCAGAGCGTCGTCGTAGGCGGGCCCGAGCGGGTTCGTCCACAGCACGTGCTTGATGTCGGTCAACAGCAGCTCCTGGTGCTGCTGCTCGTGATTCAGGCCGAGCGTGACGAGAGAGGCAAGGTCGGGATCATCGTCGCCGGATTCCCACAGCAGCCGCTGCATCGCGTCATCGACGTAGGCGCGGAACTCAAGAATCTCAGCAACGGTGGGGCGGGAGAGCAGGCCGCGCTGCGGTCGGGCGTACATCTCGCCCACCGTGTAGTAGTAGGAGTTGAACAGGTAGTGCCAGCGTTCGTCGAACACGCGGTAGCCCGGAAGCTTCGGGCCCAGCACGAAGCGCTCGAAGAACCAGGTCACGTGCGCCAGGTGCCATTTCGTCGGGCTGACGTCCGGCATGGTCTGGACGACCTGGTCTTCCGGGCTGAGGCGGGCGGCAAGGTGTTCGGACAGTCCCCGGACCCGGAGGTAGGCGTTCAGCAGTTCCTGGTCCGGATCACGGGTGGCGGCGAGGTTCGTTGCCATCAAGGTCCCTCCTGGAAGTTGTGCGTGAGCGTCGCGCCCCGGTCCTGCGCGGACGGTCGATCTGCGGGCCAGACTGCCGCGTTCGTGGTTGACGGACGTGCCTGCGGCGGGGCGGGCTCGGCAAGCGCCTCGCAATCGGCGATCCCAACGTCCTTCAGTACCCGTCGTTCACTGTTTCGCGAAGCCTAACGGTGAGCCACTCGGGATTGAAGGGACCGGGGAATTTGCACAACGGAGCGATATCGCCAACGAGCGGCTGATGCACGGCGTGTATCGTGCGGAGGACAAGCGACACGGCCGCAGGGAGCGACAAGGCTTCCAAATGCAATGGAGGAGGCGGCGGCAGGCCGGCCCCCTCCACAAATCAGATCGGCCGCGCCAGGGGATAACTGCGCGCGGCCGGCAGGCTTAGGGAGCCTTTGGCTTCTGGTACTCCGCCTCTTTCTGGAACGATTCCCAGATCGTGTCGTAGCCCACGTAGCCCTTCTGGTTCGCCGACATCTGTCGGGTCTTCAGATAGCGCGCCTTACCCTCGGGTACCGCGGGCCGTTCCTTCTTCGCTTCGCTCATCATTCACCTCGTATCAAATAGAAACAGGGGGTATGTCGACACCGCCGTACATCCCCCAACCCACTGACAGACCGGGCCGCGCACAAGCTCGCTGCGGTACTGCGCCGCGCGGCGGCAGGGACCACGCGCTGCAAGCCCGGCATCCCAAATCATCCAGGTCGCGCCCAGCCAGAAATCCTTTACCCGGATCCTGGCTCCGGGACCTCAGATCGGCACGACGCGACCGCTGTTGATGTCCGGTCCCGCGTCCGGCTTCCCGCCATGCTGGATCTCCTCCTCGGTGGCATCACGAACCGTCCGGATGTCGAGCTTGAAGATCACTTCCCTGCCACACAGCGGATTGTTACCGTCGATGGTCACGGTCCTCTCGTCGACCCGGGTAACCAGAAAACTCTTGGTCTCGCCCCGGTCGTTTTCCATCAGGATCGCGGTACCGACCTCCCGGTATTCCTCCGGAACATTCTCGATCTTGTCGGTGATCACCAGCGTCTCGTCGCGCGGTCCGTAGAGGGCGTTGCAGTCGATCGGCACGTCGATCATGTCCCCTTCGCACCGGCCCGCCAGCTCGGCCATCACAGTGGGCGACAGGATCTCGTTGACGCCATGGACGTAGCCCAGCGGATATTCGACCGCCGTCAGGACCTCGCCCGACTTGCTGTCCACGACCTGGTACGTCAATTCGACGTACTTGTTTTCCTGGATCACATCGTTCGTCATTGCCCGCACCGTCATCAGAAAACGGACGCCGCGAAGATTCGGGGCTCTCCGTTTTCATAGCCGAGGACCATCCGGCCCAGCCATTCACCCTCCCGCTTGGTGCTGCGGACCCGGTACAGGACCGTGACGTGTTCACCCCGCCGTATGAGGCCGAGGTAGTCCCAGTTCTCGCTCAGGCTTCGGGTCAGCTCGCTCTTGGCGAACTGATTACCCACCTCGACCTCGTTGAGACCGAAAACGAGGTTGTAGGAGAAATTGCGGGTGAATCGACCGTAATCACCCTCGTTCGACGCCTTGATGAGATCGTCCCACATGGGATGGGCAATGGCCAGGATCTCCTCGTCGGAGTTTTCCGTGATGTTCTTGACCGTTCCCGTGGTTTCGGGAGCGTCAGTTGCGCTATTCATATCCAATTTCCCGGACTTGGCGAATGAAGAAACGGACCACCGCCGGTGCCCGTTGGTCTGTGCTGGCCCCAAACAAGGACGGCGAGGCCTCGGAGAGGCCCCGCCGCTGGTGCGCATCACTCGGCGGCATCAACCAGGTGGTAGCACGGTGCCTTTTCCATGGTGTACTCGCCCGTCTCGGGGTCGCGGCGCGACACCGTGAGAACGTGCCAGTTCTCATCGTCGAGCTTCATGGCGTCACCGCGGTAGTAGTACCCCGGCCAGCGCGTCTCCTTGCGGAAGAGGGTGTGATGGAACACGGACTCGGACGTCAGCACCCGGTGCTTGAGTTCCCACGCCCGCAGCAGCTCGTGGATATCCGCCGCGCCCAGCTTTTCCAGGTCCTCCGACAGGATCCTCATCTTCTTCAGGCCGATGTTCAGCAGCTTCTCGTTGGTCATGTAGCTGACCGTCACGCCGCCACAGTACTCGTCCATCAGCTTCTGCAGACGGTCGAGGCCCTGCCTGGGGCTGAGCATGTTGGGGTGGACGGTACCGGCAACAACCTCGTTGCGGAAGACCTCGTAATGCTCCATCGGCTTGTAGATCTCAGCCTTTCGGCGTTCGATCTGCTCGTCGGAGACGCGAATCCCCTGGGCCTTGCCGTCGTCGATGTACTTGCAGGCCGCCTTCGCCGACAGCCGCCCTTCGGTAAAGGAACCGGAGGAGAACGCGTGCGGCGTACCACCGACGGCATCACCGGCGCCGAACAGGCCTTCCACGGTCGTCATGCGGTTGTAGCCCCAGAAGTACTCGTCGGGGGAGACATCTTCCGGACCGGAACACCACGCACCGCAACCGGTCGCGTGCGAGCCCATCACATAGGGTTCGGACGTGGTCAGCTCGGGGTTCTCGTTCTTCGGGTCCACGTCCGTGGCGGCCCAGAGCACGGCCTGCCCCACGGTCATCCCGAGGAAGTTTTCCCAGCCCACTTCTTCGAGGTGGGGATCCTGGAAGGCCTCCATGGTCACCATGTGGATGGGACCGCGGCCGGCGTTCACCTCGTTGATGAAGGCGTGGTTGCGCAGGCAGGTCGGAATCGGCCGGTGGGTTGCGTGCGAAGCCTCCACGTCCAGGTATTCCTTGCCGACCATCTTCTGCAGCTCGGGGAACCATTTGGATTCGTACTCTTCGCCCAGACCGTTCTGCGTGTAGGTCTTGAGGTGCAGGAAGTACGCGCCCACCGGACCGTAGCCATCCTTGAACCGGGCCAGCACGATGCGGTTTTCCATCTGGGTCATCTTCGCGCCCGCCTGAATCAGCAGGCCGTAGGCGGAGCCGGAGGACCAGGGCGCGTACCAGACGCGGCCGGCACCCTCGCCGACAGAACGCGGCTTGAAGATCATGGATGCGCCGCCGGCGGCCACGATGACCGTCTTCGACTTGAACACGTGGTAGTTCCCGGTCCGCACGTTGAAGCCGACGGCACCCGCCACACGGTTCTCCTTGGACTCGTCCATCAGCAGGTGCGTGACGCAGATCCGGTTGAAGACCTTGTCGGCGGACTTCTTGGCGGCCTCGGCCACGATCGGCTTGTAGGACTCACCGTGAATCATGATCTGCCAACGCCCTTCACGCTGATACGCACCCGTCTTCGGGTCGCGCATCAGCGGCAGGCCCCACTCCTCGAACTGGTGCACGGCCGAATCGACGTGGCGGGCCATGTCGAACAGCAGGTCCTCGCGCACCATGCCCATCAGGTCGATGCGGGCGTAGCGGACGTGGTCCTCCGGGTTGTTCTCGCCCCAGCGGGTACCCATGTAGCAGTTGATCGCGTACAGGCCCTGGGCCACGGCGCCGGAACGGTCGATGTTCGCCTTTTCGGCGATCACGATGTTCTTGTCCTGACCCCAGTACCGGGCTTCAAAGGCGGCGCCTGTGCCGCCCAGTCCAGCGCCAACGACGAGGATGTCGATGTTGTCTTCGACGACAGTCTGGTATCCCATCAGTAGTACACCCCTTCTTTGAGCTTGAGACCGGCGGAGTCCAGCGTGTGCAGTCCACCCTCATCCATGCGGATGTATTTGGGCTCGTTGAAGAGCAGCTGGCTGTCCCGCATGTCCTTACCCGGCCCGGAAACGTCCGAGAGCTTGGGAATATGCTTGCCCCAGGGCTTGGTCGTGATCGGCGAAAGGAAGTCCTTTTCCCGGCCGTCCCGGAATTTGACCTTCCAGGCGATGGTTCCGCGTTCTTCGTCCCGTTTCACCCGGACGCTGTGACCCAGCGGTGCGAAGTCTGCATACCCGCGCACGTCGATCGCGTCGTGGGGGCAGGCCTTCACGCAGGAGTAGCACTCCCAGCACATGTTGGGTTCGATGTTGTAAGCGCGACGCATGGTCGGGTCGATATGCATGATGTCTGACGGGCAGATATCCACGCAGTATCCACAGCCATCGCAACGGGTCATGTATACGAAAGTTGGCATGACAATCCTCGATCAGTACTGTTGTTCAGGTGAGAGACTCATCAGATGAGAGCCTCAGTAGTGCTGGGGCGCTTCGCGCTGAATGCCGAGGCCCATGTCCATCGGGGCGTCCCGCAGCAATTCCATGGAGTGCCGCTTCTGCTGTTCCGGGTCGTCGCGGCTTATGGTTGGCATGTTTTCCGCCGATCCGTCGGCCCGGGTCAGGCGCTTCTGGTAGGCCGCGGCAGGCTTGAAGAACATGTGCGCGAACTTGGACCAGTAGACGCTGGCGAACAGGATGGTGGTGGCCGCAATGAACAGCACGAAGAAGAGCCAGCTGATGGCACCGGCGGCCAGGGTGAGCGACCACAGCAGGCCGAAGGTGGCCATCCCGAGCAGGGACAGGATGAAGAGGTCCGCACGCCCGACCTTGTACCAGGGCTTGCCCTCGGAGGTGAGATCGACACGAATGCCGAACCAGAACCAGTAGCCGCCGCCGGCGAGCATCAATGCGCCGAGGTGCCAGAGAAGAGGAACGATGGCGGGGGCCGTCGCGGCCGGCGTGGCGTAGCCGAAGATCAGGATCGCCGAGGTGACCACGAAGAGGATGAACCCGTACATCGTGAGCAGGTGGGCCATCTGGCGCTTCGGGTTCGCGAACTCGCCCGAGGTCAGGACCTCCTTGCCGAGGGTCTTGGCCGCGATCGCGACCTTCTCGGAGCCGCTTACGCTCCGCTTCGCGTTCTGCTTCGCGCGCCGGGAGTTCTCGAAGAAGTAGGCAGCGTTCTTCTTGTGAATCATGTCCAGAATGACGCCAGCGGCCACCAGGACGACCATCAGCACGACATAGGCCTGCATGACGCCCGGCGGGATGACCGCCGCAAGTTCGGCAAAGGGGTTGCTTGTGATCACGGGTCCGAGCCTCCTTCTTGTTATACGGGAAATTACCCGAGTCTGTTCGAATCCAATTAGCGAATCAAATTAAAGTTACTTGAGTTTCCATAAGCCTGGTTAATGGCCAGATGCCTGGCGCAGCCGGGGCGCGGACGGTGGCGTCTTGCCGCTTCCACGGCAGGGCTGGAGTGCGCAGCCACACACGGGCCTGGCGCAGGACTGCAGGGAAAGTGCTGCTTCTGGGAGGGGTTTACCACAAATCCAGCCCCGACTCCACACGATCGGGGGTCCGCGGGTCGGCCGCAACCCCGGGAGGAATGGTCGCAGTCTATCAGCATATTCTGAAAACCTATAAGATCATCTTATGCGAACGCACCGAGAGGTCAGGGGTCTGTGCCGCCCATGGCCGCAGTTGATGGGCAACTCGGACGCCGTCCGCCAGGCCCGGCGGACCGGACCTGCTCAATGCCTTGCGCGGTTAGGGAACACGCTTCGCCTTTGCCATGATTTTTCCATGCCCCCCATTGTTCATCCACGACTTTCCGCGTCAAGAAATGACGGCTTCCACGAGGCGTTTCAGTCCGGTTTGCCGCCAACGCAGGACACCCGCTCCACCGGCCAGAAATGAACTCCAGGACCAATGGCGAACCTGCAGCCTCGGCTACGCGGGTTCCCGCACCCCTGCGATGCGGGTTCGTGCGGCCAGCCATGATGCGGAGACACGCCCCGGGCGGGAGAGCCCGATCCGACGCACCGTTGCCGGCCTGGCCATGATGCAGCGACCTCTGGCCATTCGGCGTGGATCTTGCCATCCTTTCGCGTCAGGCTGCCGCGAGCGAGCTGCCTGCGGGCCACGACTGCGCAAGGGGGCGGCGGGGGCATGGCACGGTTCACGGGGTTGCAATGAGCGATGTGCTGAAGGACGGGCGTCACACGATGAACCCGGATGCGGGCACGGAGGGTTCGCCTGCCGATGTGAATGATTCCGCGACAGCGGCGGATCCGCTCGGCCATCTCGGTCCCGTGCATCGCTGGATCGTGCTGCACGACCGGAGTGTGGTCTTCGCGCTGCTCTACGTCTCGCTCACCATCTTCCTCAGCGTCTACGTCAGCTACTTCTGGCTTGTTGCGCTTGTGGGACTGCACCTGGTTCTCGAGTGGCTCAAGAAGGGATATCTCGGTTATGGCGGCGGATGGCACCGCACCGCCTGGACGATCTGGGACACGAAGTTCGACATCGCGCTGGTATTTCTGGCCCTGACCCTGCTCAGTTACACCGGGGTCGGGGCGGGCGTTGCCGGCGCGCAGAGCGCGAGCCGCGTCGGCCTTCTGGGCGGACGGCTCTCCGCCCTGAGCGCCCGCGTGTCGCCGATCCTGGCCCGCTTTGCCCGGGCCGGCGTGGTGCTGCGTGCGATGGGCATCCGGGCCGTGGACCTCTTCTTTTCCGCGCGCGTGATTCTCTTCCGCAAGGCGGACATGGCCCGCGCCAGCAAGGAGGAGGCCTTCCTCGAGCAGAACCGTTCCGCAAGCGAGGACGACGAGGTGCCTGAGATCTCCGGGAAGATCCCGGCACACCTCCCCTGGCAACGTGCGCTTGGCGGCTATGGCTGGTTCGCGATCATGCTGGTCGTCGTGAACACCATCGCCGTCTTCGCAGCACCCGTTGTGACCGAACACACCTACCCCTCCCTGCTCGACGCCCTCGCCGCGAAACTCCACCCCTGGCCCTAACCTGCTGACCTGGGGGTCGGACCAAGCCAACCTCCTGATTCCACAAGATAACACGGTCGTTTTTGGCCGGATTTTCGGCTTAGAGGCCCATTTTTTGCCCCGAAAATGGCCTCACAAGGGATTGGCAGGATCTCGTCCCGAGGCTTCACTCACCGCACGCAAGGGGCACTGGACGCCCTGACGCCCCGTTTTCATGCCCGAAAATGGGCCTTTAAGGCCGTTTCGGACGCAATTTCGGCCCTTTTTTCCTTTTATATCAATATTTTGAGCTGGTCCGACCCCCGGGGGCGTCAGCGCCAGGGGGCTTCGACGCCTTCTACGCGGTACTCGCGGCGCAGGGCGCGGAGCAGGCTGTAGCAGCAGAAGGCGAGGATGATCGCGACCGGGAGGCCACCGGTGAGCGAGGCGGTCTGGAGGCTGTCGAGCGCGCGTTCGCCGCCGACGATCAGCAGCGTGGCCGCCACGGCGCCTTCGGTGATGCCCCAGATCACGCGCTGGCGCTTGGGGGAGTGGGTCGAGCCCCGCGAGACCAGGGCGTCGATCACGTAGGTGCCGGAGGCCGAAGAGGTGATGAAGTAGGTCGCGATCAGCAGGGTCGCGATCGCGGAGGTCAGGGTCGCCCACGGCAGGTGCTCGAGCGTCGCGTACAGCGCGACGGTCGTGTCCTCGGCGACCGCAGTCGCGATGCCGGCACCCTCCTCGAACAGTTCGAGATACAGCGCGGTGCCCCCGAAGATCGTCAGCCACGCGAAGACGAACAGGGTCGGCACGCCCAGCACGCCGACGATGAACTCGCGGATCGTGCGCCCGCGCGAGATGCGGGCGATGAAGATGCCGACGAACGGTGACCAGGCGATCCACCACGCCCAGTAGA
>RECA01000049.1 GCA_007692435.1 Thioalkalivibrio sp.
GACGGGCTTCGCCCTCTTCCGCCCTACGCTTCTTTCATGGTCGGGGGTGGCGCAGCGCCATGGGAGTCAGCGGCGCAGGAAGCGCAGCCAGGCCCAGATGTTCAGCAGGCTCATCAGCGACTGGGCCACGTAGGTGTAGGCGGCGGCCTTCAGGATGCGTTCGGCATGCGGGTAGTCCGTGTCGTGCAGGTAACCGCCCTCGCGCAATATCGGCATCGCCCGCCCGAAGCTGGCGTCCAGCTCCGTGGGCAGCGTCACCAGGTGGACGATCGCGGCCAGCCCCATTGACAGCAGGCCGGCGAGCAGGAACATCGCGCCGGGTGCGGGGTGGCGCGTGATGATGGTGATCACCGGGATTGCCAGCATCAGGAAGGCGCCCAGGCGCTGACCGCCAGATGCCCAGCGCACCAGTTCCCCGCGCAGGCGCAGCGGGGTATAGCCCTCGGCATGCTGGACCGCGTGCCCCACCTCGTGCGTGGCCACCGTCACCGCTGTCAGCGAACGTCCGTGGTAGTTGCCCTCGGAGAGGCGCACGGCCCGGGCCTCCGGGTCGTAGTGATCCCCCTGCCCCTCGGCGACCTCCACCGACACGTCGTGCAGGCCCCGCTGGTTGAGCAGGTGGCGCGCGAGTTCGCTGCCGGTGCCGTCGTAGCGATCGGCCGGTTCGCTGTATTTCTCCATCGTCCTGCGGACCCACCAGCTGGGCCCGTAGGTGACCAGGAGAATGAGCGGAATCAGGATGATCAGTAGTCGTCCCATACCACCCAATCTATTCGATCCGGGCGCCCGGCGCCGTTTCCCGCCCGTGCTTCGTGGGATGCCCCCGGGTGATCAGGACTCGGGCTCATCAGGCATCTTCGCCCTCGTCGAAGTCCCGCAGGCGTTTCGGGTTCGCGCGTGCCCGCCGGTCCTTTCCGAAGTCGGTCTCCGGGGTCTGCGCGGCGTCCCCGGGTGAGCTCTTGTGCTGCAGCACCTGGAGGTGCGCAGGCGGCGCGTCCCCGGTCTTGTCCTGCCCGAAGTACAGGGTCATGTGCGGGAACGGAATCTCGATGCCCGCGGCGTCGAAGTGACGCTTCACCAGCCGGTTGTACTCGCGCCCGATACCCCACTGCTCGCCCGGGAGGGTCTTGATGCGCACGCGCACGTTGACCGAGCTGTCGGCCAGCGCGGTCACGCCGTGCACCTCGAGGTCGCCGATGATCTTCGGGCCGTGCTCCGGATGGGCCTGCAACTCGGCGAAGGCCTCGCGCAGCCGCACGATGACCTCGTCGGTGTCCTCGCGGTAGGCGACGCCATACTCGCCAAGATGGCAGCCGTAGTCACGGGTGAAGTTCGATACCGTCTCCACGGACGAGAACGGAATCAGGTGGAAGGTGCCGGAGAGGTCGCGCAGGCCGAGGGAGCGGATGGTCAGCCGCTCCACGGTCCCGGTGATGTCGCCGACCCGCACCACGTCGCCGGTGTTGATCGCGTTCTCGAGCTGAATGAAGACCCCGGTGATGATGTCCCGCACCAGTGTCTGCGCGCCGAAGCCGATGGCCAGACCGAGCACACCGGCGCCGGCGATCAGCGGGCCGATGTTGATGCCGATCTCGGCCAGCACGATCATCGTGACGATCACCACCAGCGCGATCGCGATCGCGTTGCGGAAGATGGTCAGCAGCGTCTTCTCGCGCGGACCGGGCGGGCCGCGGCCTGCTTCCGGACTGAGCCGCTGTTCGATCCAGCTGGCCACCACCAGCCAGAACAGCGCGGCCACCCCGAGGATGATCGCCACCGAGAAGGCCGTCGCCAGCAGCCCGGCACCCGCGTCGGACTGGATCCATGCCCCCAGGTCGAACGGCGCCCAGGCGTCCAGGATCACCGCCAGCACCAGCAGCAGGATCACCGCGCGCATCACCTTCAGCGCCGTCGGGATGTAGGCGTTCAGCCGCTCCTCCAGCATCGGAAAGTTGTGTCGGGTCTCCTCGTGGAGGTGAATCCTGCGCGAGATGACCTGCGTCAGGAGCGCTGCCACGAAGAACCCCGCGAGGATTGCGGCGAGCGTCTGGCCGGTGGCAAGGGCCATGAACGGCAGCGCATCCTCCGGACGCACGATGCTGACCGCCGCCAGCGCAGCGAAATACAACAATGCCACCCAGTGCCAGATGCGGGCGAGGGTCGAGGCCCCGACCCGGGTGAACGACAGGGAGCTCTCGGCGGCGACCGCCTCGAGCCGCTCCCTGACCCGGAGCCGGTTCTGCAGGATGATCGCGACCGCATAGCTGAAGGCCACCAGCATCACCAGCAGGCCCGCCGAACGCCCGGCGGCAGTGGAGACCGTGATGTTGACGATCGGCACGACCAGCATCAGGCCGTACCCGATGAACCCGACCATGCGGCTGAGCCAGGCATTCCAGTAGGCGGCCTCCTCGCCGGCCATCGGAAGCACCCGCAGGCCCTGGTAGCGGCTCGCGAAGAGGAGGCGCAGCACGACCTTCGCCGCCTCGATCAGCAGGAAGGCGTTCAGGAACAGGGAGTGGCGGACCTCCATGCTGCCGGTGCCGTCCAGCACGAACAGCGCCAGCCCGTAGCCCGCCACCCAGGCCAGCACCACGGCCAGCAGGTCCAGCGCCGCGGCCAGCAGGATCGCGGGTACGGAACGCAGCAGCAGGAGCGTACGGCTGGAGGCCAGCACCCAGCGATCCAGCCACGCGAACAGCGGCCGGATCACCCGGCGCAGCAGCAGCATGATACCGACCGTGACCGCGATCAGGATCGCCAGGTCCAGTACCGCGAGGCCGAAGGCGCCCCAGTCGGCCTCGCGCAGGCGGTCGAAGACCTCCCCGGCCATCGCGATCTGGTTGCGCACCTCGACCACCGCGCCCTCGGCGGCCTGCTGCGTCAGTTCCGCGATCCGCCGGGGGAGGGACACCTCTGCCGGGGCATCGTCGACGGCCGGCTCCGCCGCTTCCGCCTCCTCGAGCCCGCGCAGGCCCTCGAGCAGGCGCTCGCGGGTATCGGGGTCCTCCAGCGCGGAGATCAGCGCGCGCAGGGTCTCGCCCTCCACCGGTTGCGCGGCAGCGGTGATTCCGGGTGCGAGGAGGATCACCAGCAGCCATGCGAACAGGTGGCGGATCAGGGGCTGCAGTCCGGTGCGGCTGGATCGGGTCACGATGTCCTCCTCGGGTCTCACGGCGCGGCCAGTCTACCAAGATGAACCTGACCCGCGAGTCAGGGGCGATCCGCCCGTACCGTTGGCGCGGAGCCGGATCCGACCTGCAGGGGCGCCAGCCAGCCCGGGCCGAGCTGTGCCATCTGGCGCTCGATCCAGCGCGCCCGCTGGAGCACGTTTCCGGAGGGCCGGGAGGGCGAATAGGTCCGTGGACTGGGCAGTACCGCGGCGAGCAGTGCCGCCTGTTCGGGGCTCAGCTGCCGCGCCGGTATGCCGAAGTGGTACTGGGCCGCGGCCTCGATGCCGAAGATGCCCGGTCCCCACTCGGCCACGTTCAGGTAGACCTCGAGGATGCGCCCCTTCGGCCAGAGCGTCTCGATGGCCGCGGTGAAGCCGGCCTCCAGCAGTTTGCGTGTCAGGCTTCTGCCGTGCCAGAGGAAGACGTTCTTCGCGGTCTGCTGACTCACCGTGCTCGCGCCGCGCAGGCGTGCCCCCTGCCGGTGCGCGTTCAGGGCCTCCCGCATGGATTGCCAGTCGAAGCCGCGGTGCTGTGGAAAGCGCTGGTCCTCGGCCGCGATCACCGCAAGCGGCACGTGCAGCGGCAGTTCGTGGATCGGCTGCCAGGTGTGGCGCAGCGAGGGCGCACTGGGACCCGAGGCGGGGCTGAGCATGTACATCGAGTAGGGCGGATCGACCCAGCGCAGCAGCAGGATCAGCAGCAGCAGGAAGGCCACGAGCAGGCCCAGCGCCAGCAGGACGGCGCGCAGGATCCGGCGCGCGAGCGGTGCGTGCCTGCGGCGCCGCGGGCGCCGGTTGCGTCGTGTGGAGCGGAGCCGCCTCATGCGGCCATTCTGCCAGAGCCCGGCGGGCGCCTTCCCCTGCGCCGCACGCATCCGGGGTGAACTTCGCCCGCGGCGACGGGCCGAAACGGCTGTGTGTGCATTGGCCGCGGGCCGGAGGGAGAGAGATGTCGGAACCGGACGTGATCCAGGCGGCGAGCATCGATCCCGAAGAGGTCGCCCGCTACCAGCGGCTCGCGGAGACCTGGTGGGACGAGCACGGACCCTTCTGGCCGCTGCATCTGCTGAACCGTGTCCGCACCGGCTGGATCGTGGAACACCTCGCCCGGGAACTCGGGCGCGATCCCGACGGGCCGGAGCCGCTCGCCGGTCTCCGGATGCTCGACGTCGGCTGCGGCGGCGGCATCCTCTCGGAGAGCATGGCGCGCCACGGAGCGGAGGTCCTCGGGATCGACGTGACGCCGCGCAATCTGGTCATCGCCGGGCAGCATGCCGAGGGCAGCGGCCTCGACGTGCGCTACCGGCATGTCGCCCTGGAGGACCTGGACGAGGACGGCTTCGACGTGGTGCTGAACATGGAGGTGATCGAGCACGTGCTCGATCCCGGCAACTTCCTGCAGCGCTGCATGGAGAAGGTCCGCCCGGGCGGCTTCCTGGTCCTGGCGACGCTGAACCGCACGATCGCCGCCTACATTGCCGGCATCATCGGCGCCGAGTACCTGTTCCGACTGCTGCCCCGCGGCACGCACCAGTGGCGGCGCTTCGTGCGGCCCCGCGAGATGACCCGTCCGCTCGAGGCCGACGGCTGGCGCGTGACCGCCCGTTCCGGCGTCGCCGTGAACCCCCTGCGGCGGAGGATGCGCCTGACCCGTTACGAAGGGGTCAACTACATGCTGATGGCGCGTGCTCCCTGAGACCGCTGAACATCGGACCCGAATCTGGAGGAACCCCATGGAACACCTTCCCTACCGCTTTACCACGCCGACCGGCGACGCGATCTCCTTCGAGTTCGAACTGCATCCCGAGACCGGTTCCGCGACGCGTGTCTACCAGTTGCTGGACCGCGTGCTCTACACCCTGAACCACGAGATCGCGGTCCTCGGCGAGACGCACAACGGCGATCTGCTGCAGGCGCTGGCAATGGCCATCGCGGTGCGCACCGAGATGATCCCGGCCGACCCGGAGCTCAAGCGCCAGCTCGCCCAGGGCGTGGTGGACAAGGCCCTGCGCTCGCTTCAGAACGCCCAACACGACGTCACCCCCTCCGGCCACGCCTGACGCTGGCCCTCGTGGCTCTGACGATCATGGCGACAAGCGCCACGCCCGACCATGAAAGAAGCGTAGGGCGGAAGAGGGCGAAGCCCGTCATCCGCCATCCGGCGCCAGGGTAACCGCGTGCTTCAGGACATTGCGATCGCCGCATGGCGGATGACGCTACGCCCGTCCGCCCTGACGCTTCCCGAGGCGCAGGCCACATGGTTTTACATCAACGCACCCTGCGCGCGAAGCGGCCTTCGGGGCGCTCGAAGGCCCGTGCGCCTGCAAGGCAGGCGCCTGCGGGACCCGGGGCCGGTTGCGGGGGGCGGGCGATCCCGCCCCCCCCCTCGAGATCAGTCGCCAGGTCGCGTGGGGCTTCAGGCTGCGTACCGGGCCTTGGCCTCGCGTGCCGCCTTGGCCTCTTCCGCCGAGTAGGCGGCGCCGGACCAGAGCATCTCGTAGGCGATCTCCTCGTTGCCGTTCTCGCACAGCTCCAGCACTTCCTGGAACAGGGGCTGGAAGGTCTCGCTGCGATGCGACTCCTCGTGCTCGTCGAAGGAACGCCAGAAGGTGATGATCAGGGCCTCCTTGTCCTTCAAGGGGCTGTCCACGGGCTGGCCGATGGTCGAGCCCTCGTTGGAAACCGCGCCCGAATTCATCGCGACGAAACCACCGACGAATCCGCTGTCAGAATGGTATGTCTTCACGTTCTCGCAGAGCATCGCCACGCGTTCCTGGAGGTCGTCGACCGTGTACTCCGGCTTGATGATCACGCGGTTGAGGGTCACGACGCCGTCGGTTGGAAAGTTGCTGATGAGTTGACTCATGACTGTCTCCTCTGATGCGTTACGCTCCCCGGCCGGGGGCGTTTCTGCATATCGATGGATACTAATATAATTAACCTACTGCTACAGTCAAGAATTCCCATGCTCGCCGTCCAGCATTAGACTGCAGGCATGAACCTCGACGATCCGGACCCGATCCGCCGCCTGCGCGCGATCATGGCGCGTCTGCGCGACCCCGTTCAGGGCTGCCCCTGGGATCGGGCACAGACGCCGGAAACCATCGTGCCGTACACCCTCGAGGAGGCCTACGAGGTCGGCGAGGCGATCGCGGGCGGCGACGCGGAGGTGATTCGCGCCGAACTCGGCGACCTCCTGTTCCAGGTCGTGTTCCAGGCGCGGCTGGGCGAGGAGGCGGGGCATTTCGATTTCGACGACATTGCGCGGGCGATTGGCGACAAGCTGTGGCGGCGGCATCCGCATGTATTCGGCGACACGGAGTTCGCCGACGACCACCAGCGCGAGGCCGCGTGGGAGTCGGCCAAGGCCGAGGAGCGCAGGGCGCGGGAACGCCACAGCGGGATGGACGATATCCCGCTGGCGATGCCCGCGCTGGCGCGCGCGGTGAAGCTGCAGCGGCGCGCCCGTCGCGTGGGTTTTGACTGGGATCACCCTGCGGCGGTGCTCGACCGGGTCCGCGAGGAGATCGACGAGGTGCAGGCCGAGCAGGAGCAGGGTGGGCGTCCGGAGCGCCTCACCGACGAGGTGGGTGACGTGCTGTTCACGGTCGCGAACTGGGCGCGTCACCTGGGCGTGGATCCGGAGGGTGCGCTGCGCGGCAGCAATCGCAAGTTCGAGCGCCGCTTCCGCGCGATGGAGACGCTGGCGGCCGAACGCGGTCAGGATGTCTCGCAGCTGGATCTTCAGGCACTCGACGCCCTGTGGAGCGAGGTCAAGGAGCGCGAGGCCGGGCAGCCCTGAAAGGGCACCGGCCTGCGTGTTCGCCAGGCATTCATCATGGCTCCCGGGGGAGCCCGGAAACAAGGATTCATCATGTCGCACGCAGTGAACGTACCCGAGCACTTCATGCCGGCGCGCATCGAGCGCATCGAGCAGGTGACACCGCTGATCAAGGTCTTCACGCTGGCCGCAGACCCGGAGCGCTTTCACGCCCGCGCGGGCCAGTGGCTGGATCTCCTGATTCCGCGCGAGGGCGAGCCCTGCGTGGGGGGGTATTCGGTGGTGTCGGCGCCCCGGGACGACGGCCGGCTGCAACTGGCGATCAAGTACGCGGACCACCACGCAGCGACATACCACCTGCACACCGTCAGCGAGGTGGGGGACGAGGTGCTGGTCACGGCCGGGCAGGGGGTCTTCTTCTTCGAGCCGGGCATGAGTCGCGAGGTGGTGCTGCTCGGCGCCGGCATCGGGGTCACGCCCCTGATGAGCATCCTGCGCCTGATTCATCGGGACGCGCCGGACGTGCACGCGCACCTCGTCTACAGCGTGGCCGCGCAGCACGAGGTGCTGTTCCCGGACGAACTCGCGGTGCTGGGCGAGGCGCCGAACATCGACGTGACCCTGACCGTCACCCGCGAGGCCGAGGACTGGCGAGGCCACACCGGCCGGATCAGCCACCCGCTGCTCGAGTCGCTGAACCTGTCGCGCGAGGCCCTCTACTACTACTGCGGCTCGCGCGAATTCATCGAGGACATGACCACGCTGCTGACGCAGTGGGGCATTCCCGAGCGGCAACTCAAGTACGAGAAGTGGTGGTAGGCCATGCGATGGTGTGGGCCGGATGGCGGGGACAGATCTGAAATCGGTCCCTCTATCGCACCCCTGTAGGGTGGGCCAAGCGCAGCGGGCCCACCATCCGGCTGCTCCGCGATCAGCCGAGCCGGAGTGACAGGTCGATCGCGCGAAGGTTCTTGGTGAGCGCGCCCATCGAGACGTAGTCCACCCCGGTGCCGGCAATCTCGGGGAGCAGCGCCTCGGTGACGTTGCCCGAGGCCTCGGAGATCGCCCGACCGCGAATGCGCTCCACCGCCGTGCGCAGGTCGTCCAGGGCGAAGTTGTCGAGCATCACCACATCCGCGCCCGCGTCCAGCGCCTGGTTCACCTCGTCGGGGTCCTCGGTCTCGACCTCGACCCAGCGGCCCTTGCCCAGCTTGCGCGCCCGGTCCACCGCGACCTGGATGGAACCACAGGCGTGGATGTGGTTTTCCTTCACCAGCACGGCGTCCCAGAGACCCATCCGGTGGTTGTAGCCGCCGCCGCAGCGGACCGCGTATTTCTGGGCGACGCGCAGGCCGGGCAGCGTCTTGCGGGTATCGAGCAGCCGGGTCCGCCGGCCGCTCAGCAGGCGGACCAGCCGCGCGGTCTCCGTGGCGGTGCCGCAGAGCGTCTGCAGCAGGTTCAGGGCGCTGCGCTCGGCCGAGAGGATGCCGCGTGCCGGTCCGGTGACCTCGGCAATGACGCCCGGGGTCTCGACTTGGGCGCACTCCTCGACGAGCCATCTCACCTGCACGCCCGGGGCAAGGGCCCGAAAACAGGCGTTGAACCAGGCCTGACCGCAGAGCACCGCCGGTTCCCGGAGTTGCAGTTCCGCCCGCGCCTTCTGACCGGCGGGCACGAGGGTCGCCGAGAGATCGCCATTCCCCAGGTCTTCCTTGAGTGCGGCCTGCACCAGCGCCTGGATCGCGCCGGGATCCGGCGCCGAGGCAGGTGCGTCGAACGGGTCCCGAACCCGGCCGGCGGTGCGCTGATTCTTCACGGGCGCCTCCCCGGGATGGCCGCTGCCCGGAGCCGCGAGGTCCTGCGGACCGTGGCCGGACCCGGCGCTGAGGGGGATCGCGGGAATGCGAAGTCTCCGACATCTCCGTGCCGGCTTTCCTGGAACCGCGCTCGCTGCGCCATGGTCATCCGCTCCTTCGTGCCAACCCCCTTGTATAACGGATCGGCGCTGCGCTGAGAAGGGCTGCGGCGCACGACAGGCCTCACCGGGCCGTTTCCGGCCGGAGAAGGCCCATCCACGCGACCGGGAAAGGCCCCGCCAGCCGATGCCCGGGTAGGGGTTGGGGTCGGGTTGGCGGCCCGCGTTACACTCGATGCGGACCCCATTCCAATCTCCAGGAGATCGCGATGCAATCGGAAGATGTCTCGCCGCGGGGCATGATACGGCCTGGCGCTGTCGTCGCCGTGCTGGCCCTGGTGCTGTTTGTCGCAGGCGTCGGGGCCCTATGGCCGACGATGCAGCCTTGGCTCGTGGGTCTGAGCACCCTGCAACTCGGCATTCTTGCCAGCTTCGTGGCCGGCATGTTCACCGCCGTCGGAGCGATTCCGATCTTCTTCATGCGCCGCCTGTCGCGCGAGGTCGAGGACTCGCTGATGGGATTCGGCGCCGGCGTGATGCTGGCCGCCACCGCCTTCGAACTCGTGCTGCCGGCGGCCAGTGCCGCCGAGGCGGACTACGGCAGCGCCTGGATGGCCGCGCTGGTGGTTGGGACCGGCATCGGGCTGGGTGGCCTCTTTCTGCTGGCGCTGCACCGCCTGGTGCCCCATGAGCACTTCGTGACCGGGCCGCAGAGCGGGGCGGACCCGGAGAAGATCCGGCGGGTGTGGCTGTTCGTGTTCGCGATCGCGTTGCACAACCTGCCCGAGGGTCTGGCGGTCGGCGTCGGCTTCGGTGGCGAGGATCTGAGCGACGGGGTGGCGCTGGCGATCGGGATCGGCCTGCAGAACATTCCCGAGGGACTGGTGGTGGCGGTGGCGCTGATGTCGCTCGGCTACAGCCGTTGGGCCGCCTTCGGTGTCACGCTCCTTACCGGCCTGGTGCAGCCGCTGGGCGGGCTGATCGGGGCCGGCGCGATCACCCTGATGGAGATGCTTCTGCCCTGGGGGCTGGCCTTTGCGGCCGGCGCGATGCTGTTCGTGATCAGCCACGAGATCATTCCCGAATCGCATCGCAGCGGTCACGAGGGCAAGGCCACCTTCGGGGTGCTGCTCGGCTTCGTCGTGATGCTGAGCATCGATCTGATACTGGATTGACGGAAAGGCGCAGGCGATCATGGTCCCGCGTCATTCAAGCCACGAGGGAAGCGTAGGGTGGGCCAAGCGCAGCGGGCCCACCGTCCACCCAACACACAATCGACCGTACAGGAGGAGCCATCATGTCCGACACGCCAATTCGCAGTGCCCTGGTGACCGGGAATTCCAGCGGGCTGGGTCTCGGGCTGACCCGCATGCTGATGCGCGGTGGGGCCGCCGTCTACGGGCTCAGCCGGAGCGGCTGTCCGGCGTCCACCACGGGCGATGTGCAGGTCGATCTGGCCGACGATGCGGCCATCGCGCCCGCGATGGCACGGTTGCTCGACGGCGTCGAACGGCTGGATCTGGTGGTGCTGAACGCGGGCCTGCTGGGAAACATCCAGAGCATGCAGGAGGCGGACATCCGCGAGCTCCGGCAGGTGATGGACGTGAACGTGTGGGCGAACAAGCCGATCCTCGATCATCTGCTCAGCAGCGGTGTCGAGGTGGGCCAGATCGTCGCGATCTCCTCCGGTGCCTCCGTCTCCGGCAACTTCGGGTGGAGCGGCTACTCGATCTCGAAGGCGGCGCTGAACATGTTCGTGCAGCTGTACGCCCACGAATTTCCGGGGACGCCGATGCACAGCCTCGCCCCGGGGCTGATCGACACCGCGATGCAGGAGTACATCTCGCAAGAGGTGGATACGGAGCGCTTTCCGGCGCTGAAGCGTCTGCAGGAGGCGCGCGGCACCGAGGTGATGCCCGACAACGACACCGCGGCGCAGGGCATCCTGAATAGTCTCGAACGGCTTCGCACGGTGCCCACCGGGAGCTTCGTCGACCTGCGCGAGCTGTAGGCGGAGTCCTCCAGCGGCGGAGTCGCCGAGAGGGTTCGCCTCCCACGGCGGCCGTCCGGGGGGCTGAACGCCAGGACGGCCGCAGGGGCGGCTTTCAGCCGCGATCAGGCGCTGCGAAAGGCGACGAGGCCCAGCGCCCCCAGGGCTTGCTCGTGCAGCGCCCGAATCTTCTTCCTTGAGCCTATTCCGGAAGTCGATCTATAAAATATTTTCATCAGGCCTCATCAGAAAAAAATACGCCACTAGAGCGCTCGGATATTCTCCGGGTGATCCCGTCCCTCCGACCCAGTCGCCGCAAGGCCTTGCCCGTTCGGCGCCCAGCTTTTCCACAGGTTCTCCACCCGCTCCACACAGCATAGACACAACATGTTGTGTCTAGGAAAGACGGGAAACACGTCCTATAGTAGGTCGCCGTAATCACCGGCACAGGACGAGGTTCTCATGCACAGCGACGCCCAGCCCGCTAATCCGCCAGCTCAGCACGAACTCCGGCAGACGCCGGCCAGCGAATCCGTGGAACCTGGCGCGGAGATCCTGGCGACGTCGCCGGGGCAGCACCAGGTGATCCGCCGCAACGGCAAGGTCACCGGCTTCGACGACTCGAAGATCGCGGTCGCGATCACCAAGGCCTTCCTCGCGGTGGAGGGCGGCAATGCAGCGGCCAGCCGGCGCATCCACGACATCGTGCAGGAGCTCTCCGGGCAGGTAGGCGAGAACCTGTTCCGGCGCGCCGGAAACGGGTCGATCACCGTGCACATCGAGGATATCCAGGACCAGGTGGAACTGGCGCTGATGCGCGGTGGCCACCACAAGGTCGCTCGGGCCTACGTGCTGTACCGGGAAAGGCAGTCCGAGAAGCGGGCGGCCGAGGCCGCGAAGAAGAAGCCGGCAGGGGCCGCGGCGCAGGAGGTCCTGCACGTGGTTCGCGCGGACGGGACGCGCACCCCGCTGGACGAGGCGCGCATGGCTGCGGTGGTCGAGGAGGCCTGCCGCGGTCTGGACGAGGTGGATGGCGCCCGCGTGCTCTCCGAGGCCCGGCGCAATCTCTTCGACGGCGTCGCCGAGAAGGATGTCGGCACCGCGCTGGTGATGGCCGCGCGGGTGCAGATCGAGCAGGAGCCGAACTATTCGCAGGTGACCGCCCGGCTGCTGCTGGACAACCTCCGCCGCGAGGCGCTGACCTTCCTCGCGGGACTGCCGCAGGCGGCGACGCAGGCCGAGATGAGCGAGCGCTATCCGGAGTACCTCGAGGCCTATATCCGGCGCGCGGCCCAACTCGAGCTGGTCGACTCCGAGCTCACCCGCTACGACCTCGACGCCCTCGGCAAGGCACTGAAGCCCGAACGCGACCTGCAGTTCACCTACCTCGGCCTGCAGACCCTGTACGACCGCTACTTCA
>RECA01000105.1 GCA_007692435.1 Thioalkalivibrio sp.
GCGTAGGGCGGAAGAGGGCGAAGCCCGTCATCCGCCATCCGGCGCCAGGGTAACCGCGTGCTCCAGGACATTGCGATCGCCGCATGGCGGATGACGCTACGCTCTTCCGCCCTACCGCTTCCCGAGGCGCACGCCATACTCTTTCACGCTAACTGTCATGGCCCTCTGCGCCACCCGGGACCATGAAAGCTCCCTCCCCCGCTTGCGGGGACAAATCCGCCGGGAGCGGATTTCGAACCGCCGTAGGCGGGCCCGAAGGGCGGAGGGCAGGATGCCCGGAGTAACGGTTGGGGTGGGGCGCGGCGACACCAGCCACGGCGGCCTCAACGGTCGGGACAGCAGTAGCGCGCCAGTATCGTCGAGTCGTCGTAGGCGTGACCTTCATCGATCGCCCGCGCCAGTGCGGCCCGGACACGTTCCACGCCGCTGAGGTCGAGCCCCAGTGCCGCGGCCGTGTTCGCGACGATCCCCATGTCCTTCGCGTGCAGGTGCGCCATGAAGCCGGGCATGAAATCGTCGTCCAGCAGGCGCTGACCGTGCATCTCCATCACCCGTGATCCGGCGAAGCCGCCCAGCAGCGCCGTGCGCACCCGCGCCGGATCCACGTCGGCCGCCCGGGCCAGCGCAAAGGCCTCGCCGATCGCGACCAGTGTCTCGCCGATGATCAGCTGATTGCAGGCCTTGGCAATCTGCCCTGCCCCGCTGTCCCCAACGTGGGTGAGCGTCTTGCCGACGAGGCCCAGCAGCGGTCGCACCCGCTCCACATCAGCCTGTGCGCCGCCGAGCATCAGTGTCAGCGTGCCCTCTATCGCCCCGCGTTCGCCCCCGGACACCGGCGCATCCACGAACCCGACACCGGCCTCGCGCGCCCGCTCCGCGATCACGCGGGTGCGCATCGGGTCGATCGTGCTGTGATCCACGACGATCAGGCCCGGGGTCGCGTGGCTCAGAATGCCGCCATCGTCGAGCATCAGGCCCTCGACGTCCGGCGTATCGGAGACGTTGAGGAACAGCACCCGCACCCTGGCCACCAGGCTCGCCAGGGTGTCCTCGGCGACGGCACCGTCGCCGACGAGCTTCTGCGCCTGCTCCAGCCGGCGCGCCCAGACGTGCACCGGGGCCCCGCCGTGCAACAGGTTGCGGACCATCGGCGCGCCCATGATTCCGAGGCCGACGTAGCCGACGGGCAACAGATCCTTCGGGATTACCTTCTTCGTCATCGCAGTGCCTCCTTGTCGTCAGTGGATTCTAGCAGCCCAACTCCCACTGGCTGCCCGCAGCACCCCTCGACGGGCCGGTATCCGGCGTCCCTGCCAACACAGGGTCCGGCTCGGTCCACGGAGGCGGGAGACCTGCCGCCTGCGGTGATGGCTGCCTGTTGATCGGCGGGAGCTATCGCACGGCAATCAAATTTATTTATTCGCGTTCATTCATTTTGTTTCGGACCATTCGAATAAATGGAACATTGCTCCGGGTCAATATGCGAATCTTTCGATACGCTTGCCTGCTTGATGATGAATATCACGTTTTTGCAGCCCTTTTTCGTGCGAAAGGCGTTCCATTGATCTAGGTCAAGAATCATCCATCCATAAGGCGTTCTGATGGGCCTACGCCGAAAAAAACGGAGAGTGCACGCATGCGAGAGTTCAACGGACACAAGCTCAGCCGCCGGGCCTCCTCGCTGGAACCGGCGCGCTGGGTCTCGCGACGCTATTTCAGCTCAATCCGATCACGCAGGGCCTGGTACGGGCAGGTCTCGCAAACGCCGGGGAGGGAATCCCGATCCCGGGTTCAGGCAAGTGGGTACCCACGGTCTGCCAGGGTTGCACCACCTGGTGCATGAAGGAGGCCTACGTGCAGGACGGCCGCGTCTTCCATGTGCGCGGCAACCAGCACTCCAAGATCACCGGCAAGTCCGGCTGCGTGCGCCAGAGCATGGCGCTCACCGAACTGTATGACCCGGACCGGGTGCGCTACCCGATGAAGCGGACCAACCCGCGCAAGGGTCGCGGCGAGGACCCGGGCTTCGTGCGCATCAGCTGGGAAGAGGCGATGGACACCTTCGCCGAAAAGCTGATGGAACTGCGGCGCAAGGAGGAGCCATACAAGTACATGACCACCCGTGGCCGCTACGGATTCATGAGCGGTGTGATGCTCGCCAATATCACCCGCATCATTGGTTCGCCGAACGCAATCACCCATTCGGCCATCTGCGCCGAGGCCGACAAGTTCGGGCCCTATTTCATGGAGGGCAACTTCGGTTACCGCCAGTACGACGTCAAGAACAGCCGCTACCAGCTCTCATTCGGGGCCGACCCCATCGCCGCGAACCGGCAGGTATCCTTCGCGACGCGCGAGTGGGGCAATATGCTGGAACACGCCAAGGTCGCGATCGTCGACCCGCGCTTCTCATCCAGTGCGCAGAAGGCCGACGAGTGGCTGCCGCTGAAGCCGGGAACCGACTCGGCGCTGGCGCTGGCGCTGGCACACGTCATTCTGACCG
>RECA01000117.1 GCA_007692435.1 Thioalkalivibrio sp.
CCGCGTGCTTCAGGACATTGCGATCGCCGCATGGCGGATGACGCTACGCTCTTCCGCCCTACCGGTTCCCGAGGCGCACGCCGTGTTCTTTCACGCGACCGCAGGACTGCGGAACCCCGCTCACCTACGCTCAGACCGCCGCGGCGAGGGCCTGGCCCAGGTCTTCGAGGATGTCGTCGATGTGCTCGATCCCGACCGACAGGCGCACCATGTCCTCGCGGACACCGGCCCGTTCGAGCTCCTCGGGCGACAGCTGGCGGTGCGTGGTCGTCGCCGGATGGCAGGCCAGGCTCTTCGCGTCACCGATGTTCACCAGCCGGGTCACGAGTTTCAGGGCATCGATGAAACGCCCGCCCGCCTCCAATCCGCCGCTCGGGCTGTTGATCCCGAAGCTCAGGATGCCGGCCGCCCGCCCCCCGAGGTAGCGCTGCGTCAGGGCGTGATCCGGGTGCGTCGGCAGGCCTGCGTAGGAGACCCAGCCCACGTCCGGATGCTCGTCCAGGAACCGCGCCACCGCCGTCGCGTTGTCGCAGTGGCGGTCCATGCGCAGCGCAAGGGTCTCGATGCCCTGCAGGATCTGGAAGCTGTTGAACGGCGAGATCGCCGCGCCCATGTTGCGCAGCGGCACCACCCGCGCGCGCCCGATGTAGGCCGCGGGCCCGAAGGCATCCGTGTAGGTCACCCCGTGATAGGAGGGGTCCGGCTGCGTGAGCCCCGGGAAGCGGTCGGCGTGATCGGCCCAGGGGAACTGCCCGGAATCGACCAGCACGCCGCCGATGGTGGTGCCGTGCCCGCCCATGTACTTGGTGAGCGAGTGCACCACGATGTCGGCACCGTGCTCGAAGGGCCGGCAGAGGTAGGGCGACGGCACGGTGTTGTCGACCATCAGCGGTACCCCGTTGGCGTGCGCCAGCTCGGCGAGGGCCGCGAGATCGGCGACGTTCCCGGCGGGATTGCCGACGGATTCGCAGAAGACCGCGCGGGTACCGGAGTCCATGAGGCCGCGCATCGCACCGACGTCTCCCGGCGCCGCGAACCGGACCTCGATGCCGTAGCGCGGCAGCGTATGCGCGAAGAGGTTGTAGGTCCCGCCGTAGAGCGTGCTGGTGGTCACGATGTTGTGGCCGGATTCGGCGAGGGTCATGATTCCGGCGGTGATCGCCGCCATGCCCGAGGCGAAGGCAAGGGCACCCACCCCGCCTTCCAGCGCGGCGACGCGCTGTTCCAGCACATCCGTCGTCGGATTCATGATCCGGGTGTAGATGTTGCCCGGAACCTTCAGGTCGAAGAGGTCCGCGCCGTGCTGGGTGTCATCGAAGGCGTAGGAGGTGGTCTGGTAGATCGGCACCGCCACGGCCCGGGTCGTGGGATCCGGCTGGAAGCCTGCGTGAATCGCCCTGGTCTCGAATTTCATGCGCCCCTCCTCATGTTGATGGATCCCGGGACGGGGCGATCACCGCCGTGCACGCCCGGGAGTGAGCGCAGCATACTGCAGCAGCCGCCGTGGGTGACAGGGAGCCACGACCGGCCGCAGACCGGGGAGGGATAACCCCACTGGGACCGGTTGATTGTCCACAGGTTCCGCACTGAAGCCCTGGATCGCAAAAAAATCTTGCCCTGAATCATCCAAACCGGCCGATCATGGCCTAGACTCCGGAATGCGGGGCAGCCCGTCCGGGTCGCTTGGCTGTGCCGATTTCTTCACCGATGGGGGATCTCCATGGAAACAACCGCAGACACGCATGACGTCCGAACAGCGACGCAAGAAACCTATAACTACACGGTAGTTCGGCAGTTTTCGATCATGACGATCGTCTGGGGCATCGTCGGAATGCTGGTGGGCGTGATCATCGCCGCACAGCTGGTCTGGCCGGCCCTGAACACCAACCTGGAGTGGTTCACCTTCGGGCGCATTCGCCCGGTGCACACCAACGCGGTCATCTTCGCCTTCGGCGGCTCCGCGCTCTTCGCCACTTCCTACTACATCGTCCAGCGCACCTGTCAGACGCGGCTCTTCGGGGGGCCGCTGGTGGGCTTCACGTTCTGGGGCTGGCAGGCCGTCATCGTGCTGGCCGCCGTCAGCCTGCCGCTGGGCATGACCATGGGCAAGGAATACGCCGAACTGGAGTGGCCGATCGCGATCCTGGTGGCCGTTGTCTGGGTCGCCTACGCCATCGTGTTCTTCGGCACCATCCTGAAGCGCAAGTCCCAGCACATCTACGTGGCGAACTGGTTCTTCGGGGCCTTCATCATCGTCATCGCGGTGCTGCACATCGTCAACAACATGTCGATGCCGGTCACGCTGTTCAAGTCCTACTCGATGTACCCCGGCACGATGGACGCGATGATCCAGTGGTGGTACGGCCATAACGCCGTCGGCTTCTTCCTCACCGCTGCCTTCCTCGGGATGATGTACTACTTCGTGCCGAAGCAGGCCGGACGCCCGATCTACTCCTACCGGCTATCGGTCGTGCACTTCTGGGCGCTGATCTCGCTGTACATGTGGGCCGGCCCCCACCACCTGCACTACACCGCGCTGCCCGACTGGGTTCAGTCGCTGGGCATGGTCTTCTCGCTGATGCTGCTGGCCCCCTCCTGGGGCGGCATGATCAACGGCATCATGACCCTTTCCGGTGCCTGGCATAAGCTCCGCACGGACCCGATCCTGCGCTTCCTGATCGTGGCCCTGTCCTTCTACGGTCTGGCCACCTTCGAAGGTCCGATGATGGCGATCAAGACCGTGAACGCCCTCTCGCACTACACCGACTGGACCATCGGTCACGTCCACGGCGGTGCGCTGGGCTGGGTCGCGATGATCTCCATCGGTTCGCTCTACGCCCTGATACCGGCGCTCTGGGGCAAGGAGAAGATGTACTCGATCAAGGCCATCGAGTGGCATTTCTGGCTAGCGACCATCGGTACCGTGATGTACATCGTGTCGATGTGGATTGCCGGCGTGATGCAGGGCCTGATGTGGCGCGCCGTGAACGAGGACGGGACCCTCACCTACAACTTCGTGGAGACGCTGGTACAGATGTATCCGTACTACTTCCTGCGCTTTGTGGGCGGGACCATCTTCTTCCTCGGCATGTTCATCATGGCCTGGAACGTCTGGAAGACCATCAGCGGCACCAAGCCGGTCGTTCATTCCGTTCCGCAGACCGCGCACTGATTCGGGGGAGACAACACCATGAGTCATGAAGTTGTTGAGAAAAACATCGGCCTGATGGTCGTCCTCATCATCCTGGTGATCAGCGTGGCCGGTCTGGTCCAGATCGTCCCGCTGTTCTTCCTGACCAGCACCACGGAGCCGATCGACGGCCTGCAGCCCCGCTCCGCGCTGGAACTGGAGGGCCGGGATATCTACATCCGCGAGGGCTGCTATACCTGCCACTCGCAGATGATTCGTCCCTTCCGCGCCGAGACCGAGCGCTACGGGCACTACTCGGTGGCGGGTGAGTCTGTCTGGGACCACCCGTTCCAGTGGGGGTCCAAGCGCACCGGACCGGACCTTGCCCGTGTGGGAGGCCGTTACAGCGATGACTGGCACCGGCTGCATTTCATCGACCCGCGGGCAGTGGTGCCGGAGTCGAACATGCCGTCTTATGCCTTCCTGGAAAACAAGGTGATCAACGCCGATCTCACCCCGCGCAAGATGCGGGCGCTGCAGCGGCTGGGGGTTCCCTACACGGACGAGCAGATCGAGGCGGCAGCCGACGAAGTCCGCGGCATGACGGAGATGGATGCCCTGATCGCCTACATGCAGGGGCTCGGAATGTGCAGAGACCCGGATGGGGACCTGGTTCCTTGTTTGCGCGCTGGATTGTGACGGATGAGCTTCGGATTCTTGCACGGCCTGCTGACGCTTCTGGTGATGATCCTCTTCCTCGGGATCGTCTGGTGGGCGTTCAGCAGCAAGCAGAAGAAGCGCTTTGACGAAGCCGCCAATCTCCCCTTTGCGGACGAGGATGACAAGCCGGACCCCGAGCGGTCGCGGAAAGGAGACGAATAATGAACGAGTACGACATGAGTACCTTCTGGCACTGGTGGGTCGTGGTGCTCACTCTCGCCAACATCGCAGGCATCTACTGGCTGATCCGGTGGACCGCGAAGAAGCGCCCGGGCGAGGTGGCCGAGGGTTCGGAGACGGGTCACAGCTGGGACGGACTGAGCGAGTTCAACAACCCGCTGCCACGCTGGTGGCTGTACATGTTCTACTTCACCATCGTGTTCGCGCTGATCTACCTGGTGCTCTATCCCGGGCTCGGCCGCTTCGCCGGCATGCTCGGATGGCACTCGGGAAACATGCTGAATGTCGAGGATAGCCAGTACATGCAGGAGCGGCAGCGCGCGGAAGAGCGTTTCGGACCGATCTTCGCCGCGATGGCCGAACGGCCGATCCCGGTGCTCGCCGAGGACTCCGACGCCCTCGCGACGGGGCGCCGGCTGTATCTCAACTACTGCTCCACCTGCCACGGGTCCGACGCCGGCGGCGCCAGCGGATTCCCGAACCTGGCCAATGGCGTCTGGCAGTGGGGCGGGGCCCCGAGCGCGATCCAGACCAGCATCGCGCAGGGACGGGAGGCCAACATGCCGGGCTTCGGCGACTCGCTCGGTGAAGAGGGCGTGGAAGAGGTCGCGCATTACGTGCTGCAGCTCGCGGGCCGCCCGGATGCCGACGAGGCCAAGGCCGAGGCGGGCCAGGCGAGGTATCAGATGTTCTGCGCCGGCTGTCACGCACAGGATGGAAGCGGCATGGAGATGCTCGGCGCGCCCGCACTGACCGAGAACGTGTGGACGTACGGCGGATCGCTGGCCGCGATCAAGCACACCATCGAGCAGGGCCGTGCGGGCGTGATGCCGGGGTTCCAGGACCTTCTGGGCGAAGAAAGGGTGCATGTGCTGTCTGCCTACATCTACAGCCTCAATCCCGATTGACCGTCCCTTTGCGCTAGCCAGGGCGGGCTACACTCCACGGTAGCCCGCCTTTTTTTTCTCCTCGTCACCCCCATCCGATATCGAGTAAGACCATGGCAGAATCCGACACGAAGGGCCGCAAGAAGGCCGAGGCCACCCCGGCAGAGGGGCTGGAAAGCGAGTTCTACGCGAAGCACGAAAAGATCTACCCGCGGCAGGTGAGCGGCATGTTCGCGAAGCTTCGGGTCACGGCAATGCTCGTACTGCTCGGCATCTTCTACGGGGTGCCCTGGATACAGTGGGAGGGCCGCCAGGCGGTGCTGTTCGACCTGCCCGCGCGCGAGTTCCACGTGTTCGGCCTCACCTTCTGGCCGCAGGACTTCTTCCTGCTGGCCATGCTGCTGGTGATCGCGGCGCTGACGCTGTTCTTCTTCACCGCGCTGGCCGGACGGCTCTGGTGCGGGTACGCCTGCCCGCAGACGGTCTGGACCGAGGCCTTCCTGCGTATCGAGCGCTGGTTCGAGGGCGACCGTGCGAAGCAGATGAAGCTGGACAAGGCGCCGTGGAGCAAGGAAAAGATCCTGCGCAAGACGGGCAAGCACTCCGTCTGGATCCTGTTCGGGCTGTTCACCGGCCTGACCTTCGTCGGCTACTTCGTGCCCATCACCGACCTGATTCCGCGGTTCCTGACCCTGAACACCGGTGCCTGGGAGACCTTCTGGATCCTGTTCTACGGATTCGCGACCTGGGGCAACGCCGGCTTCATGCGTGAGCAGGTGTGCATCTACATGTGCCCCTACGCGCGCTTCCAGAGCGCGATGTTTGACAATGACACGCTGATCATCTCCTACGACGAGGAACGCGGCGAACCGCGTGCACCGCGCCGGCGCGGCACGGATCACAAGGCCAAGGGGCTGGGCGACTGCATCGAGTGCACGCTCTGTGTGCAGGTATGTCCGACCGGCATCGACATCCGGGACGGCCTGCAGTACCAGTGCATCGGCTGCTCGGCCTGCGTCGATGTCTGCGACGAAGTCATGGAAAAGATGGGCTATCCCAAGGGACTGATCCGCTACACCACGGAAAACGCGATGGCGGGCAACCCCAGCAAGGTGCTGCGCCCGCGCGTGTTGCTCTACGGCATGCTGCTGCTGGTTCTGCTCGCCGGCTTCGTCTACGGCGTGTCTGCCCGCAACCCCGTGGGCATCGACGTGATTCGCGACCGCAACGTGCTCTACCGCGAACTCCCAGACGGCCAGGTCGAGAACGTCTACACCCTGAAGCTGACCAACCGCGCACCCGCCGAGCGCCACTTCGAGATCAGCATCGAGGGCCTGGAGGGTGCCGAGCTGGCCTGGCAGGAAGGCGACTACGTCGCGGTTCCCCCTGGACGCGTGATCGAATTCCCGATCAGCGTCCGCATGGACCCCTACGAGTTGACGGCAGCGAGCAGCGAGGTCATCTTCCGTGCAGAGGTCGTGGACCAGCCCGAACTCGCCAACGAACGGTCGAGCCGTTTCGTCGGTCCGATCCGTTGACCCTTTCAGCCTGAGGATCTGCATTCATGCGCTATCCCCGTGAAGACACCGTACCCTGGTACAAGCAGTTCTGGCCCTGGTTCGTGATCACCCCGCCACTGGTCGGGATCATGCTCGGCGTAATCCTGGTCACCGCCGCGACCCATGATCCCGACGGGCTGGTAATCGGCGACTACTCGAAGGAAGGGCGCGGCATCAACCAGAGTATCGAACGGGCCCGATTCGCAACCCAGCTGGGGCTGGCCGCCGATGTCGAGATCGAGGACGGACGCGTGTGGGTGCAACTCGAGAGCAACCCCATGATTCCGAGGCAGGAGCTTGAACTCCGGTTCGTGCACCCGACCCGGGATCAGTTCGACCAGCACAGGGTGCTGAACCACGATCCGGTCCGGAACCGCTACTACGCGGACATCGAGGCCCTGCAGAGCGCACTCTGGTACGTGTATATCGAACCGACTGACGGTGCCTGGCGTCTGCGTGGCCGCAAGGCTGAATTCGATTCACGAGAGGTTCGTCTCGAGCCGAGCGCCTGAGCAGGGTCGGTGCAGCGCCGGACACTGCGCGATCGCGGGGTCCGGCCTGCTCGGGCCGCCTCCCGCCAGCCCCGGATGCAACAGATGCAAGCAAACCCCATCTTCGACGCCGACCTGATCCGCCGCTACGACAAGGCCGGGCCGCGTTACACGTCCTATCCGACCGCGGTGCAGTTCCACCCGGGATTCGACGCGGCGCAGTACCGGCAGCAGGCCGCCGTCAGCAATGCCCGCGGCGGCCCCCTGTCGCTCTACTTCCACATCCCCTTCTGCGACACCGTCTGCTTCTACTGTGCCTGCAACAAGGTCGCGACCAAGGACCGCAGCAAGGCCCAGCCCTATCTGGAGGACGTCTACCGGGAGATGGCGCTGCAGTCGGCCCTGTTCGACACGGGCCGGCCGGTGGAGCAGCTGCACTGGGGCGGTGGCACCCCGACCTTTCTGAGCCTCGACCAGATGCGTGAGCTGATGGGCCGCACGGGCGAACACTTCGAGCTGAAGACGGACGACACCGGCGAATACTCGATCGAGATCGATCCGCGCGAGGCCGATCCGGCGACCGTGGCGGTACTGCGCGAACTCGGCTTCAACCGCATGAGCCTTGGCGTGCAGGACTTCGACCCCCGGGTACAGAAGGCGGTGAACCGCATCCAGTCGGAAGAGGAAACGCTGGCGGTGCTGCAGGCGGCACGCGCCGAGGGCTTCCACGGCATCAGCATCGACCTGATCTACGGCCTGCCCTTCCAGACCGTCGACGGCTTCCTGCGCACGCTGGACCGGGTGATCGAGGCAAGCCCCGACCGGCTGTCGGTCTTCAACTATGCACACCTGCCCACGCGCTTCATGCCACAGCGCCGCATCAAGGACGAAGACCTCCCGACACCGGCCGAGAAGCTCTCCATCCTCGAGGCCACGATTCACCACCTGACGGGCGCGGGGTACGTGCTGATCGGGATGGACCACTTCGCCAAGCCCGATGACCCGCTCGCACGCGCCCAGCGCGAGGGCAGCCTCTATCGGAATTTCCAGGGCTACGCGACCCACGCCGAGTGCGACCTGGTCGCGATGGGCGTATCGGCGATCAGCCAGGTCGGCGATTCCTTCAGCCAGAACGCGAAGGACATCGACACCTACCACCAGATCCTCGCCGATGGCCGGCTGCCGCTCGAGCGCGGCTTCGTGGTCAACGAGGACGACAAGCTGCGACGCGCGGTGATCACGGAACTGATCTGCCACTTCGAACTGGACGGCGACCGGATCGGCGAGCGCTTCGGCATCGACTTCGAGGACTACTTCGCGGACGAACTCGAGAACCTCGAACCCTTCATCGACGACGGCCTCCTGTCCGTCGACGGCAACCACATCCGCGTCCTCCCCGTCGGCCGCCTGATGATCCGCAACATCTGCATGACCTTCGACCGCTACCTCGACACCACCGGCGAACGCCGCTTCTCCCGCACGCTCTAACCCCCTCCCCCGCTTGCGTGGGAGGGCTGGGGAGGGGGCCCGCCGCAGGCACCACTTCCAGCCACGATCCCCACCCAACCGCCGCATCGCGGCCACAGGGGCCCCTACGGGCTGATGTCCAGCGTTTCCCCCTCAGGGAGTTCACGCACGCGCAACGGCTCCTCATCCCCGAGATCGTCCCTCAGCCCCGCCGCCAGTGCCGCCCGCGCGGGTGCCTCGCCGTGCACCAGCCAGACCCGCCGCGGCGGCTCGGATGCCGCCTGCACCCACTGCCGCAACTCGTCGCAATCGGCGTGGGCACTGAGCCCCTGCAATTCCTCGACACGTGCCCCGACCTCGATCCTGCGCCCCTGGATCTTCAGCTCCCGCCCGCCATCGAGCAGCGTACGCCCACGGGTCCCCGGGGCCTGGTATCCGGTCAGCAGCACCACATTGTCCGGATCCTCCCCGTGCGCCAGCAGGTGGCCGAGGATCCGCCCCCCGGTGAGCATCCCGCTGCCGGCAATCAGCACGAAGGGACCGTCCTTCCGATCGAGCCGGCGCGCGCGTTGCGCGTGTTCCACGATCCGCACGCGCGAAAACACCCGGTCGAGATCCTCCGCGGACAGTCGGTGCTCGTCGGGAAAATTGCGGTAGAGCTCCGAGACCGCGGCCGCCATCGGGCTGCTGAGATAGACCGGCAGCTCGAGCTCCGGCCTGCGGTGCAAAAGGCGATCGAGCAGCACCAGCAGCGTCTGGGCCCTCCCCAGGGCAAAGGCCGGCACCAGGAGCACCCCCTGCCGCGCCAGGATCCCGGACAGCACCTCCGCAAGCTGGTCCTCCGGCACTCCGGGCGGGTGTGTGCGGTCGCCGTAGGTCGATTCCATCACCAGTGCATCCACGGCCTCCGGGGGACGCGGCGGAAACATCACCGGATCACAGGGCCGCCCGATGTCGCCCGAGAACCACACCCTCGCGTTGCCGTCATCGATCAATACGCCAGCCGCCCCAAGGATGTGTCCGGCGTAGTGGAAACTCACCTCGGCGTCCCCCAGCCGCAGCGGTCTGCCGTACTCGGCGGACCGAAAGCGGTGCAGCGTCCGTTCCACATCCGCGGTGTCGTACAGCGGCAACGCCGGCCGATGCTTCGACCAGCCCTCGCGGTTCGCCTGATCCGCGTCGTTCTCCTGCACGCGCGCGGAATCGAGGAGGATCACGCGTGCCACCTCGCGCCCGGCGCGCGTGGTGTAGATCGGACCGCGGAATCCCTCCCTGACCAGCCGCGGCAGGTAGCCGCAGTGGTCCAGGTGCCCGTGGGTGAGCAGCACCGCCTGGACCTGACGCGGATCGAAGGGTGGTGGCTCCCAGTTGCGCAGGCGACCGGACTTCTCGCCCTGGAACATCCCGCAGTCGATCAGCAGGCGCCCGCCCTCGGTCTCCAGCAGGTGCTTCGACCCGGTCACGCCGGCCGCACCACCGAAGCTGGTCAGTCTCACGACGATTCCTCCCTCGCCTTGCCCCGGTCGATGATCTCCCGGCACTCCCGCCGCACCCGTGCGAACTGGCGTTCCTCGAGCCGCAGCGGCTTCAGGAAGTCGGGACGCTCCAAAAGGTCGCGGCAGAGAATCGCGCCCGCCTCGATCAGGCCGCGCTTCTGTTTCACCTTCAGGCTGCTCAGGCAGGTGATCGGATGCAGGCCGTGCTCGTTGATCAGGCCCCGGGTGAGCGGATAGTGATCCGTGTTGTGTGCCGCAAGGATCAGACCCTCGCAGCTTCCGTAATCCAGCGCGTCCTCGCTGAAGGTGGTGTTGCTCAGCAGCCAGAAGGCATGGTGGGCACCCTCGGCCGACGCGGCGAGATCGAGCGCACGTGCGCGCACGTACAACGGGAGCTTCACGTCATTCCGGTAGCTGGCCCGGTTGCGGAACTTGCACTCGGCGAACAGCCGCTCGCCGTCACGCTCGGCAATGATGTCGATCTCGTGCTGGACGCAGCGGCCCTGAAGGATCCGGTTGTAGGAGACGGTGTAGCCCATCGCCTCGAACAGTCGTCCGCAGAACTGCTCGAAGGGAAACCCGCTGGGCCCGAGGTCGAGCACGGCGCGCTTCAGGCTGTAGGTGATGGCCGTTCGGCGCGAGCGCTGCTTCAGCGCCTGGCGCGCCATGCGATAGAGCTTCGCAGTGGTGATCCCGTCCCGCAGACGCGGCTCCAGGTCTGCGACCACCTCCTCCGCCATCGCCCGGCTCGCGCCCGCACGGCGCAGGGAACGCCTCAGCTTCGCGCGCGAATAGGGCTCGCGTTGCCCGTGGCTCTTGCGCACCTCGATCTGGAGTTCCTCACGAGACCCGCGCCGCCCTGTGTTCATGTGTCACCCCCCTCGGGATGCGCCCGTGCCCAGGAACGTTCCTGATTCCCGCGGCAAGGACAGGGGTGGCGGGTCTGCGACCGTCGAACCCGGTCCGTTCGCACCGCAGGACCAGGATCCCGCTGATCGACCACCCGCCGCTACATGCCTTCCACCGATGAGTGTAGCCCGCTCTGCACTCCGCCACGGAGTTCCGCGGACCGTAACTTCCATGCAACAGCTGCGCGGACGCGTTGGGTGCGCAACGGCGCCCGAATCCCTGTTGCGAGCGCCAACGCGCATCTGCGCCCCATCATGGAGCGCAAAGCACGCGAAACGCGCCCTGTTGCAGTGCACTCAAGGACTCAAATGCAACAGCGATTCACAAAAACGCAACAGGAGCGCGATTTCCGGCAGTTGGCACGATGTCTGCAAGGAAACGCGTGTGACTCGATACCGATCACCACACGTCAATCAACAGAAGGAGTGGCTCCAATGAAGGCAAACATGAAAAAGACCCTGGTCAGCTCGGCCGTCGCCGGTGCACTGATGGTCGGAACCGTCGGCTTCAGCACCGCGAAGGCCGAACTGGAATTCAACGTCGGCGTGTTCAGCGACTACATCCTGTATGGACTTTCCGAATCCAATAACAACGCGGTCGTTCAGGGCGGCGTCGACTGGGGCCACGAGTCCGGGTTCTACCTCGGCTCCTGGTGGTCGACGCTCGGCGACGGAGATGGCCAGGAAGTCGATCTGTATTTGGGTTACGAATTCGCAGCCGGGGACGTCGACTTCGACATCGGGTACGTCTACTACTACTACCCGGGGCTTGACGATGCCGATTTCGGTGACATCGTCGCGACGGTCGGCTACGGGCCCGTCTACGCCAGCGTGAACTACGCCATTCACGCCGATGATAGTGATGTGACGGACAGCGCATACTACGCGATTGGTGGGGAGGCCGAGGTGATGCCGGACTTGAGCCTTGGCGCCGAACTGGGCTATGCCGATCCCGACGTGGGCGACGACTGGACCTTCTGGAGCCTGGGCCTGACCAAGTCCACCGGCATGGGTGACTTCTCGCTGACCTACGCCGACACCGATGACAGCGATGAAGACCCGCTGTTCGTCGTCGGCTACACCATGAGCTTCTGATCACCACCGGGACAAACCGGCATCGACAGGGCGGTCCTCAGGGGCCGCCCTTTTGCTTTTAGGGGATCGCG
>RECA01000048.1 GCA_007692435.1 Thioalkalivibrio sp.
GCTCGGTCGCAGGCTCCGGCTCGGTCGCAGGCTCCGGCTCGGTCGCAGGCTCCGGCTCGGTCGCAGGCTCCGGTTGCTCGCCGGCTTCAGGTTCGGGTGACGGAATTGCCGGGACCTCGCCAACCGCTTCCTCCTCCAGCTCTACGTCTTCAGCGGCCGGTGTATCCGGCGCCAGCAGGTCCCGGTTGAACCAGGCGATCACCCAGAGAATGATGACGATGAGGATCCAGTATTTGCGCAGGAAGGTGCCCAGGGCGGCCATGTCTTATCCTGATCTAGGGGTTATTAATGGTGTGTTGGTAGTGGGAACAGCGGCCGCGGCGCGAATCACCGACGCGACTTGCGAAAGATCGCCTTCGCCAGTTCCTCCAGCTCGATCGCAGCCTTGCTGCGTTGTTCCAGTTCCTGGACCGAGAGCCCTTCGCTGAACGACCGTCTGAACGCCATGCGCTGGCCGAGTCGCGGACGCACCGCGCGCAGTCCCTCGATCATCCCGAGGGCTCCAAAGGTCTCGTCCGACTCCCGGACCGCCTGATGGGTATCGGCCCGGTTGATGAATCCAATGATTTCCGGGGTACTGCGCTCGCCGCGCAGTTCCTGGATCTTCTTCACGAAACGGTGGGTCGACCAGACGTCCGCCTGGCTGGGCGGCACCGGTATGACGACCTGATCCGCCGCCAGGATCGCGGCGTACATGGTGCCCAGATCCGACGGTCCGACATCGACGATGACCTCGTCGTACTGCTCCGCAGCCTGGATCGCCTCGTCGAGGCTCTGCGAAAGATCGAGTGCCGGCTGATAGCCTTCCTCGTTACGCACCCGGATGACGTCGGTCAGTGTCGCCTGTGGATCGAGGTCCACGGCCAGTACCCTGCGCTTGTTGCTGATGCCCCAGAGCGCGAGGTTGAAGGCAACGGTGCTCTTGCCGGTTCCACCCTTGAGGTTGCCAATCACAGTCAGCATTCAGATCCTCGGCAGGACTGCTTGGAGAGACCTGCCCGGCCGAAGCCGGGCAGGCAGGCCTTCCGGGGCCTTACCAGGCCGGGCCGTAGCCGGGGCCGCCATAGCCGGGGCCGTAGCCGCGGCCATAGCCATAGGGCTGGCCATAACCGTAGGCATCGCCATAGCCGCGGCCATAGCCGTGCCCAGCGCCGCGACCGCGGGCGGTGAAGTCGAAGTCGCTGAACATGTCGCCAAAACCGAACATGTCACCCATACCGCGCCCGTAGCCCGGGTAGCCACCGTAGCCCGGATAGCCACCGTAGCCAGGAGCACCCCAGCCCGGACCGCCGTAACCCGGACCGCCCCACTGAGCGGACGCCATCATCGGGGCGGCGGACAGGGCACCAAGGGTCGCAGCCAGCACAGCTGCCTTAACAAACTTGCTCATGTAAAGACCTCCAATGGAGTTGTACGCCCTCTTTTCAATGATGCGCTGGCCCGGAGGGCTGCCGACCCGCGCATTTCCTAATTCCTTCACCGACCGTCCTGGTGAGACACGAATCGCCGAGAGATGAATCACCGCCGCGTATCCCTTGATCTTTCCCTCTCCCCGTCCCTCTGCCGCCAGCGGGAGAGAGACACTTCCGTCGCGCCATGCGCGATCTTAACGTCTGTAGGGCGCTTCCGGCAGCGGCGCTCCGTAAAGGAACGACCCGGGGCCTGGAGCCATCAGACCCGTCCCAGGCCAAAGCATACCACTACCCGGATACGCACCGTAGGGATCCAGCCCGGGATACCCGGTGCCCCCCGGTACCCCGTACAGACTCCACCACGGCAGGGTCGGCATCGTCGGGTCATGCAGACCCATGCCAGGCTCTCCCGGTGCCACCCCGAACCCGAGGTGAGGGTCCGGCAACCGCCTGGTGGGGTCCGGCCCAACCGGCTCGCCGAACCGGAACGTGTCCCGCCGTCGCCGGTCGTTCCCCGGATCGTAGTCCCCGGGAGCGAACCGGCCGTCGACCTGAGGCTGGAACGTCGGAGCCGGGGCCGCCGGATCCGGCGACGCCCAGGGGTTGCGGTCCCGGGCACCGGCGTCCGCCGCAAGGAAGAGCCCGAAAAGCAGGACAAGGGGCGCCAGCCAGCGGGCCGAACGCGGCTGCGGGACAGCGATTGTGGTTACGGTCATGGCCCGTCATCCGCAGGGCAGTGCCATGGGAACACCGCTGTCGGTGCCCCATGGCCCGCCACACCGCGGCCTAAACGGCCGTGCAGTGCGGTGCAGATCGCGTCCCACCGCCCCGTTCCATGACTTAGCGCTCCTCCATCGCCTGCATCATGGCCTCGCGCTGGCGCTCCATCTCCGCCATGTAGGCTTCACGGCTGGCCTCCATGGCCTTTACGCGCGCCTCGCGCATCTCCTCCATCTGCTCCATCTGCTGCTGACGCTGGGCCTGCATCTCCTTCATGCGTTCCTCGCGTTCCCTCATTGCCTCCCGCGCCTCTTCCGGCATCTCCGCCATGAAGGCCTCACGGGCGGCTTCCATCGCCTGCATGTGAGCCTCGCGCATGGCCTCCGCCTGCTTCATCTGCTCCTCGCGCTCGGCCGCCATCTGCTTCATCTGTTCCTCGCGCTCGGCCGCCATCTGCTTCATGCGCTCTTCGCGCTCGGCCATGAGCTGTTCCATCTCTTCGGTCATCTCCGGCATCTCGGCGGCATGGCCCTCGCGATCCCAGGGCATACCCTCGAAGGCCGGCCGGGCCGGCATCTGCGGAGCGGACCACTGCCTCGGCGCTGCATGGCCGAAGTCCGGACGCCCGTGGGGCTGCATCCCGCGAGGCATCGGACGCTCGCCATAACCATAGGCCAGCGACCCCTGCGCGAATTCCTGCGCACCCGCGGCTTCCTGCGCCGCGCCGGCCTGAACAGCGCCGGACAGCGCCAGGGCCGTCGCGACGGCCAGGGCGGTCAGGGAAAACTTCCTTGCATCGTGTTTCATCAGATCTTCTCCTCGTTGACGGTGTTTCTGGATAGCGTTCTTCAGGATAACCGAATGCCGCGGCGGCGCCGGACATTGGCGGCCGGCGTACCGGAGTTCTTTGTTTCATCCCCGGCGGTATCGGCCTCGGACTGCCTCCCATCGCTACCGGAGGCCTTGGCCGGGCCCTTGCGGGAGGCAGGCGATCCGGAACCCGTGTCCTGTTTCGGTTCCTTCTCGGACGACCCGGAACCCGTATCTTGTGGCGGTCCCTTCTTCTGCCCCTTTCCACGGCTCTTGCCCGCTGCCGGACCCGTGGATGCCTTGCTGTCGCCAGCCGCCTTGCCGGCCCTGGCCCGCGCCGGCTCGGACTTCGCCGAGCCTTCGCTGGCAGCGGACGCCCCGGGCGTCGGCTTTTCGGTTCGGGCGGTTCCTTCTGTTGTCGGGGCAGCCCCTGTCTCTGCCGGCTCTTCGGTGCCGGGGGGCTCCGGCCCTGTCCCGCGCTCCGCTGCCCCGGAGGACGACGATGCGGGTTCTCCGGCCGGAGCGCCGCCCGCTGCAACCGGCCTTTCCGTCGGTGCAGCCGAGCCCTCCCTTCCGGCCGAGCGGGTCTCGGATGACCGGGTGCGATCCGGCCGCTCGCCGGTCCCTGGCGCATCCCCCGACGATGGGCCCGGCCCGCCCGAGGGCCGCGGACCGGTATCCGGCCCTGCTCCGGGACCCCCGCCGCCGGCAGGGCCGGATGGACCACCACCGCCACCGCCCGATCCACTGCCTGCCAGCCGCAGTATCAGGCGGGCAAGGGCGCGCAGGGACTGCATCACCCCCTCGACGAAGGCCTCGGCAAGCGACTTCAGGTAGAGCCCGATGAACCCGAGTGTCTTGAGTACCGGACCCCCGGCGGGATCGGTCATGGTGCGGCGCTGCCCCGTCTCCGGGTCCGGCCGTGCCTCTGCTGATCCGCCATCCGGGCCCATCGCCGCGATGGTGCCGCCGTTGCCACCGCTGCCGTTGCCGCCGTGACCGTCGTCATTATCCGATCCGTGACCGTGGGCCGCAGCCTCCGCCTCAAGGATCTTGCGGGCGCTGATCGCGCCGAGCGGGATCACCAGCAGGGTCAGCAGCGTGGCCACGACCGTGCCGAACATCAGGGAGATGGCCATGCCCTGGAAGATTGGATCGAACAGGATCACGCTGGAGCCGGCGAGCAGTGCGAAGGCAGTGATCAGGATCGGTCGCGTCCGTGCCTGACAGGCACTGATCATGGCCTGCATCACGTCCTGACCCTCGCTCACCGCGTGCCGGGCAAAATCCATCAGCAGGATCGAGTTTCGAACGATGATGCCCGCCAATGCGATGAAGCCGATCATCGAGGTCGCGGTGAATTCCGCGCCCAGAAGCCAGTGGCCGGGGATGATCCCGATCAGGGTCAGCGGGATCGGCGCCATCACGATCCCCGGCAGCACGAAGTTCCCGAACTCCCAGACGACCAGCATGTAGATCAGCACCAGCGCGATCGCGAAGGCGATGCCCATGTCCCGGAAGGTCTCGTAGGTCACCGTCCACTCGCCGGTCCACTCGAAGGCGAATGACCCGTCATTGGGGGGCGGTCCGACCCAGTACGATTCCAGTTCGCCTCCGGTCGGCAGCCGGTAGTCGTTCAGCTGCTGCTCGACCTCGAGCATCCCGTAGATCGGCGCCGCGAGACGGCCCACGGTCTCCGCGGTCACGTACTCGAGCGGTCGCAGGTTCTTGTGGTAGATCGGCTCGTCCTGCGGAACGCGCGCGAAGGTACCCAGTTCGGAGAGTGGCACCGAGCCACCGTTCATCGTCGGAACCGGAAGCAGCAGCAACCGCTCGACGTCCGAGCGCACGTTCATCGGAAGACGCATCTCGATCAGGTGCGGTTCCACCAGCGAACGCGACTTCACATCACCGAGGGCCTGGCCACCGATGGCGGCCTCCAGCACACCGTTCACCGCGTCCACGGTCACGCCGCGACGCAGGGCCTTGTCCCGCTCGACGTTGAAATGCCAGACGTCGTGCGGGGCCTGCAGGAAGCTGTCGACGTCGTCGAGATGCGGGGCCTGCCGGAACATTTCCTCCATGTCGAACGCGACCTGGCGACGCACGTCCGCGTCGGGGCCGTAGATCTCGGCGACCACGGACTGCAGCACCGGGGGCCCCGGCGGCATCTCGACCACCTGGATGCGGGCCCCGGCCTCCTGCGCCATCGGGGAGAGCACCTCGCGTGCATCGACCGCGATCTCGTGACTGGTCCTCCGGCGGTCGCCCTTGTCGACCAGCTGCACCTGGATATCGGCCTGCCACGGATGCTGACGCAGATAGTAGTGCCGCACCAGCCCGTTGAAGTTGAATGGCGAGGCGGTTCCCACGTAGGCCTGGACCGCGGTCACCTCCGGCATCTGGCGCAGCACCGTCGCGAGATCGTGCGTCAGGGTCCCGGTCTCCGTGAGCGCGGTGCCCTCCGGGAAGTTGATGACCACGTTGAACTCGGGCTTGTTGTCCAGCGGGAGCATCTTGACCGAGACGTCCTTGGTGAAGAACAGCATCACCATCAGGAAGAAGACCACCACGATACCGATCAGGAACGACCATCCGTAGGTCCGGTTGTTCACGAGCCCCGGGATGGCCTTCGAGAAGAACCGCCCCATCATCTCGTTCTGCTTGTGTTCCTTTGCCTCTGCCCGTTCGAGGTAGGCCATGCTCGGGCGCAGTCGCCAGGCCAGCCAGGGCGTGAACAGGAACGCAGCGACCAGCGAGAACAGCATCGCCACAGAGCCCAGCGCGGGGATGGGCTGCATGTAGGGCCCCATCATCCCGGTCACGAAGCCCATGGGCAGCAGGGCCGCGATCACGGTGAAGGTGGCGAGGATGGTCGGGTTGCCGACCTCGGCGACGGCATCGACCGTCGTCTCGGTGTCCACCCCCCGCTTCATCAGCCATCGTCGGTAGATGTTCTCCACCACGACGATCGCGTCATCGACCAGGATGCCGATCGCGAAGATCAGCGCGAACAGGCTGACCCGGTCGATGGTGTAGCCCATCAGCCACGCGCTGAAGATGGTGAACAGGAGCACGACCGGAATCACGACCAGAACCACGAGGGCGGCGCGCAGGCCCAGGAAGATGAACACCAGCACGGTCACTGCGGCCGTCGCGATGAACAGCTTGAACATCAGCTCGTTCACCTTGGCGTTTGCCGTTTCGCCGTAGTTCCGGGTCACCGAGACTTCAACGTTGTCCGGTATCACCTGACCTTTGAGCAACTCGAGCCGCTCCAGGATGCCGTTCGCCACAGGTACCGCGTTGGTCCCTTCCCTTTTCGCAATGGCGATCGTTGCCGCCGCCGCGCCCGTGGGCGCCAGGTCGGGTTCGTCGCCCGCCACGCCCGTGTAATAGCGGACGAAACGCTCGACCTCGCTGGGACCGTAGATCACGTCCGCCACATCGCGCACGAACACCGGGCGTCCTGCCTCCACCGTCACCAGCAGACGTTCGATGTCCCCGGCATCCCGCAGGAAGGCACCCGTGCGGATGGGCGTCAGGTCTCCCCCTATCTCGATGGCACCCGCCGTGCGTTCGGCGTTTGCCCCCTGCACCGCTCCCGCGACCTGGTCCATGGTCACGTTGAGCCCGGTCAGACGCTCCGGCGACACCTCGATGCGCACCTTCTCCTCGCGCCCGCTGACCACGAAGCTCTGGCTGGTGTTCGGGACCTCGTTCAGATACTGGAGCGAGTCCAGGGCGATCTGCCGCAGCATCGCGTCGTCGACCTCGTGTGACCAGAGGGTCAGGGTCACGATGGGCACGTCATCGACGCCCTTGGGCTTGACCATGGGCTCCGACACGCCGGGGGGCATCAGGTCCCGATTCGACATCAGCTTGTCGTGCACCTTGACGATCGAGGACTCCATCTCCTCGCCCACGTCGAACTGCACGGTCACCATCGACTCGCCACGATGGGATACGGAATAGACATTGTCGACGCCCGAGATCTCGCTCATCAGGCGTTCCAGCGGACGCGCAATCAGGCTGGCGACCTGCTCGGAGGGCACGCCCGGATACTGAACGAAGATATCGACCATCGGGACCGAGATCTGCGGGTCTTCCTGACGCGGCGTGATGATCACGCCCAGGATGCCGATCGCGAGGGTGGCAAGGAGGAGCAGCGGCGACAGCGGGGAGTGGATGAAGCTCTGCGCCATCCTCCCTGCCAGCCCGAGGTCCCGTTCGGTCTCTTCCCCGCCGGTGGCGTTCTCGTTTTTCTGCTCGGACATGGCTCTTATCGGTCTCTCTTATCCCAAACCGTGGCAGCCATCGACAAATCGATGCACGGGGCCACGGACACCCCCGGAAGCCCCCGGATGGCCATTAACGAAAGCGCGGTGTCGTGCGCGGAGCGCTGATTCCGTCGACGCGGTCCCCTGAACGGACGTTCGCGTCCGGGTTGTCCAGGATGCGGTCGCCAACCTCAAGCCCGGACAGTACCGTGATCATGTCGTTCTGCACGGCACCAAGCCGGACCATCCGCACCCTGACCGTTCCGTCCGCGCCGACCACCGCGACCCGCGGCAGCGCGCCGCCGGGCACGACGGCGGACAGCGGGATGCGCACCACAGAGTCGCTGACCTCCGTTCCCGGGAGATGCACGTCCGCGTACATGCCGGGGCCGCCCGGCACCCCGCGGGGCAGGTCGAACTTGACCGTGACGGTGTGACGCTGAGGATCTGCGATCGGGAAGATCTGGGCGACCCGGGCATCGACCTCGGTGGGTCCGACGTCGAGTGTCACCCTCACCATGTCGCCGACATCCAGCCGGCCGACGAGGCGCGCTGGCACGTCTGCCTCGACCCGCAGGAACTCGACGTGACCGAAGTCGACCAGCGGCTGGCCCGGCTGGACCGTATCGCCCTCTTCAACGTATTTGCGCAGGATCAGGCCCGAGAACGGGGCAACGGAACGGGTGTCCCGGATCGAAGAATCGATCTCGTCGAGCCGCGACCGGGCCTGTTCCCAGCGCGACCGTGCCTGGTCCACGCCGACCCCGCGGGCGTAGAGATCGACCTCGCGCTCGAGCGCCGGGTCTCCGAGACCGGCAATCGCGCCGGCCGGCCGGGTGATCAGCTGGTCGAACATCCCCGGAATGCCCATCCCCGGCATCTGCCCGATATCCCGGCTGCGCGGCGCGGCCACCTCCCGGCCATACTGCACCTGTGCCTCGCGCATCGACGCCTCGGCCGAACGCAGATCGGCGAGTACCTGGCGCCGCTGCGCGAGCAGACGCTCGTCACTGATCGCGACGAGGACCTCGTCACGCTCGAAGAAATCGCCCTCCGAGCCGCCGACCTCCATCACGCGCCCCCCGATCTGCGCGGTCAGGGTGACCTCCCGGAAGGGCACCACCGTGCCACTGATCGTCTGCCCGCCGACTGCCGCGGCCTCCGCCTGGATGACCCCGCCGAACTGCGCCTGAGAGGCGGCCGCGAAGCCTAGAACGGCTGCCAGCAAGGCAGTCAGGAATACGCTGGTTCGATTCATGATCGTCTTCATGTCGCATGATTCTGAGTGTGGGCGCTGGTGCAAACGACCGCAGAACGGAGGCCACCTCGTGCAGGCGTGCAACCCGAGCAACCGGTTCTTTTTACCATATCTGATCGGTTCCGTGTGGCCGGACAAGCGGTGATGGCGCCCCCGCCGCCCGCCCATACCGGGGGGCGTCGTGTATTGGTATGGGCGCCTGGAGCCCGAACCGGATGCGGCACGGCCATCATCGATCGTTAGAGCAAATTGTTGCAACAATGGTTCCGGGGTCGTCATGTTCAACCAGCACCCTCAGTTTATCGCAAGTGACCAAACGGACCCGGCTGGAACTGTTGCAACGATGCCGGCATACTGTTGCAAACATACCGAAGCGGGCGGTACCGTGAACCAGGACTCGCAGCTTGACCTGATCGAAACCCTCATTCAGCAGAACCGGGACGGAGCGCTGGTGATCGATGACCAGGGCCGCATTGTCACACACAACGCCGCCCTGGCAGAACTGCTCGAGCAGCCCGCCGACACCCGGTTCGAGACCGCGCTGCGCATGGGCCCCGTCAATCTGCAGCGTCTGCTTGTCCGTGCGGCGATCGCGGCCGGCGAACAGGACGCGATCGGGCGCCCGGCTCCGCGGCCCCTCGACTTCCGGGCGGAGCTGGACTGCGGGCGGCTGCCGCTGCCGGTCAGAATCTCCTGCGTGCCGCTGGGCCTGCCCGAGGGGGACCGGCGTCTGCGCCTGGTCACGGTCCGCCCCGATCCGGCGATCGGTGCGGCGCTCGATGCGGCGTCCCGGGACGGGCCTGGGTTCACGCCGGGGTCACCCCTGGAGTCGGCAGACGGCCACTGCCAGATTCGGCTGGATCTCGCTCGCCGGGCGGTGGCATCCGGAATCAGGGTGCTGCTGCTGGGCGAGACCGGCACCGGCAAGACCGTGCTGGCGCGGGCGCTGCACCGGTCCGGGCCCCGTGCCGCTGCCACCCTTGCGGAGATCCATTGCACCTCCGTACCGGATACGGTGCTCGAATCGGAACTCTTCGGGCACACGCGCGGTGCCTTCCCCGGCGCATCGGCCGAGAGGATCGGCAGACTGGAGGACGCAGACGGAGGCACCGTGCTGCTGGACGAGATCGGCGGCATGCCGGCACGCCTGCAGCAGGCGTTGCACCGGGTGCTGGAAGACGGGCGCTTCGAGCGCATGGGCGAAAACCGAGTGCGCCAGGTCGACATGCAGGTCATCTCCACTGCCAGCCGCGAGCTCGGCCACGAGGTGGCGGCCGGGGTCTTCGGCGAGGGACTGTATCATCGCCTCGCGGGCCTGCCCATCGCGCTGCCACCGCTGCGCGAGCGCCCCGGAGATCTCGACGCGGCGCTCGAGCGCTGGTCGCGGCACACCCACCTGGAACTGACCGGCGCTGCCCGGCACCTCCTCCACGAGCACGACTGGCCGGGCAACTTCCGGGAGCTGCGTAACCTGCTGGGGACCCTGGGGCTGCACGCAGAGGCGGGCGCACCCATTGAAGAGGGCATGGTCCGCGAGGCCCTGCAGGGGTACGGGCTGGCCGGGGATCCCTTCGACGCAGCACGATCGGCGCCACGGGCCGAGGCACCGCCCGCGCCCTTTACCAAGGCGGAAAGGCGTGAGCGCGAGGCCTTGCGCCAGGCCCTCGCCGCCCACAACGGCAACCGCTCGCAGGCAGCCCGCAGCCTCGGGATGGACCGCACCACCCTGTGGCGGAAGCTGCACCGGCTGCGCCTGATCCCGGAGCGCACGCGCGACTGAGTCGTCCGCGCACCGGCGCCGCGCGCAGACCCCTCGTCGCCCCTACCGCAATACGGCCGGGCCACTTTGTGGAGTGCGGGAGCTTGCTCCCGCTTTCACCTGCGGAAGCTCGCTTCCGCTTTCACACGTGGAAGCTCGCTTCCGCTTTCACACCTGGGAGCCTGCTCACACGGCAGGAGGCAAGCCTCCTGCAGGGCAAAGCGGCGGCAAGCCGCCGCACTCCACGGGGCAAGCCGCCGCACTCCATACGGGGGCGGCGGAGTGCCGGTACCGCTACTCCATGTTCTCGTGGATGGCGCGAGTCACCGCCTCCAGCTCCGCGCGAACCTTGATCGGCTCGCGGCTGGCCTGGGCAATGGCCGCATCGGGGTCCTTCAGACCGTGACCGGTGAGGGTGCAGACCACGCTGGAGCCCTCCGGGATCTTCCGGTCGCGGATGTCGCGCAGGGCACCCGCGACCGAGGCCGCGGACGCGGGCTCGCAGAACACCCCCTCCTTTTCGGCCAGCAGCTTCTGGGCGGCGAGAATCTCCTCGTCGGCGCACTCGTCGAACCAGCCGCCCGACTCCTCGCGCACCTTCCAGGCAACATCCCAGGACTGCGGATGACCGATCCGGATCGCGGTGGCCACCGTCTCGGGGGCGTCCACCATCGCACCCCGCAGAAAGGGTGCGCTGCCACTGGCCTGGTAACCGACCATCCGCGGCCGCTGCCCCGCCACTCCGCCGCCCGCATACCGGCAGTGTCCGCGGCAGAAGGTACAGGCCTCGGTCACGTGTTCCCCGGTGTGCGCGGCAAGCTCCGAGTACCCGATCCAGTGCGCCGTGATATTGCCGGCATTGCCCACCGGCAGGCAGTGGAAGTCGGGGGCCCGCCCGAGCTCCTCGACGATCTCGAAGGCCGCGGTCTTCTGGCCCTGCAGCCGGAAGGGGTTCACCGAGTTCACGAGGGTGACCGGCGAGGTGTTCGCGACCTCCTTGACCAGACGCATGCCGTCGTCGAAGTTTCCCTCGATCTGGATCACCACGGACCCGTGCATCATCGCCTGGGCCAGCTTGCCCATCGCGATCTTGCCGTCGGGGATGACCACGAAGGCCGTGATGCCTGCCCGCGCCGCGTAGGCGGCCGCCGCGGCCGAGGTGTTCCCGGTGGACGCACAGATGATCGCCTTCGAACCCTCCTCCACCGCCTTGGTCACCGCCATCGTCATGCCGCGGTCCTTGAACGACCCGGTCGGATTGAGGCCCTCGAACTTCACGTAGAGCTCGACGTCGTAGTCCAGCTCGCGCGGGATGTTGTTCAGGCGGATCAGGGGCGTGTTGCCCTCACCCAGGGAGATGATCCGGGTATCGTCGTGCACCGGGAGCCGGTCCCGGTAGCGATCGATCAGCCCGGTGTAGCGATGTCCGAAGGCCATGGTGGGTGCGTTCCTCGTGTCAGGCGTGGTCGGTCAGCGGGACAGCGACTCCATGCGGATTCGCGTCACCGGCGAGGTGAGGTGCGGAAGACCCCCGAGTTCGGTGATGGCCGCGTCGATGTCGCCCTCCCGGACCTGGTGGGTCAGTATGATGATCGTGGCCTCGCCGCGGTCAGGATCCGGCTCGCGCTGCAGGATCGCCT
>RECA01000085.1 GCA_007692435.1 Thioalkalivibrio sp.
GACGGGCTTCGCCCTCTTCCGCCCTACGCTTCTTTCATGGTCGGGGGTGGCGCAGGGCCATGGGAGTTAGCAGCTTGCCCCACCGGTCCGGGAGCCAATATGCGGCCAAACTGAACTACACTAGCGGCCATGGGGAGCGCGCTCGTCGAGCGAGGGGGGATCGGGCATGAATCGCGTTGATGGTTCCCTCTCGGCATCCCTCTTCCCTCGGGCGGAGAGGGGGTATCCGGGGCGCGCTGTGCGCGATCTTCACGTCAGAAGGATTCACGTCAGAGGGATTGGGGTTTAGGCAGCATCCGGTGTAGGATCTAATATATTAGATAACACTAATATGTGGGGACCCGTCACGGGCCCCCACCTGGGCTATCGGGGACGGGAACATGAAGGTTCTATGGACGAAACTGGCCGCCGCAGCGCTTCTGGCGATGCCCATCGTGGTGACGGCCGAGATGCCGTTTCTCACCGCGACGGTCGAACGGCAGACACTGATGCAGGAGCGCATCCTCGACGGACGGGTCGAGGCCGTGCAGCGGGCGACGATCTCGGCCCAGACCTCGGGACGGGTCCTGGAGGTCCGCTACGACGTGGACGACTTCGTGGAACAGGGGGACCTGGTCATCGAGCTGAGCGACAGCGAACAGCGGGCACGCGTGCGGGCGGCCGAGGGCAGTCTCAGCGAGGCACGAGCGCGGTTCCAGGAGGCCCGCGCGGAGTTCGACCGCATCGAGAGCATATTCGCCGAGGACCTGGTGTCGGAGGCGGAGTTCGACCGTGCCCGCGCGGCCCGGGATTCGGCGTGGGCCCGGCTGGAATCGGCGCAGGCCGCGCTGGAGGAGGCCCGCGAGCAGCTCGAGTACACGCGGGTTCGCGCGCCCTATGCCGGCATCGTGACCGAACGGCACGTCGAGGTGGGCGAGTCGGTGAGTCCGGGGTCTCCGCTGCTGACCGGGATCAGCCTCGAGCAGCTGCGGGTGGAGGTGGACGTGCCGCAGCGGCTCATGGATCAGCTGCGCCGTCACCGCGAGGCGCACATCGTGCTCGACACCGGGGAACGCATTGCCGCCGAGAGCATCACGATATTCCCCTACGCCGATCCCGCGACCAACACCTTCCAGGTGCGCGTGAACCTGCCGGAACTCGACGACACCACCGGCCTGTTTCCGGGCATGTTCGTGAAGACCGCGATCAAGCTGGGAGAAGACCGGCGCCTGGTGGTGCCGCCGGGGGCCGTCGTCTTCCGCAGCGAGGTGGTCGCGGTCTACGTGATCGATCCGGACGGGCGCATCGGCTTCCGCCAGATCCGGGTCGGGCGGGAGCTGCCCGAGGGCTTCGAGGTCCTGGCCGGGCTGCGGCAGGGTGAGCGGGTCGCGCTGGATCCGGTGCACGCCGGGATTCACATGAAGGAAACCCAGCGGGTGGCGCGATGAGCGAGCAGGACCGGCCGCAGGGGGAGGGTCCGGATTCGGGCCGGAACGGGGAAGAAGCGCCGATGGGCATCTCCGGACGCATCGCCCGGAAGTTCCTGACCACCCAGATCACGCCGCTGCTGGCACTGGTGGGCCTGCTCCTCGGTGCCTTCGCGATATCGATCACCCCGCGCGAGGAAGAACCCCAGATCAACGTGACCATCGCGGACGTCTTCATCCCCTTTCACGGGGCGACTGCGGAAGAGGTCTCGCAGCTGGTCACGACACCCGCCGAGCAGGTGCTCTCGGAGATCGAGGGGATCGACGACATCTTCTCGACCTCGCAGCCCAACCTTGCCAAGATCACCGTCCAGTTCAAGGTGGGCGAGGACCGCACCGAGGCGCTGGTCCGCCTGTACACGCAGGTCTTCTCCAACCAGGACTGGCTGCCGCAGAACCTCGGGGTCGGGGAGCCGCTGATCAAGCCGATGGGTATCGACGACGTGCCCATCGTGACCATCACCCTGTGGACCAGAGACGAGACCCGGGGCGGCCATGACCTGGCAGCGGTCGCACACGCGATCGAGTCCGAACTCAAGCGCGTGCCGGGGACCCGCGACATCTACACCGTGGGCGGTCCGGACCACGTGGTGCACGTGCGCTTCCGGCCGGAGGCGCTGGCGGGCCACGGCCTGTCGGTCGATGATCTGCGCGGGGCGCTGACGGCCAGCAACTTCAGCCGCGACGCGGGCGTGCTGTACCGGGACAATCAGGAGGTGCTGGTTCAGGCCGGCGACTTCATCACGCGTCCCGAGGATTTCGCGGCGCTGGTGGTCGGGATGCACGACGGGCGTCCGGTCTACCTTTCGGACGTCGCGGAGGTGGTGCAGGGGCCCGGCTACACCACCCGCCACGTGAGCTTCGCCCACGGACCGGCGGCCGCCGACGAGGCGTATTTCGGCGAGATGCACCCGGCGGTGACCGTGGCCGTGGCCAAGCAGCCGGGCACGAACGCGGTGGACATTGCCGATGCGCTGGTGGACCGGCTGGACCAGCTGCGCGGCATCTACATCCCCGATGGCGTGGAGGCCACGATCACCCGCAACTACGGGGCGACGGCGGACTACAAGGCCAGGACCCTGATCCAGAAGCTGATCCTGGCCACTGCCTCCGTGGTGGTGCTGGTGTGGATCGCGCTCGGCTGGCGCGAGGCCTTCATCGTCGGCACCGCAGTGGTGATCACGCTGGCGCTGACCCTGTTTGCCTCCTGGGCCTGGGGCTTCACGCTGAACCGCGTGTCGCTGTTCGCGCTGATCTTCTCGATCGGCATTCTGGTGGACGATGCGATCGTGGTCGTGGAGAACATCCACCGGCACATGGTCATGGGCGGCAAGAAGTTCCTGGAGGCCATTCCGGCGGCGGTGGACGAGGTCGGCGGTCCGACCATCCTGGCCACCTTCACCGTGATCGCGGCCCTGCTCCCGATGGCCTTCGTCACCGGCCTGATGGGCCCGTACATGAGCCCGATCCCGATCAATGCCAGCATGGGGATGATCATCTCGCTGGCGGTCGCATTCGTGGTCACGCCATGGCTCACCTACAAGGTGCTGAGGCGTCAGGCCGAGCGGCACGAGCAGGCGATCCTGGCCGGCCATGGCGAGCACGGCAACGAGGCAGGGTCGAAGCAGCTGATGCGGATCTTCAACGTGATCCTGCGGCCCTTCCTTGGCACCACGGCGAAGGCCCGGCTGGCCCGGACCGCGATGTTCGGCGGCACGCTGGTGCTGATCCTCGCATCGGTGTCGCTGGTGTACTTCCAGGCCGTCGTGCTGAAGATGCTGCCCTTCGATGACAAGGCGGAGTTCCAGGTGGTGCTGGACATGCCCGAGGGCAGCAGTCTCGAGAGCACCAAGCACGCCCTTGCGGAGATGAGCGACTACCTGCGGAGCGTCCCGGATGTGCGCGACATCCAGACCTACGCCGGCACCGCGGCTCCGATCAACTTCAACGGCCTGGTACGCCAGTACTACCTGCGGGAGGGTTCGCACCTCGGCGACATCCAGGTCAACCTGACCGATGCGGCCGACCGCAGGATCAGGAGCCATGACATCGTGCTCGCGGTACGACCCGCGATCAACGAGATTGCGGAGCGCCACGGTGCCCGGGTGAAGGTGGTGGAGGTCCCGCCCGGCCCGCCGGTGATGTCCCCGATCGTCGCGGAGATCTACGGCCCCGACTACGAGGGGCAGATCGAGATCGCGCACAAGGTCCGCGAGGTCTTCGAGGGCACGCGCCATCTCACCGACATCGACGATTCGGTCGAATTTCCGGGGCCGAAATACATCCTGCGGGTGGACCGGCAGCGTGCCGCCCGCCTGGGCGTGTCGCAGCAGGCGGTGGTCACTGCCGTGCAGACGGCACTCTCCGGCGAGGACGTGACCTTCCTCTACGGCACGAACGTGAAATACGCGGTGCCGGTGCGCCTGCAGTTCGAGGAGGCGGATCTCGGCAGCCTCGATCCGATCCTCGGGCTGCAGGTGCGCGCGCAGGACGGGGCGCTGGTGCCGATCTCCGAGGTGGTGGACGTGATCGACACCACCCTGGACCACTCGATCCATCACAAGAACCTGCTGCCGGTGGTCTACGTGATCGGTGATCAGGCCGGTGGCGTGGACAGCCCGCTGTACGGCATGTTCGATCTCGTCGGACAGCTGCGCGACATGCCGATGGCCTACGGCGAACCCCTGGATCAGTACTTCATCGCGCAGCCGGACAACCCCTACAAGTTCAGCATGAAGTGGGACGGCGAGTGGCAGGTGACCTACGAGACCTTCCGGGACATGGGCATCGCCTATTCGGTGGGCCTGATCCTGATCTACCTGCTGGTCGTGGCCCAGTTCCGCTCCTACATGGTGCCGCTGATCATCATGGCGCCGATTCCGCTGACGGTGATCGGGGTGATGCCGGGTCATGCCTTCGTGGACGCCCTCTTCATGGATGCCAAGTTCACCGCGACCTCGATGATCGGGATGATCGCGCTGGCCGGGATCATCGTGCGCAACTCGATCCTCCTGGTGGACTTCATCAACGAGGAGATCCGGCGCGGCGTGGAGGTGACCGAGGCGGTGGTCAACGCCGGTGCGGTGCGGGCGAAGCCGATCGTGCTGACCGGTCTGGCGGCGATGGTTGGCGCCGGGTTCATCATTGACGACCCGATCTTCAGCGGGCTTGCGGTGTCCCTGATCTTTGGCATCCTGGTATCCACGCTGCTGACGCTGGTGATCATCCCGGTCCTGTATTACCTGTACGCCCGCTCGCGCGTGGAACTGATCAAGGGGCAGCCAGCCTGAACCAGCAGCGGTCCCGGTCCCGACGGGGCCCTCGATGAACGCAGGAGGTGAACATGCAGGTAGAGATGGGTGAAGACGGCCTCGACGTGACGGGCATCACGCGCGACCAGTGCGCGCTGCTGGCGGATGCACTGAAGGCGAGCAGCGACCAGCAGTTCATGGACGACGCGGAGCTGCGCCGCCTCTTCAAGCTGCTGGCGGTGCTCCAGAGCGATCTCTGGGACGACATGAACGCGGGTAATTTCGACTTCGATCCCTACCGCAAGCAGTGATGGGGCCGCGCGTCCGGCCCGAAGATCCGGGGCCGCTGGCGCGCCTTCACCCCAAGCGTTACTCCGGGCTGGCTGCGTGTGCTGGGCGTAGGGTGGGCCAAGCGCAGCGGGCCCACCATCTCGGTCGTGGCGGTTTATGGTGGGCACACTTCGTTTTGCCCACCCTACGGTGCTCTTTTCATCGTCGGGGGTGGCGCAGGGCCATGACCGTTAGACCGGCATCAGGAGACCGTCTTTGGTACGCAGCCTCTTCCAGCTTGCACTGATGGGTGTGGTGGCCTACGGGCTGCTCGTCGCCTTCGTGTACCTGACCCAGGACCGGATGGTCTTCTTTCCGACCTCGAACCTGGTCACGACCCCCGACCGCCACGGTCTGGACTACGAGGATGTCGAGCTGACGACCGAGGACGGGGTGCGGCTGCACGGCTGGTTCGTCCCGGCCCCCGACGCACGGGCGACCCTGCTCTTCTTCCACGGCAACGGCGGGAACATCTCCCACCGGATCGACTCCCTGGAGATCTTCCACGAACTCGGGCTGTCCGTGTTCATCCTCAGCTATCGCGGTTACGGGCGCAGCGAGGGCCGCCCCGGCGAGGCGGGCACCCGCCGGGACGCGCAGGCGGCCTGGCGATACCTGCGGGAGGAGCGCGGCCTGCCGGCATCGCGGATCGTGCTCTTCGGGCGTTCCCTGGGTGCGGCGGTGACGGCGGATCTGGCGTCGCAAGTGGATCCCGGCGCGGTGATCCTGGAGTCGGCATTCACCAGCGCCGCGGATCTGGGGTCGGAGGTGTATCCCTGGTTGCCGGTGCGGCTGCTGATTCGCCACGAGTACGAGGTGCTGGGCCGGGTCGAGGAGATCGACGCGCCCGCGCTGGTCGTGCACAGCCGTGACGACGAGATCGTGCCCTTTGATCATGGCCGCAGGATCGCTGATGCCGCCGACGCGCCGCTGCTGGAACTGCGCGGTGGCCACAACGACGCCTTCCTGCGCAGCCGCGCGGAGTACCTGCGCGGCCTGCGGGAATTTCTCGGCCCGCTGTTTCCCGCGGAAGGCTCCTGACAGGTTCCACCGGTTGCCGCAATCAATGCGCACGCCCGCGGCGGTCAGGTGTCCCCCGGCCGTCTGCGCGAGCCCTTACAGGAACAGCCACCCGACGATGAACACCGCCGCGATCACGCCGGCAACGTCGGCCGACAGCGCCGCGGCCAGCGTGTGCCGCACCCGGCGCACCTGGATCGCGCCGAAGTAGACGGCGAGCACGTAGAAGGTGGTCTCCGTGGAGCCCTGCAGGGTCGATACCAGCAGCCCCACGTGGGTGTCGGGACCGGTCGCCGGGTCCTGCATGATCCCGGCCATGATGCCGTAGGCGCCGGAGCCGGACAGCGGCCGGAGCAGGGCCATCGGCAGTGCCTCCGGCGGAAGCCCCAGCGGGGCGGTCCAGGGCGCGAGCAGCCCGACGAAGACGCCGAGCGCCCCGCTCGCGCGCAGCATGCCGACCGCGACCAGGATCGCGACCAGGTAGGGGATGATGCGCAGCGCGACCTGGAAGCCCTCCTTCGCGCCCTCGACGAAGACCTCGTAGATCCGCACCCCGCGGGCGACCCCGAACAGCAGGAAGCCGATGATCAGCCCCGGGATGATCCAGGGCGCGATCGCCTGCCCGTAGAGGATGGTCAGCGGGATGATGGCCAGCACGCCGAGCAGCGCGAGCACGCTGACCCAGCCCGGGTAGCCGTCGGTGGGCACCTCGATCCCCATCGGCTGTGCGCTGTCCGGCGTGCCCTCCGGCTCCGGGGTGGACGGGGTGTCGGGTTCCGGCTCCGCAGCCGTCGCGGTGTCCTGAGAGGCTGCCGGTGCGGGCGGGGGAAAGAAGCGCTGCAGCACCAGCGCGCTGGTGATACCGGTGATGGTCGCGAACAGCGTGGCGAACAGCGTCGTGGGCAGTATCGCGGCCGGTTCCGCCGCCCCGAGGCTCGCCCGCAGCGCGATCACGCCGGTGGGCAGCAGGGTGATGCTGGAGGTGTTGATCGCGAGGAACAGGGCCATCGCATTGGTGGCCGTGCCCGGATGCGGGTTCAGCTTGTTCAGCTCCTGCATCGCCCGGATCCCGAAGGGCGTCGCGGCGTTGCCGAGGCCGAGGACGTTGGCGGAGAAGTTGAGGATCATCGCCCCCATCGCCGGGTGTTCCGGGGGTACGCTGGGGAAGAGGCGGGTCATCAGTGGCCGGAGCAGGCGCGCGAGCACGGTGAGCAGTCCGCCCGCCTCCGCAACCTTCATCAGCCCCAGGAAGAGCGCCATCACGCCGACCAGCCCGATGGCCAGTTCCACCGCGCTGCTGGCGGAACTGATCGCCGCCTCCGACAGCTCCTGCATCGGCTGGGCGTCGGTGTCGATCTCCGTCAGTTCCCGCCAGGCGGCGCTGAAGAAGGCCACCGCCACCAGCGCGAAGAAGATCAGGTTCATCCGCGGGGCGCCGGCGTCAGCGGTTCTCGCCCCGCGACACTGCGCGCAGGACGAAGTCCATCGCCGACGTCGGCAGCAGCCACTTGAGCGTCGCGAACAGGTGGGTCGGGACGGTCACCCGGTAGCGCGCCTTCGGCCGGCGTGTCTCGAGGGCGCTGATCACCGCCCTCAGCACGGCCTCCGGACCGAGCGTGAAGGGGGCGTCCCGGTCGGTGTCGGCAAGCCGGCTCTCGGCGCGCTCGTAGGTCTGGCGCCAGTAGCTCTGGCGCGGCCGGATGAAGCGGCGGAAGGCCAGGAAGGCATTGGCCCGGAAGCGGCTGCGGATGGGCCCGGGTTCGATCAGCACCACGCGGATCCCGCTGCCGTGCAGCTCCTGTCGCATCACGTCGCTCAGGCCCTCGAGCGCGAACTTGGAACAGACGTAGGCCCCGCGCAGGCGCAGGCCGACCAGGCCGAGCACGGAGCTGTTCTGGATGATGCGGCCCTCGCCCTGTCGCCGCATCGCCGGAATCACCGCGTTGGTCAGTTCCAGCCAGCCGAGCACGTTGGTCTCCAGCTGGGCGCGCAGTGCCTGCCGGGAGAGGTCCTCGACCGCACCCGGCTGCCCGTAGGCGCCATTGTTGAACAGGGCGTAGAGTTGGCCGCCGGTGCGCGCAAGCACTTCGCGCACCGCGCTCTGGATGCTGGCCGGGTCGTCGAGGTCGAGACGCAGCGCCTCGAGCCCCTGGCTCTTGAGGCGCGCGACGCACTCTCCCCGGCGCGCGGTGGCGAAGACCCGGTAGCCCCGCTCCTTCAGCGCAAAGGCGACGTGTTCGCCGATGCCCGAGGAACAGCCGGTGATCAGGACCGCGCGGGCATCATCCGCCATCTCAATAGGTCAGCGTGACCACGTTGGGCTCGATCACCTCGGCAATGAATCCGGCGCCGCCGCGCACGCCGTCCATTTCGGGAATCGCGTTTTCGAGCGTCAGGCCATTCTCCTGCATCGCGCCGGTGCAGGCGTAGAAGCGTACCCCGGCCTCGTGGGCATCCTGCATGAAGCTGTAGACCGATTTCTCCCCGGCCGTGCCCGGGTGGATGGCCTCCGCGAAACCCGTGATCAGCAGCCGGGTGTTCTCGCCGGCGAAGTACATCTCGACCTCCAGCTCCATCGCCGCGGCCACCGTGGCCTGGAAAAACGGTGCCCCCAACGTGCCATAACGGTCGAGATCCAGGGTCAGCAGCATGATCACGATCTTGTCGGCCATTGATTTGCCTCGGGTTTTCATGCGCCGCGACCAGCCGTTGCGCGCTCCCTGCAGGAGTTTGTCAGGCAGGTGCTTTCATTCGCAAGATTCGGACGCATAATACGCCCATCCCCTGACAGCATCCGGAGTGAACCATGCCCATCTACGAATACGAATGCCGCAGCTGCGGCGGCAAGACCGAGGTGATCCAGAAGTTCTCGGATCCGGCAATGACCGACTGCCCGTCCTGCGGCGCACCGGAGCTGTCCAAGCTGGTGTCGGCGGCGGGCTTTCGCCTGGCCGGCGGCGGCTGGTACGAGACCGATTTCAAGAAGGACGGAAAGCGCAACCTGAAGGAGTCGCCGAAGCCGGATGGCGGGAAGCCCGCCACCGGCGGCACTCCGGCCAGCAGCCCCGGGGGCTGCGCGACGAATGCCCAGGCCGGCTGAGTGCTGGTCCACCTTCGCCGCTACCTGATTGCGGGGCTGCTGGTCTGGGTCCCGTTGATCGTGACCGGGCTGATCATCAAGCTCCTCGTGGACATGCTCGACTTCACGATCCTGCTGCTGCCGCCGAGCTGGCGGCCGGAGGCGGTGCTGGGCTTCAGCGTGCCCGGCGCCGGCGTGGTGGTGGCGATCGTGATCGTGCTGGTCACCGGTCTGGTCGCCGCGAATTTCGTCGGGCGCAAGCTCTTCGACATCGGCGACGCGATCGTCGACCGCATTCCGCTGGTCAGTTCGATCTACAGCGCGGTGAAGCAGTTGATGCGCACGGTGCTCGACGACGGCGGAGAGTCCTTCAAGCGGGTGCTGATGGTGCAGTACCCGCGCGAGGGTCTGTGGACGCTCGGCTTCCAGACCGGCGTGGGGGTGGGCGAGGTGCAGCACCGCACGGACCACGATGTGCTCACGGTCTTCATCCCGACCACCCCCAACCCCACCTCCGGTTTCGTGATCATGGTGCCCCGCGAGGACGCGATCGAGCTCGACATGTCGGTGGAGGACGGGCTGAAGTTCGTGATGTCGCTGGGTGTGGTCGTGCCGAAGTGGCCGACCGGAGCGCGGTACCCGGCCGAGGTTGCGCCTCCGTTGACCAAACCGTAACATCCTTGCCCCTTCGGGCGGGTGCGGCTCGCGGCCCCCGCCCGTCTCCATCGTCGATCATGCTCACCCCTGGCTGGAAACTGGCGCAATGCGGACTCATTTCTGTGGACTGGTCACCGAGGCGGAGCTGGACTCGGAGGTGACCCTTTGCGGCTGGGTCAACCGGCGCCGCGATCACGGGGGCGTGATCTTCATCGATCTGCGCGATCACGAGGGCCTGGTGCAGGTCGTCTTCGATCCGGACCGGGCCGGGATCTTCCGCGTCGCGGAACAGGTGCGCAACGAGTTCGTGCTGCGGGTGACCGGACGGGTGCGCCGCCGTCCCGAGGGCACCACCAATCCCGAGCTGAAGACCGGCGCGATCGAGGTGCTGGGCACGGAGCTGGAGGTGCTGAACGCCTCCCGCACGCCGCCGTTCCAGCTCGACGACGAGGATGTCGGCGAGGAGACGCGGCTGCGCTATCGTTACGTCGACCTGCGGCGGCCGCTGATGCAGGAGCGGCTGCGCCTGCGGGCGCGGGTCACGCGCAGCCTCCGCCGCTTCCTCGACGACGAGGGTTTCCTGGACATGGAGACCCCGATGCTCACCCGGGCGACGCCGGAGGGTGCGCGCGACTACCTCGTGCCGAGCCGCACCCACCCGGGCAGCTTCTTTGCGCTGCCGCAGTCGCCGCAGCTCTTCAAACAGCTGCTGATGATCGGCGGCATGGACCGTTACTACCAGATCACCCGCTGCTTCCGGGACGAGGACCTGCGCGCCGACCGGCAGCCGGAGTTCACCCAGCTCGACGTCGAGATGGCCTTTGTCGACGAGAAGGACGTGATGGGCCTCAACGAGCGGCTGATCCGGACGATGTTCCGCGACGTGCTCGGGGTGGAGCTGCCGGACCCCTTCCCCCGGATGGCCTACGCGGAGGCGATGGCCCGCTTCGGCTCCGACAAGCCGGATCTGCGCATTCCGCTCGAGTTCACCGACCTGACCGAACTGATGCGGGAGGTCGAATTCAAGGTCTTCAGCGGCCCGGCCAACGATCCCGAGGGCCGGGTGGCCGCGCTGCGGCTCCCGGGGGGCGGCACGCTGTCGCGCAAGGAGATCGACGACTACACGCAGTTCGTGGGGCGCTACGGTGCACGCGGCCTCGCCTACATCAAGGTCAACAGCATCGCGGAGGGGCCCGCGGGGCTGCAGTCGCCGATCCTCAAGTTCCTGCCCGAGCCGGTGGCCCGCGCCATTGTCGAACGCACCGGGGCCGGGGATGGCGACCTGATCTTCTTCGGTGCCGACAAGGCCACCGTCGTGAACGAGAGCCTGGGTGCGCTGCGGGTGCGGCTTGGCCACGATCGCGGGCTGGTCGAGGCGGGCTGGCAACCACTGTGGGTGGTGGACTTCCCGATGTTCGAATGGGACCCGAGGGAGAAGCGCCTGTTTGCACTGCATCACCCCTTCACGGCTCCGGCGGTCGCGGACCCCGATGCCTTGCGCGGCGATCCGCACACGGCCTTGTCCCGCGCCTACGACATGGTGCTGAACGGGACCGAGGTCGGCGGGGGCTCCATCCGTATCCATCGCCCGGACATGCAGCGCGCCGCCTTCGAGCTGCTCGGGATCGGCGAGGACGAGGCCACCGAGAAGTTCGGCTTCCTGCTGGAGGCGCTGACGCAGGGCGCGCCCCCGCACGGGGGTATCGCCTTCGGGCTGGACCGGCTGGTGATGCTGCTCGCCGGCGCCGACAGCATCCGTGACGTGATGGCCTTTCCGAAGACCCAGAGCGCCGCCTGTCCGCTGACCGAGGCCCCCGCGTCCGTGGCCGACGCCCAGCTCCGGGAGCTGGGGCTCCGGATCCGGCCCCAGCCCGCTGCCGGCGGCTAGGCGCCGGGGCATGTCGCCCAGGGGGCTGGCCTCCTACGGTGCTTGCCCCGGGCCCTTGTGGGAGGCGAGCCCTCTCGGCGATTTCGGCGCCGGGGCCTGTCGCCCAGGGGGCTGGCCTCCTACGGTGCTTGCCCGGGCCCTTGTGGGAGGCGAGCCCTCTCGGCGATTTCGGCGCCGGGGCCTGTC